>NZ_CALEMI010000169.1 GCF_937910895.1 uncultured Dokdonia sp. | reverse complement strand
AAAGAGTTGTTTGTTAATGATGATAAAGGCGTTGATTTTCCTACCGTAATGCCACTACCCTTAAAACTGTTTCCTGTTAATAGAAGGAAAATTTTTTTCGCGTCAGTGATTGCAGATTTGTTTGTAATGGTTATTTTCATGGAGGGTTGTTTTTATAGAGCCAAAATAGTTATAAACCTTCTAAAAATGAACCGTATTTGTACGGGTTTTACTCGATAATCGAGATTTAAATGCTCCGAGGCTTGTCTTAAAACTAAATGGTTTCTTTCCTTAAAATCCCTCGTGGGTTTTCCCTGAGATAGTTTACTTAACAGATGCTTCTTCAATACTAAGTTTGATTTCTCTGTAAAGTACCTTCTCCTTCTTTTCTATAGTTTTCAAGAAGACATTTGCAATTTTATACACTTCATCAGAGAAGATTCCAAAGTCAGCTACATTCGTGTTGATAGAGGCATCGATCACAAGGTCATAATTCGGAAAAAGGATTAAGAAATTTTGAGATCCTTTACTCACGCCTCCATGATGTACCATCCATACAGGGGTTTTGCCGTCTAGGAGATTGGGGTTTGTATAGTCCAAATATGAGCGCCATCCTAAAGCATAGAGTTGTTCGTTGACCTCGCCGTTGTCTAATTTCATAGGTGTCCAGAATTTTCTTTTGGTGTCGTGACTGATAAAAGAATCATCTTTAAGATAGGCATTTCCCATCTTGACAAGATCTGTAGGAGTGGAGATAAACCCACCGCCAGCCCATTTATAGCTTAAGTTGATATCGTACACTTGCTCAAAACTTCGAAACTCTCGGTAATACTCATTTCTAGTTTCGTAAAAGGTAGCAAAGTCTTCTGTTTTTGGGCGGTTGTGATCGCCGTATGTGTCCTTCATTCCTAAAGGCTGAAATATGTTTGCTTCCATATACTCCAGAAAAGGAGTACCAACAGCCTGTTCCAAAACCACACTCGCAAGATTAATATCAAATGTCGAATATGCAAATGAAGTCCCAGGTTCAAAAATCAAATCATACGGGTCAAACACGGTTAATCCTTCTGAGGCAGTTGTAAACTCATGACAATTACACATGGTATATTTCGCGGAAGCTATCCCAAAATCTTCATAATTACCAACACCAGCCGTATGACTCAAGAGTTGTTGCATACTAAAATCCCATTTCTTTTTTGTCCAATTCACAATCGTATCTCCGATGATTACCTCTAACTGTATTCTATGAGCATCCACCGCACGAGCAATTCCTGTGGTTGTGACAGCTTTTGAGGTGCTTCCAATACGGTATTGTGTTTTGGGAGTCGCGGCAATGCCTGCATCTATATCTTGATACCCAACCGCAGCCGACCAAATAACCTTTCCGTGATGTCCAACCGCTACAGAAAACGAGGGTAGTTTTTTGTCTTCCCCTATAGCGGCAAGTACGGTAGTGGCTTCTGCTATTGGGTTTTTGTAATCAGGATGACTTACGGTGGTGGTGATGGGTGCGCTTTCGCGAAAGCGTGTAAACGTAGAAAAATAGTAGATATTCCAAATGACTAAAAGTCCAAATAAAACACAGACAGTTCTCCAGAAACGGCGACCGATTTTATTGAGTTTAAATTTTTTCATGGCGATTCGTTTGTTGAATTGATACCGTAAAAGTGCTTTAAATTGACATGTAGATTTTGAAAAATAGACCAATGAGCGATTGAAAGAAATAGAGAGTGCGTATGCGTAGATAAAAAGACTCGTCTTCGGCAAGGGCTTTTTAGTCGACGATAGATCTGATCTGGTCGAATAGCTGTAATTTTACACTAAATAACAGCTATTTTTAATCATTATGATTGTACAACTCGCCGAAGGAACCATCAAAACCAAATACGGAACATACAGAGAAATCCTCTTTTATGACGGAATCAAAGAGTCGCATGCGCTGGTGATGGGTGATGTAAAAAATGGAGAAGCGGTGTTATGTCGCGTACACTCATCCTGCATTTTTGCACATCATTTTAATAGTGTAGAATGTGATTGTCGCGAGCAAATGGAAATCTCTCAACAATTGATAGAACGAGCAGGGAAAGGGATTGTGATTTGGTTGGAACAAGAAGGAAAAGGCAACGGACATTATGCCTTACTCAATACATTACCACTTAAAAAAGAAGGTATGCCACAAGCCGAAGCGTATGAAGCGGTCGGTTTTCATAAAGATAACCGCGATTTTTCGGCAGCGGCAAAAATTTTAAAACAATTGGAAGTCAAGTCGATTGTAATGATTACTGGAAATCAAAAGAAAACAGAAACTTTAACGCGCCACGGCATTACCGTTGCGGGGATACAACCTACGGTGTTGGATTAATAACTTGAATTGAATATGAAAATAAGAATAGTAAGATTTAGTATCGATATAAGCATATGGTGATTGTTCATTTTCTTTGCTTGTCCAAAGAAAACGAACCAAAAGAAAAGACACTTTTTATGCGTGTGGTTTCTATTTTAAATTTTGGAACTTATGAATCTTTGATTTCTTAGGTATTTTTTCGCTTGAAGCGAAAAACCGTAAAAAATTCTCTAAATTTTCTCCAAGGCTTCAAAAATTTTTAACGAGAATTTTTTACTATACTAGAGAAAAAGAAAGCTAAAAAATAAAATAATAGTTATTATACTTTGATTTTTTTGGCTCTCGAAAATTTGTCGTAAAATTTGAAGTGAATATCCCGTAGAATTTCAGACTGTCTGAGCGTAGCGAGTTTCGGAAATTCAGGGATAGAACAATAAATTTAGACAACCTTTCGTAAGCCTAGACTTTTTTGTTTCTTTTTTTTGGCAATGAAAAAAAGAAAAGAATAAAATTGAAAATAATAATACACTAAAGTTGAACAAAAAAAAATCACATAAAAACCACATCCTATTCTGGGGAGTCTTACTCTTCAGTTTTGCATTGATTCAGTTTTTTCAAGAAGGAAATTCACAATCCTTTTGGTCCATTTTTGCGCAAAACTTAAAACACCTTCCAGCATATCTCATCGTTGCCTATATTTTCAATAATGTATTATTGCAATATTACTATAGAAATAAGAAATATCTATTATTTGGGGTTTTTACAGTGGTGTTATTTTACGTAGCAAGTGCGTTAGATCGGGTATTTACGGTGTATGTGTATGAACCTATTTTTAGAGAACGTCCGTTTGAGCAAGAATCATTCGTACAGATTTTTAGTGATTGGGAATTTCTATTGGATGGATATTTGATTCCGTTATTGATGGCAACCCTTGCGATGACAATAGATCGTATGATTACCCAGAAAAACAAAAACGAAAAAGCATTACTTCAACTAGAACGCGACAAGAATAAAGCCGAGTTGGGCGCGTTAAAAGCACAGATCCATCCACATTTTTTATTTAATACACTCAATAATTTATATGCGCTCACGCTTCAGAAATCAGATAAAGCGCCAGAGACGGTAGCGACACTTTCGGCGATGTTGGATTACATGTTATACCAATGCAATGATAAACTTGTGCCTTTGAAAAAGGAAGTCACCTTGTTGGAAAATTATATTGTATTGGAACGTTTACGGTATGGCGATGATATTGAGATTGCTTTCGCGAAAGCGTACCCCAGAAACTTCGAAACACAAATAGGACCCCTCATCTTGTTATCTATTCTAGAGAATGCATTTAAACACGGAGCGAGCGGCAGTACCGAGATTCCAAAGATTCATATCCATTTAAAACAAGAAGGTTCACAGCTCTATTTTACCGTAAAAAATACCAAGACGATTGAATCACAAACAGATAATACAGCCTATACCAAAGGCATAGGAATTTCCAATATAAAGAAGCAGTTGGAATTGTTATATACCGATTATTCATACCAAGTGAGTGATGAAAATGGATGGTATTGTGTAGCTTTACGGATCCATACAGAACGCACTCGATGATGACTTGTATAGTAGTAGATGACGAACCTTTAGCACGCTCTTTACTTGAGCAGCATATTGCTGATGTTCCTTTTTTGGAGCATCGAGCATCGTTTAAAAACGCGCTATTGGCAGCAGATTTTTTATCTAAAAATCAAGTAGATGTGCTATTTCTAGATATCCAAATGCCAAAGCTCACTGGGATTGATTTTTTAAAATCATTACAGCATCCACCTAAGGTCATTTTTACCACCGCCTATCGCGAGTATGCGGTCGAGAGTTACGAATTGCAAGCCCAAGATTATCTCTTAAAACCCATTACGTTTGAGCGTTTTTTCAAAGCTGTGAGTCGATTGCAAGTGGTAACTCCAAAAGTTGTGGAAACTCTAAGTCAAGAAGTTACCACCGTACCCACACATATCTTTGTTCACGTGAATAAAAAGCATGTCAAAGTCATCTTAGAAGAAGTTAGGTATATAGAAAGTATCAAAGACTATTTGAAGATTCATACGACCACAGAAACGCTTGTCATTAAAGAACGGATTAGTCATTTTATAGACCAACTTCCCGATACTTCTTTTATCCGCGTACACCGGTCCTACATCGTCAACCGTGATCATATCACGGCGTTTACGCAACAAGATATTGAAATCGGAAACATAGAAATTCCTATTGGGGGGAAGTATAAGGAGGAGGCACTCTCCATACTAAAAAAAGCCCCCTAGCAGGCTCCCTAACCCCCGAGAGGGGAATTCTTATTTCCCTCATTCCCGTTTCTCCCAGAGGGAGAAAAGCCTTTGTTTTTTGATTCAAAGTAGCCTAGTACTACCACCAATAGTCATCTCTTGATCCTTCAACAGGTTCAAACTCATATTCACTAGAAATAGAGTAGTACTCTAAAATAGAGTGTTACTCTATTTTTTGATGTAACAGTTTTGAACTCGGGGCTTCGGTACAATTTCTCATTCTTCGAAATCACTCAGCCACCTAGCTTTAATACTTTAAAAGTTGTTATATCCTAAAAATAAAAAGCTCCTCCTCACTTAAATAAACACCACAAATGTCACACTGAGCTTGTCGAAGTGTTTACAACGAGATACAGACGGAGGGGAGCATGTTTGTTTCTAACAAAAAACACAAACGAAACTACCAACGTAACAAAACCCTTTTTTTAATGACTATTATAGCTGTATATTAACGTTTTATGAAAACCATCAAATAAGTATATGGAACCATTGTCTTCTTTTGCAATTAGTATTGCTGCGGGTGTTGCGTTAGAAATCTATCCTGCTATCAAAAAGTTTCGCGCACAAGGTGTTGACAAGCAAATAAAAGTAGCTTTTGATAAAGCACTTAAAGATTGGTCTGTAAATGAAGAGATAAGAGTGCAAAAAGAACGCGAACTTAGATCACTGCTACAATCACATATTGAGCAAAGAGATATCATCACTAAAAAGATTGTAAAACCAGATACGCTTGATTTTTTAAGGTATTTTGAAAAACGGCTAGTGGAGCAGTCCCAAGCGCATGATTATTTGCGATTAATCGTTGACCAAGAAAGACACGACGAAATTGTTATAGAATTATCTACGATTAAAGAACAGCTTTCTGAAATACAGGAAGAAATTAAAAAAGGAAATATAGACGCCAGAGATATAGGAGATTGGTTAGATAAAATTGACTTTAAGGAAGGAAAAGAAGAGGCAGGAACTACTATACAACATTGGTATGCTGAAAGAGTGATTGATCCAGAAATGAAAGAAGTTCTATTATTAGCCACAAAAAAGATTTATGAGCGAACCGATGAGTTAACACAAGAAATTGAAGAGTTGAAATCTCAAGGGAATACGTATTTGGCAACCATTTTAGAAAAGATTAAAGAAGCAGTACAACAACGGAAACCTAAATCTTTAACTGCGATTTATGAAGCCTACAAGCAAAAAGAAAAAGAGGATAAAATAGAACTATTACAAGAGTTAATAGATTCTTCTAAAGCCATATTTGCGTATGAAGAAGCTATACAATTTTATAAAGATTTAATTGTATTAGAGCCTTCTGCAAATAATCATTTTAAGTTTGGATATTTTTTGCAAGAGTTTAATTTTTTAAATGACGCTATAGATCAATATGAAATAGCTCTAATAATATATAAGAACATTGAAGGTAAGTATCCTCACTTATATTTATCTGATATTTCAGATACACTTAATAACCAAGCAAGTTTGTATATAGACAAAAATGAGTTTGCAATAGCACGAGTAAAGTATGAAGAGGCATTAATGATTCGAAGACATCTTGCTGAAGAAAACCCAAAACAATATTTATCTAACGTAGCTGGTACTTTAAATAATTTAGGTCTATTAAATTCAGCTAATAGTGAATATTTATTGGCTTTAAATAGATATGAAGAAGCTTTAGCGATATATAAAAATCTTTTAGAAAGCGATTCTCTTATTTATTTACCTTATGTTTCATTGACTTTGAATAATCTAGCTAATTTACATTCGAATATGTATGAATATGTGTTAGCATTAGAAGAATATGAACAAGCTTTAACAATACAAAGAAAATTAGCTAAAGAGAATCCGCAGAAGTATTTATCTAATATTGCATTGATGTTGAATAATCAAGCTCTTATACATTCAAGAAGAGATGAATACACGTTAGCTTTAGAAAAGTATGATGAATCTTTGTCAATATATAGAAATCTTGCTTTAGAAAATCCTCGCAGGTTTTTGCCTTATGTTTCAGGAACATTAAATAATCAAGCTAATTTACATTCGGCGATGAATGAATTTCCAATAGCTTTACAGGAATATGAGGAGACCTTAGCGATATGGAAAAATCTTGCAGAGGAGAATCCTCAAACATATTTGATAGATGTAGCTAAGAGTTTGAACAATCTAGCCATTTTATACTCAGATATTAATAAATTTTCATTAGCTCAAGAAAATCATATTAAATCTTTAGAAATAACAAGAGAACTTGCTAAAGAGAACCCATCCGCATATTTACCACAAGTTGCTAATACATTAAGTAATTTAGCCTATTTACTTTCAATAACAACTGAATTTCAGTTAGCTTTAGATTATTATGTAGAGTCTAGAAAAATCTATAAGACTCTTGTTCAGGAAAATCCAGAGGTTTATGAAATCAACTATGCTAGAACATTGATTATTGGAGTTGTTTCATTTCAGAAGAGTCCTGATGATTTAAAAAAAGCTAAAGTACTTTTACTAAAATATCCAGACATACCTATAGCTCAACAATTCTTAAAAATGATCGATGATCATTGGAAGAAAGGATAGTTTTTAACTTACTAATAATTATCTCTCCTCTCCGTCTGTATCTCGTGCCTCGATACAGTCACCTCTCCTCGCTGAGGTGAGGAGCTGTTTTTTTTTATTATTTTTATCAAAATGTTTTATGCTTTTGATCCAAAAAAAGCAAAGCCTTTCTCCCCTTGAGAGAAACGGAAATGAGGGAAAACTTAGAATAACAATCTTGTCAATTTTACAAGAAATGTTAAAAAAATTGGCATTTGTACGCAACCAAATGAATAAGATGACATCTTACTACTAAAGCCATCTTATGAAATACATCATTTACATTCCTGTATATTTAGTTCTCTGCTTGTGTTTTCTAGTGTTATATAAATTGTCATTAGTTTCTAGATAATAAAAGAACATAAGAGTGTCATTTGATAATGCAGTCAATCATCTGCAATAGCGCCTATAAGAAAAATATAAGTGTACATTATAAAAACTGAGATTAAGCGTACGGATTTAATGTTACTACGCTTTGAATTAAATTACTCATCACACACCCCTTCTTTAAGCTTTACATTTTCTAAGGTTTTCCAAACCTCATGTGTAAACCTCTTGGGAGAAAACCGAAAGAGTAGTATCGATCTTCCTTCTTTTTTACAATAATGGCTTTCTACCAAGACATACAACGTGATTAATTCTTTGGTTGTAAATCGATCAAAGGTTTTAATTTTTCCTTTAAAAACAGAATACATCTCATCACCTTCTACTTCAATAAATACAGCAGATGCTTTATACGTTTCTCGGCCTTTAATAAATTCGTCTCCGACAAGCCCATCAAAGTATTTTTCTATATCTGACGCGAGCTCTGCTTCGGTTATTTTTTTATTCAGGTTGATGTCCCAAGCAAATGCATACGACCAGAAATTCTGATGGTTTTCGTCAGACCATCCTTCTGGAGGAAATCGCGCTTCTTCAACACCTTCATAATTGATGTTTTGTGCAAAACGAATTGGGAATGGGAAAACTTCTTTTCCCCATGTGCTATCAAGATCTATTAAGTGAACTTTATCATGGTTTTGACCAAACGTAACAACAGAACATAGGATGAGTACTACTATAAGTGCTTTGTTGTTGCTGCCTAAGTGTTTAAAAAAAGATCGTTTTCTCATTGGTAGTGTTTTGATAAAACTACGGGGACTTTTTCACTAAGATGTCAAAAAAATGTAAAAGAAGTGTCAATGGGTTTTAAAAAGATAGAATTTGGGCTGGAAGTACAGTAATTATACGTTTTCACTCAAATGACGTGTGTACTTTTCACGCTTTCACGCAAGTGAAGTTTATACTGAGCTAGACGAAGTACGAAAGCGTACACTTTTATCTTCACAATGATTATATTTATACAGTCATTAATTCATCATATCCTGTGAGAAATTTGAAGTGTCTTCTCTGTTTTTTTTACCTATTCATATCTGTGGTCTCTGAAGCGCAGGTTTTTTTCAGTGAGAAAAGCCAAGAAGTAGGGTTGTCTAATAGTTCGTGGGGTCAAGACCAAAACGAAACCTATGGAGGCGGAATTTCCTTTTTTGATTTTGATAATGACGGTTGGGATGATCTGACTGTATCTTCTGCTGAGGGATTGCCCGTGCGATTCTATAAAAATAACAACGGTATTTTTGAGTTAATCAATTTGCCAGGCATCAATGACGAACTTTTTCAAACCAAGTCGGTGCAGTGGGTTGATATTGATAACGACGGCGATTATGATTTTTTTGCTACCAGTAATCAGCCAACGGGAGATAATAGATTGTACGAGAATGTAGGTGACCTTACCTTTGTAAATACTACTGTAGCAGCAGGGTTGTCCAATCCTGGACATCAATCATTTGGGGCTTCTTGGGGAGATTATAATAACGATAGCTTTTTGGATGTATTTGTGGCGTCTCGGTTTTTTGATAGTGATACACAGTTTAATATTCTCTATAAAAATAATGGCGATGGAACATTTACCGATGTGTCTGTAGAAGCCCAACTCATTCAAGAAAACGACCTTTCTTTTTGTAGTGCGTGGATTGATTATGATAAGGATGGGTGGCAAGATATTTATGTCTCAAATGATAAGATCCAAAATAAAAATATTCTCTATCATAATAATCAAGATGGGACTTTTACAAACGTAGCCGAAGCTGCTAATGCCGATCTTGCCATCGATGCGATGTCTACCACTATAGGCGATTATAACCGTGATGGTTGGTTAGATATTTATGTAACCAATAGTCAACAAGGAAATGCTTTTTTGAGGAACAATGGCGATGGTACCTTTACGAATGTAGCACCCAATAATGGCACTTTGTTTCAGTCCTTTGCATGGAGTTCGGTGTTTTTGGATGCAGATCTTGATACAGATTTAGATTTATATGTAAGTGCGAGCATCAATAATCCAGACTCGGGTCAGTTGAGTGCCGCCTATTACAACAACATTGGTAACGGATTATATACAATCCCTGATGATATAGGTTTTGATGAGGATATTTCCATTAGTTACAGTAATGCGATTGGAGATGTAGATAATGATGGGAAGTATGAAATTGCGGTGTTAAATTGCTTGCCTGATAATGTATTTTTATGGCAAAATGAAACGGTTACGGCGAACAATTGGATTAAAATTAAATTAGAAGGTACAGAAAGCAACCGACAAGGAATCGGGTCTTTTATAGAAATCTCTGTCAATAGTGAGAAACAATACAACTACACGCTTTGTGGAGAAGGGTATTTAGGGCAAAATTCGTCGTATGAGTTTTTTGGGATCGGCGAGGCTACAGAAGTAGACTTTATCAACATATACTGGTTAAGCGGGATTGTAGATGTGATTACAAACCCACAGATTAATTCGACCCTTACGGTAATAGAAGGAGATCCTCAACTTGGACTTGAAGAGATAGATCAAGAAAAAATAGTACTATATCCTAATCCGAGTCATTCAGAAATACAGATTTCGGGGATTCAAAACTATATAAATGGAACGTTGCAAATAGCAGACCTGTCAGGCAAAGTTCTTCAAATTAAACCCATAGAAAATTCAACGATGAAATTAGATCTTTCTCAATTAGCCGTGGGAGTGTATGTTGCACGATTCAATTCTGAAAACGGATCAAGACATATCAAGTTTATAAAGAGGTAGTTTGTTCGCTTGCGATTTCACGAAAGTGAAGTTTATACTGAGCTAGCCGAAGTACGAAAGCATACTCTCATTTATACTCCTTTAAAACAACAACGGCACAATCCAATAGGCAACGGCAAATAGCAACCCTACAGAAATTAAATTTAATACAATCCCAACACGTGCCATTTGATCTACACGCACGTGACCACTGGCAAAAACAATAGCATTGGGAGGTGTTGCCATAGGAAGCATAAAGGCACAGCTAGAGGCTAAAGTCACAGGAATGACCATTTGTAAAATGGGAACATCCATTCCAATGGCAATTCCAACAACTAATGGGACCAATATAGTGACCAGTGCCACATTACTCATTAACTCAGTCATAAAGAGCATCAAGAAAATAAGGACAGCAGTCACCACCCACATACTCCAGTCGGTTTGTCCAGAAATATAATCGCCAATCATGGCAATAAACCCTGCATCTTTAAGACCTGATGCAAGGGCGAGTCCGCCACCAAAAAGGATTAAGATTCCCCAAGGTAATCGGGACGTATCTCTCCAATCTAAAGGAAATTTACCAGTTTTTAAATCTAAGGGTATGGTAAACATAGCCAATGCCGCAATGACACTGATGGTAGTGTCGGTGAGTATGATGTCTGGCAATAAAGTGTTGAGTTGGCTACGGAGCATCCATGCCAGCGCAGTACATAAAAAAATGACAAGTACGATTTTTTCGCCACGACTCATTTTGCCTAACTTTTTAAGTTCGTTTTGAATAATAACTCCAGAACCTCCTATTTTTCCTAGCCGATTGGGAAAAAAAATACGGGTGATACAGAAATAGGTGATCGCCAACATGACAATAGCAAAAGGAACGCCCATTTGCATCCATTGGAAAAAACCGATATCAATGTTGTAATTTTCATTTAAAAAGGCAAGCATCACAGAGTTAGGAGGTGTTCCAATCAATGTAGACATCCCACCAATGTTTGCTGCAAAGGCAATGCCTAACATAATGGAAAGTGCAAAGTTCTTATCATTTTTTGTAAAACCATCAGCGTCGTTTATAAGTAGCTGAATCACAGAAACGGCAATGGGCAGCATCACAACGGTACTCGCGGTATTTGAAATCCACATACTCATGAGAGCAGTAGCAATCATAAATCCTAAAACAATACCATTGGCTTTGGTCCCTGTGATTTTAAGAATAGAGAGCGCAATACGTTTATGCAGTTGTACTTTTTCTAAGGCAAGCGCAATTACAAATCCTCCAAAGAATAAATACACAATAGGGTTTGCATAATTACTTGCGACACTTTTTATATCTCCGATACCTAATAACGGAAATAAAGCCAGTGGAATTAACGCGGTTACCGAAATAGAAACAGCTTCTGTAATCCACCAGATAATCATCCACGCTGCAATGGCGATCACACGATCTATTTCTGGAGTCACGATCGTAAAAGGGATCGCAAGGAGAATAATACAAAGTATAGGTCCTGTGAGAAACCCTATTTTTCTAGAAAGTGTAAATGTATTCATCGGTATTAAAACTACGGAAAAAGAATGAAATGTAGTTTATGAATAAAATGCCGTTTTCAAAAGTTGTAAAACAACAAATTTAAAATGGCTAGTTGAACTAGTCTCGCTTTTCAGCGGGATCTAGGGTTTGTCCCAATTTTAGATGGGAGTCTAATTACCTTAAAGCTTGCTTTGGAAAACAAAAAAATAACCTCAATTTTACTGTTATAGTTTAAATCGAATCCCAGTTTTTAAATAGAAATTATTTTCTTCTGGCAATTCTAAAATGGTATTTTGAGAATCACCTCTAAACTCTATAGAATTATCAATCACATAACTCCCGTTAATGTAATATTCTAAATTCTTTGTGAACTTGTACTCGTACCGAAGTCCTCCAAGGACCAAACGTTGTCTTAAGAAATTAACTTTTTGAGGTCCATCTTCACCTTCAACAAAAACATCTCTCTGTAAATTAGTTCTAAAGCCATCTAATCTAACAATAAATTTTAATCTATTCTTTTCGGAGATATGGTATTGGATATTCATTTTAGGAACTCCTAATTTATAAGACCAATTTGAATGAAACTTACGATAGTAGCTTATAAAGGGTAAGATTGGAAATCCTCCATTAGCAGAAACGGAAATTCCTAAAATAAGCTGACGAGGTATTTCCTCTTTTTTCTTATCGTTTAAAAAAAACAAACCTCCAGAGATGAGTCCGTTATCTCTTATGGATAATTCCTTTACGGTTCCATTGGTACTAAAACCGGGTTGTATTTGAACTGCTATACGCCAATCTTTGTTAATCTTAGTGGTATATCCTAAATTAATATCTAATAACTGAAAGCGATCTAATCTATTGGCATCAAAACCAACAAGATCTTGATCTATATTAAAATCGATATAACTAAAATCTGCCCCTACCACAAAATAAGTGTCTTCCCTTAACTTTATAGGATAGTTAGCACTCCCTCTAAATCTATTAAAAGACGTTCCTGTCTTTTCTGCTCTTTCAGGTAAGCCCACATATTCTATACGTGCTAATTCTGAAATTTGCGCATGAACAAAACCGCTCATAAACAGTAAGATAAAGATCGATTTTTTAAAATCTAGAAGCATATAAATTAAGTATATTTTTTTGCAAGGGTTCCTATATTTAATCCTTGCTCAAGGATAGAAATAAATCTTGCTAATATTACGATAATAATTGTAATAATACCAAGGATTAGATAATTGATATTGGACTCTAATACGTGAATAGCGAGTCTTATCAAGACAAACAGAATCTGATTAAGTTTTTATTTGAAATTTCTTAGAACTCATTAAGCAACCTTAATAAGGTGTTTTGTTGACTGTCAATACGCTTATGGTAGTAGGAATTTCCATCTATTTGCTATGTATGTAATTAAAAGAACAGCAAAAGTAAAATAATATAGGATGACCAGAGCATAGTGGGTATTCTTAATTTCTTGTAATATACGCTTTCGCGAAAGCGAACTAAGCCTCAAGTTATTTTTGAAAGCAAATCAAGTTATTTGTCTTTTAATAGGTATAACCCCATTTTGATTTTCCAATAGGGCATTTGCTCTTCAAAGTAGGTAAAAAATGATTTTAAACTCGTAGCATCTTCTACTTCGTTTTGTGCCTTATTGATTTGATCGATTTCCTGTGTCGTGATAAATGGGTCAAAATCTATCTCCATACCGTCCTCACGTAATTTTAATATGTGATTATATATAGTGCTTAGGGTAAGATTTCGAGCTTCGGCAATCTCTTCTATAGAGAGTCCTTGTTCAATGTAGGAGCGTGTTTCTTCGTGAGTTTTGCCAACTTTTTGTTTTTTTGGTTTGGCGATATGAGCCTTGATTACGTTTAGAAAATCAGAAGCATATTTTTCAAGTTTTGCTTGTCCTACACCACTTATCGCAAGAAACTCAGCTTCTGTCGTGGGTTCTTGATCTTCCATATCTTTCAAACTGGCGTCACTAAAAATAATGTAAGCAGGCACGTTTTCGTCACGGGCAAGTTCATTACGCAACTCACGAAGTTTTTCAAATAAGGTGCCTTTTGGTTTTTTAGGTTTACGTTCTTTGGGAATTTCAACAATGGGCTGGACGAGATTTGCCAATTGTACGTTGTATCCGTTAAATAAGACATCATTTGCCAGTGGGGTAAGAAGGAGTCTTCCGCTTTCGCGAAAGCGTATTTCCAACAACCCCTGATTAATTATTTGAATGATATACTGTTGTAAATCTTTCCAGGCAATATCTTTAGCAGCGCCGAAGGTTTTGATATGTTGATACCCTTTGTCATATACGGCGGCATTCTGAGAACCTCGAAGGACATCTATGACCATTCCTAAAGGTTCTTGCTCTTTTAATCGAGCAATCCCTGAAAGTACTTTTTGTGCGATGACAGTACCATCAAAATATTCAGGGGTGTTTTTACAGATGTCACAATTCCCACAGTCTTCTAAGAGAAATTCTCCAAAGTAATTCAACAATACTTTTCGCCGACAACTTAAAGCTTCTGCATATTGTTGCATCCGGTCTAATTTTGCCGTTTGGTATTCGATATTTGCGCTGTTTTCTATAAACTTACGCAACTGTATGGTATCTGCATAACTGTAAAATAGGAGCGTGTGTGAAGGGAGTCCGTCTCTGCCTGCGCGACCAATTTCTTGATAATAGCCTTCTATGTTTTTAGGCATATTATAATGGATGACCCAGCGTACATTGCTCTTGTCAATACCCATCCCAAAGGCTATTGTCGCGACTATGATAGGTGTTTTGTCATTGATGAAGTCTTCCTGTATTTGTGCGCGTTCTTCGGAATTAATTCCTGCATGATATGCAGTAGCAGGATGATTTGCATCTCGTAATTTTTGAGCAAGTTGCTCTGTGCTTTTTCTGCTCAGACAATAAACAATACCACTCTCAAAAGGACGTCTATCCAAAAAAGAAAGAATTTGTTTTATTCTGTTTTGACCAGGTCGTACATCCAGAAATAGGTTAGGTCTATCAAAAGAGGCAACATACCGTTTTGCGTTTGGTATAGAAAGTTGCTCAGCAATATCATCTTGTGTAGAGGTGTCTGCTGTTGCGGTTAGTGCAACCAAAGGCGTTGAAGGATATCGTTTTTTAAGATAGCCTAGTTGGGTGTAGGCAGGTCTAAAATCATGTCCCCAAGATGAAATACAATGTGCCTCATCTATAGCAATTAAGCTGATATGTGCTTCTTGTAAAACATTGTCAAGTAATGACAAGCTTTCTGGTGCTACATAAATAAGATCCAGTTCGTCTTTTTGTAGGTCCTGAATTACTTTTTCTATTTCTTCTTGCGATTGTGTACTATTATAATAGGCCGCTTTGATACCGTTTGCTTTCAATGCATCTACTTGATCTTTCATTAATGCAATAAGCGGTGATATCACGAGAGCGGTACCTGGCAACGCCAATGCAGGAAGCTGAAAACACATGGATTTTCCGCCTCCAGTTGGCATGATGACTAAGGTATCTTTTCCTGAAATGATATCTTGAATAATCTCCAATTGGTTTTCACGAAAGTGATCATACCCAAAATGGGTTTTTAGAAGCGTATGTAAGGTGTCTTTTTCTGCAATCATATAGAATTGCAAGCTACTAAATCTGGAATGTAATTAATAAAATTATAGAGATAAATATGCGCTTTTTATTAGCAAAATGCTGTTTTAAACAGTCTGAAAGAAGCATTCAAAATAATTTGTTAACGAATCTCGATTTTGGTGGGAATTCAATTCTTATCTCGAGTTTTAACGTCTTTTACAGCAAAATAATTTTTTTGACAATGTTTCTGTCACGATCCTTTATAGATAAGAAATAAACGCCTGCTGCAAGATTTGAAAGATCCATAGTGTGTTCTTGATTTGTATTAAGAATACGTTGCGTTTTGATTATTTTTCCGTGGATATCAATTATACGGATATCTACTAGCTGCTCATTTCCTAAATAGGTAAAATGAATGGTGTTTGTTGCAGGATTTGGATACACCATGAGATCGTTAGAGACAAACTCTTCGATGTTTAGAGGGCTAGATCCTTCTAGGATCGTAATGGTTTGATTGGAATCTATATTTTCTAAACGATCAATCATACCGCTTAACCAGGTAACTTCAATATAATCAACAGCCGTGGCGTCTCCTAAACCAAAGAACTCAGCACTACTGTTCTGATTCATATAGCCTTCTCCACAAAGTGTATATCCATAATATACGTTGTCTCCAATACCTACTTTTATTCTGGAGCCGATTCCCATTCGATTACTGGTGGTTCCATCTAGTTTTATTTTGAGCCAATTGTTGTCTGTTGTGCTTGTATTATTCCATAAGGAGATAGGTTCACTATTGGCATTAATGACCACGATGTCTTGTAGCCCATCATTCTGAATATCACCGATGGCGTTTGAGTAGCTTATAAAATCGTCATTTTCGATACCCGTATTTGTGGCAATAGTATAATTACCTAAACCATCATTTATGTAAAGCGCTGATGATAATCTGCCGTCAACACCATTTACACTAGCACTTACATACAGATCTTTGTGAGTGTTATTGATGACATCTAAGCATACAGCACCCCAGCCAATGCTGTCAAATCGAGTTCCGTTATCTAAAGCAATGTTGCTAAAAGTACCATCGCCATTATTGATTAAATAGGCATTTCCTACGGTAACATCTTCTTCAAAAGGAGGGTAGAAATTGGTGACATAGATGTCTAACCAACCATCATTATTAAAATCATCGACTGTGGTAGACATCGCGCTCATATACAGGTTTGTGTTACTTTCTATACTTACATCTGTAAAGGTACCATCTCCATTATTCCTATAAAGGGTGTTTGGAGTAGTACACTTATCATTTGCGGTATAGATATCTTGATCTCCATCGTTATCATAATCGAAAAAGGAAGAACAAAAAGTAATATAGCCCGCTGTATCTATTCCTGCCTCAAGTGTTGTGTTTATAAAAGTTCCATCTCCATTCCCTTGAAAAAGCAAATTTCCTTGTTCCTGATTTGCATCTCTGACGCTAATAAAAACATCTAAATGACCATCGTTATTATAGTCTCCCCAAGAAGACCCCCAGTAAGGAAAAGTAACGCTGGGAAGTCCTGATGTGTCTGTGATATCTGTAAAGCTAGCATCTCCTTCATTTCTATATAACCAAAGATGTCCTAAATCACTAGTAGCAAAAAAGTCGTAATCTCCATCATTATCAAAATCGACCCAAATGACATGTCTTGCTTGAATGTTATTGCTTGAAATCCCTAAATTTATTTCTTCAAAAGTTCCTTCGACGTTTTTAAAAAACCGAAAATCACGCGTAGCTGATGCTGGCACTGTAATATCATCCCATCCATCCTGATCAAAATCAAAGAAAGAAATGCTAGGACCTAGTACACTAGTGCCATATACTGTTTGCTGATCAAAAAGTAGTGACTCATCATTTCTAAATTCGATCTGACTAAAACCTTGCTGAACAATAAGAATAAAAATGAATACGACTCTTTTCATACAAAAGCAATTTTAGGATCTTAAAGTACTAAAACTTTTTTTAAAACATAAAGGAACGAGTTGAGATCTCGATGAGATTTATCCCCCTACATTATTAGGATTGTATCCTAAATAAGGAACGTCGTATTCTTTAAAAGTAATACCATATTCTTCTAACTCTTTAAGAATAGGTGCATATACTTCTTTTCTGATAGGAAGTTGTACTCCAGGAGTCGTAATGTCTCCATTTAGAATCCGCAGTGTTGCCATAGCTACAGGAAGTCCTACCGTTCTAGCCATTGCTGTTTCTACCTGATCGTTCCCAATATTTACCATGGTCGCATCTATTTGTTTGCGTTCTCCATTGAGTTCATAACCAAATTTGTGATACATCACAATCATGTCCTTGTCTTCTGGTTCAAGAGTCCACTTATCTTCTAAGATACGTTGTAAGCATTTTGCAGGAGTTGCATTTTTAATTCCTAGTTTTTTGTCAGGATTAAAAATATCTAGTTCAACAAGTTTATCCCATAAGAGATCATCTTGATCTATTTTAAGTGAGTGACGTAGTTTTAACTCAACAGAATCTGTAGGAGAGTAGGGAAGAAATAGATTTAAAAAACTTCGATAACTCATATTCTCGGTTTCTTGAAGTGTATAACTATCATCTGTCATACCCATCATGACAAAAATATGCCATGCCTTAGAAAATCCTACTCGACGAATCGTACCACGATACAACGTAGCAATATTGTCCAAGCCGTATATGGATCTATATTTTAATGAATTTCTGTTTGCGTACCCCTCAAAACGACCATAGCCTTCTATTTCTAGAAACTCTGTACGTCTGAAAAGGCGTTGGTACGGAATATATTTATAAGCACCTTCTTGAATAAACTCTGCAGCGCCTCCTTGTCCTGCAAGTACGACGTTGCGCGGATTCCAAGTGAACTTGTAATTCCATAGATTAGTATCACTTTCTGGTGCTACAAGACCTCCTGTAAAACTTTCAAAAAGAATCATTTTACCACCCTTATCACGTATGCGATCTATGACTTGCATCGCGCTCATGTGGTCAATACCTGGATCAAGACCTATCTCATTCATAAAAATGAGCCCTTTTTCTTTAGCAGCTTTATCTAGCGCTTCCATTTCTTCAGAGATATAAGAAGCAGTGACCATAGATTTATTATAGGTAATACAATCACGAGCCACTTCTATATGAAACCGTGCAGGAAGCATAGAGATCACAATTGTTGCGTCTTGAATGGATTTTTCACGTTGCTCTTTGTTAAAAACATCGAGTATCATCGCTTTTCCTTTAGGATGATTACCTACTAATTTTTGCGCATTTTCTATAGAAATATCACCCACAATGATCTCTAAGTTTTCTGTAGCAGCTTTATCGAGTAAATAATTTATTAATTGAGAGGCTGATTTTCCAGCTCCTATTACTAAAATTGTTCTTGTAGACATATTTGGTTGTAAATTTGTGGAGTACGAATGTAGTTATTTGCTTACTTATATAACAAGTAATTTTATGAACAAACGACTTTTAATAACAGGAAGTATTTTAGGATTTTTAGGAGTAGTGATTGGAGCCTTTGGAGCGCACGGACTTGAAAAATTGGTAGATGCCGATGCTATTGCTACTTTTGAAACAGCCGTAAAATATCAGATATATCACGCATTATTGATGCTGTTGGTGGCTTCTTTCGCTTTAAGCGAAAAAACAAAAAAAGTGCTTCACATTCTTATTCTCGTAGGCGTTATATTATTTTCGGGATCCATCTATGGTCTTGCGACAAACGTACTCACAGGTTTTGATTTTACAACGATTGGATTTGTAACCCCTATAGGAGGAGCCTTGCTAATAACGGCTTGGGGAGTCCTTATTGTTAAATTCTTCCAAATGAAGAAATAGAAATAACATAAAAATAGGGCTAACTCTAAGGTATTTTTTACCTTTGTACTCTAAAAACAACACAACAAATACCATTTTTATGGCTTCTTACACTTCAGTTACGAAAACGATTTCGTTAAAACCCTACGGAATTGACAATGCAATCGCTCATTACCAACTAGAACCTCAAGAATTGCATGATATTTCTGTAAAGAATACTATGGGAAAAACAGCTTCTAGCGGAGCACTTGCGGTCAATACTGGTAAATTTACTGGGCGTTCACCTCTGGATCGCTTTATTGTAAAAGATGATAAGACCAAAGATTTAGTATGGTGGGGATCTATTAATATTCCTTTTGAGGCTGACGCTTTCGCGAAATTAAAAACAAAAGTGACAGACTATCTTTCTGACAAAGAACTTTATGTAAGAGATAGTTATGCCTGTGCAGATGATAAATATAGATTGAATATACGCGTGATTAACGAGTATCCTTGGTCAAATATGTTTGCCTATAATATGTTTTTGAGACCTACAGAGAAAGAGCTTGAAAACTTTACGCCAGAATGGACGATTCTCAATGCTCCTGGATTTCTTGCAGATCCAGAAGTAGATGGGACACGTCAATCTAATTTTGCTATATTAAGTTTTACAGAAAAAACAATTATAATCGGTGGGACAGGATATACAGGAGAAATCAAAAAAGGGATTTTTTCTGCATTAAACTTTATCCTTCCTGTAGAAAAAAATACCTTACCGATGCATTGCTCGGCCAATGTAGGTGAAAACGGAGAAACAGCTATCTTTTTTGGGCTTTCTGGAACTGGAAAAACAACACTCTCTGCAGATCCTAATCGTAAATTGATAGGAGATGACGAGCATGGTTGGACTGCAGAAAATACGATCTTCAATTTTGAAGGAGGATGTTATGCAAAAGTGATTAATCTTTCTGCCGAAAATGAACCTGATATTTATAATGCGATAAAGCCAGGAGCTATTTTGGAAAACGTCATTATGGATGAGGATGGGAACGTTGATTTTGCAAATACATCCATTACTCAAAATACGCGTGTAAGTTATCCTATTGATCACATCAATAATATCAAAGTGCCATCATTGGCAAAGAATCCTAAGAATATATTCTTCCTAACGGCAGATGCTTTTGGCGTACTGCCTCCCATCTCAAAATTAACACCTGGACAAGCAGCCTATCACTTTATAAGTGGGTATACTGCCAAAGTTGCTGGAACTGAAGCAGGGGTTACAGAACCACAACCTTCTTTTTCTGCTTGTTTTGGAGCTCCTTTTATGCCTTTACATCCTACAAAATACGCAGATATGTTAAGCAAGAAAATGCAAGAAGCAGGAGTGAATGTATGGTTGGTAAATACAGGTTGGACCGGAGGTCCTTACGGCGTTGGATCTCGTATGAAGCTCAAATACACAAGAGCGATGATCTCTGCCGCGATGAACGGAGAGTTACCGTCTGAAGTGACTCCAGAGAATTATCATATCCATTCTGTATTTGGAGTCGCACAACCGCGTACATGCCCAGGCGTACCTACAGAAGTGTTATCTCCTCGCGCTACTTGGAAAAATGACGAAGGATACTACACAACAGCACATAAACTAGCAAAATCATTCAAAGAAAACTTTAAAAAATTTGAATCGTATGCTAGTGAAGAAATTATGAACGGACAACCACCACTAGGATAGACGTTGATTATTTAAAATAAAAAGAGAATCTTATAAAAGCGGTTGTGTATGCAATCGCTTTTTGTTTTCTATAGTGCTCTTTTTGTCACCCAAGCACGATACCCAATAAGGGCAAGTTGCCATTTTTTTGCTTTGGCTAGATCGAGTCCTTTTTTAGAAAACGATGGGAGGACAGCCTTATTTAGTTTAGCTAAAATTTTGTAAAAAGTCATATAGTAAAAGTAAATAATAAGAAGGTACGATCTGATGAAACTGTTTTTAAATTGATTATTTTTAGAAAAAGTCATGTAGGTTCTATGCGTAAAAAAGTAAAAATCCTCTTTGTATTCATAGGTATATCATTAAGTGTTGTAGTAGTTTCTAACTACGCTATAGAGTCCTTTGCACATGGTAAAACCTATGATAAAGTTTCTACTATTGAAAAAAACAAGGTGGGTTTAGTATTAGGAACTTCAAAAATGCTACAAAATGGTCGAATCAATTTATATTTTAAGTATAGGATTGAAGCAACGGTAGCCTTATATAAAGCAGGTAAAATTGACTTTGTCTTGGTAAGTGGAGATAATAGTACTTCGTCTTATGATGAGCCAACAGATTTCAAAAATGAGCTTATAGAAAAAGGCATTCCTGAGCATAAAATATTCCTAGACTATGCGGGATTTAGAACACTAGATTCTGTGATACGAGCCAAAGAAATATTTGGACAAGAAAAAATTACGATTATCTCTCAAGAATTTCATAACGAACGTGCGATTTACCTTGCTGGAAAAAATGGCATAGAAGCTATTGGTTTTAATGCAACCGATGTTTCTGGTCGTTATGGAATCAAAGTACAGCTTCGGGAATACCTAGCAAGAACAAAAGTGTTTTTGGATATATTGTTCGGGGTAGAGCCTAAATTTTTAGGTAAGAAAATTGAAATTAAATGATAGTCGTCTCTGACCTAGACATAAGACCGCTTCGCCTTTAGACATAAGCGTAAGACTTGATTGTTAGTCACACGACAGCTAAGTAAATAAATATACTTTCTTTATCCCCTCCTAAGACACTAATGATTCATAATTCTTTAGTTAGAATATTTAAAATTTTTGCTCCCTTCTGGGTTGGGGAAACAAAAATTTGGGAATTAAAAAGACTAAATTTTTCAAGTTATTTTTACGGAAAGTGTATTTTATTTTGGGTCAAAAAATATCCAAAATAAAATACACAACCACCCCCGTTTAATTATAGAGCTTTCCTTCTTTTATTCACCAGATACACATCACCTATAATGACTAATGAAGCAAATAACTGTGTCATTGTAAATTTTTCTTATTAGAGTGTAACGGAAAGTATTTTTTATTTTGAATTGAAAAATTTTCAAAATAAAAAATACAACCACCCCGTTTAAACTAGGTAATTTTTTTTCTTTTATTCACCAGATACACACCACCAATAATAATGAGTGAAGCAAGAAATTGTAAAGCGTAAATTTTTCTAGTGGGTTTTTACGGAAAGTGTATTCTTATTTTGAATTAAAAAAATATCCAAAATAAAATACACAACCACCCCTTTCTAATTATATAGCTTTTCTTCTTTTATTTACAAGATATACACCTCCTATAATAATAAGCGAAGCAACAAATTGCCAAATTGTAAATTTCTCACCATCTAGTAATCCCCATGAGACGGAGATGATGGGCATTAGGTAGGTAACGGATGAGGCAAATACAGGATTGCTTATTTGTACTAATTTATTAAACATCACTTTCGCCATAGCCGTTCCAAAAAGGGCGAGTATCACAATGTAACCTATAGAGACTTGTACTTCAGGAGTGTTCAATGTAACTGTATTAAAAAAATCTGAATACATCAATAAAATAACAGCAGGCGGGATTAGAAAAATAAAGTTTCCCGTAGCAATCGCAATCGCAGAAATATCCTGCATATAGCGTTTAATAATATTGACATTGAGAGCATACATCACACTTGCACATACAACGAGTAAAGCATACCAGTAATTCTGATCAGGATTGATACTTGCTCCTATAAGGATAAGCGCTGTAGCGCCACTTAATCCTACTAAAACCCCTACTAATTGATGTTTTAAGAATGTAGTGCCGAATAGAACCAAGCCCAATAAAAGGGTAAGTAAAGGAACACTAGAGTTGAGTATAGCAGCAATAGCACTATCTATTTCTGTTTCAGCGTAGGCAAACAGAAATACGGGAAGTCCAGTACCTAAAATACCAGAAATAAGAATCCATTTCCATTCTTGTTTTTTGATGGTACGTACACTTTTCCAACCTATCAGTAATAAGAAAAATGCAGTAAATAAAATTCGTAAAGCACCGAGTTGGATAGGGGCGAGGCCTACAAGCCCCTTTTTTATAAGTATAAAAGAACTCCCCCAAATAATGGATAAAACAACAAGGTAAATCCATTTTAACGTACTGTTTTGCATTGCAAAATTTTAGGTACGCAAAGTTAGGGCAATTCGTTGGTAAGTTTACGAGTTTATGACTTTAAAAGTTGATTGTTCAGGGTAATTAGACGCAATGCCTTGTGAGTCAAGAAAGCGGTGGGTAACATGATTATGGTCTTTAAGCTTGATTTTGCTCGTGGGTATGCTTTCGCGAAAGCGTACTAATCTTTATTCTTCCAAGAAATAGTTTCCATAAGATGACGGATATCGTTTTTAAGATAGACGGCAGCAGGATAAATACTGTCGTAGTTTGGTTTTGCATTAAAATAAATAGAACCCGTGATAAAATGTTGTGTACTATCGGTTACATAAAATTGAGATTGAGAAGCGGCATTACCACGTACATCGTAAAACATCCCGTATACGTCTTGCTCTTTATTAATATACTTCTCTTCAATAATATCATCGGCTTTTATGACATGTTCATACGTGAGTTTTTGAGCATCTCTTAATAAAGCATTTATATTATTGTCTACTTTTCTATAGGTTAGAAATAAAGTGCCATCAAGTTCTGGATAATTGATGGTAGCAGAACAATCATCTTTAAAGTAGGCAGTACTTATATCATTTTTTTCAAAACTATAATCACAATCTGTAGTGGTAGTAACGTAGTTTGGTTTGGGATACGTAAGACTCAAAAAAGCTTCAGGTTTAGGCAAAACATCATCACCACAAGAAATAAAAAGTGTGCAACAGAGTAGTATATAGAAGTGAGAACGTAGGGTCAAGGCTGAATGGTAAATTTAATTTGTTTAATGCGCTTTTTGTCTATAGCTTCAACTGTAAACGTATATCTGTCGTATTTTATTACTTCATTTTTTTTAGGAAAACCTCCTGATACCTCTAGGATAAAACCAGCAATTGTTTCAGCCTCTCCTTTTTGAGTTTCAAATACACTATCATCTCCTAGATGTATAATACGGTAAAAATCTTTTAAAGATGTTTTTCCATCAAAAACATAATTGTAATCATCCATTTTGGTGTAAATAATATCTTCATCATCAAACTCGTCACTAATGTCTCCTACAATTTCTTCAATTATATCTTCTAAGGTAATAATACCACTAGTACCTCCGTATTCATCTACGACAATGGCAAGATGATTTTTCTTTTCTTTAAACTCGGCAAGTAAATCATCTAGTTTTTTGTTTTCAGGAACAAAATTAGGCTCTCTTAGTAAAGATGTCCAATCAAAATTTTTATCTGATAGATGTGGGAGTAAATCTTTTACATATAAAATACCAATAACGCTATCTACACTCTCATCATATACGGGAATACGAGAATATCCTTTGGTGGTTATCTGGTGTAATATAGAAGTATAAGCATCTTCTTTGTTAAGTGCAAATACATCCATACGAGGACGCATCACTTGTTTGGTGTCTGTATTCCCAAAAGCAACAATACCTTGTAATATTTTTTGCTCTTCTTTGGTGGTATCTCCGTCGGTTGTCAGCTCAAGCGCTTGAGAAAGCTGATCTATATTGAAACTTGATTTTTGATCTCCAAGCTTTTTGTGTATTTGTAATGTAATAAACCGCATAGGACCGCTCAAAGGAGTGAAGATAATATCCAAAAACCTAAGCGGGAATGCCATAAGGCTCGCAAATTTTTTGTTATTACGACTCGCATAGATTTTAGGTAAAATCTCGCCAAAGAGTAAAATCAAAAAGGTAACAATAACGATTTCTATGATAAATTTTACAGGAGCTCCAAAGATTGTAGCTTGTACATCCTTAAATAAAATCTCTCCAAGACTCGCAAAAAGCAATACAATCGCAATATTTATTGTATTATTTGCTACTAATATGGTCGCTAATAGTTTTTTTGGTTTTTGTAATAACCTTACGACCATTTTTAATCTAGGATTTTCTTGGTCTGCTGCTTCCTGCTCTTTTAAGTCTGTAAGTGTTAGTGAAAAAAAAGCAACTTCAGCACCACTTATGAGTGCAGAGCATGCAAGGAGTAGTATCAGTAAGATACTGCTTATGAGAATAGTACTGTTAAAAGCTAATACTATAAATAAGGATAAGGGTTCGGGGTCAGGATCCAATCGTCTTTAAATTCGTTATACGTAGTTTTAAAATGGGAGATCATCTACATCTTCAGCAGAACTCGTCTGTGATGGTGTAGGTTGAGGTGTTTGCGTAGGCTGTGCTGACGGTGTAGAAGTGTTATTAGGTTGTTGGCCTTCTCCTTTAGGCGTGAGAAACGTAAAATCTATACATTGTATTTCAGTACTGTAACGCTCCATACCTTTGTCATCAGTCCATTTGCGCGTTTTTAAACGACCTTCTATATATACCTTATCTCCTTTTTTGAGATACTTTTCACATATTTCGGCAGCTTTATTTCGAACAACGATGTTATGCCACTCCGTATTACTCACCCGTTCTCCAGTAGTTCGATTGGTATATTCTTCATTGGTAGCCAGCGGGAAACGCCCTATACTATTACCTCCTTCAAAGTAATGCATTTTTACTTCGTCTCCTGTATGTCCTATTAGAATTACCTTATTAACTGTTCCTGCCATAGTGTCAAATATAAGAAAATATTAGGCTGTAATCTATAAACGTAAAGATAAGAATAGATATTAAAAGACTTTTAGTTCTATGGCAAAGAAGTGTTTTATAAAAGTTCACTTCATTTAAAACCAAAAAGGAAGATCCCTTATAGAATTATCTAAAAGAGATCTTACAAAACTAAGCAAGTTAAATGCGGTAAAGCGGAGAGAGGTGTTTAGATAATCTCTATCTCTTTATTATAAGTAGTAGATCCATCTTTTACTTTAATACTATAACTTCCCTTGTATGCTTTTGTAAAATTAAATGATTTCTGAATGGTCTGATCGTTATTGATTGTTTCAAAAAAAACGATGCGTCCTAAGCCATCTCTAATAATAATTTCTACGGGATTTAAGTCCAAGTTTAAAAGATTTATAGAAACTTTCTCATCTTTCTTACGGATAACCATATCACTATCAATAGTTGATGTAATTGGTTTTTTCTCATCTATAAATGTTTCAGATCCTGTTGCATTTACATACACACTTGTTGTTAAAAGCACAAGAAGCAATACTGATTTTAATGTGGTTTTCATACTATTTCGATTTTAAAGATTGATAACTAAATAATTATGATACAAACATACACTCAGAATACGTTAGTTGCTATTACAATATGTTCAGATTAATGTTCTAAATTAACTTCAATATTACACCTGAATATCATTTATGTTAATTTAGCATAGATTTACGGTAAATTTCTAACGATTTATAACCAGAAGCGTTTTTAACTTTAACCAGAAAAACCCCCGACATGCTTTTACAAAAACCTACATTAGAAACTATCACTCCCAATTTTGGCAATTCGTTTACCTATCAAAAATTTGACAAGGAAAATAGAAATGATAATACGGTATGGCATTACCACCCTGAGTTAGAACTTGTCTATGTGAATGGGGGAACGGGCAGGCGGTTAGTAGGGAGTAATCTTTCTTATTATACTTGGGGAACATTAATACTAGTAGGGAGTAATCTCCCACATTGTGGTTTTACAGACCATCAAACAAACAACAAGTTTGAAACTGTGATACAAATGAAAGCTAACTTTCTTGGAGATGACTTTTTTGATATTCCGGAAATGGCTCCTATTAAAAAGCTTTTACAAGTTTCAAAACGAGGTATCGTGTTTTCTGGAGACACCAAGACAGAGGTAGGGGCTCTCATGGAAGAAATGGAACATGAAACCGATTTTGAGCGATTAGTTTCTTACTTGAGTATCCTTAATAGGCTTGCGATTACAAAAGAGTTTAGAATTTTAAATGCAGATGGCTTTGCCTTATTATCCAATGTACAGGATAATGACCGTATCAATTTAGTCTTTAATCATGTAAAGACTCATTTTAAAGAAGAGATTACCTTAGAAGAAATAGCAGCATTAACGCACATGACCGTTCCTTCTTTTTGCCGTTATTTTAAAAAGATTACCAATAAAACATTTACTCAGTTTGTAAATGAATATCGTTTGGTACACGCATCTAAGTTGCTCTCAGAACATGCCATTAGTATCACAGAAGTATGTTTTGAAAGTGGATTTAATAATTTCTCACATTTTAATAAAAGGTTTAAAGCATTTACAGGTCAAAACCCATCAGCATACAGAAAACAGATTAAAACGATCCTAGATTAAACCTATTTCTTCTATAAAATTAGAAATAAGCACAGGAACTGGATAGGATCTCAGGGTTGTAATTTCAATCGCATCTTCTTGAAGTTGTTCTACATCGATAATCCAAAATATAGTATGCAAATGTTGATGAGATAATTTATGCACAATAGGCGTTTCATTATATTGAGACGCATTTTTTATCGTGTAAGAAGCTGTTTCTTTTAGAAAGGGTTCGCTTTCGCGAAAGCGTACACCGTCAAACTCCCCTTCAATTAATGGAAATTGATACAGCCCTTCCCAAATTCCTTTTCCTGTACGACGCTGTATGATTGTTTTATGATCTGTAGATCTGAACACCAAATAATGTAAATACCGATTTTTAACTTTTGTTTTTTTGAGTTTTACAGGAAGTGTGTCAATTTTATTTTTTTGTAAAGCCACACAAGAGTCATTAAAAACACAATGTAAACAATACGGATTTTGAGGCTTACATTGTATGGCTCCAAATTCCATAATAGCTTGATTAAAGTTTGCTGGTTGGTCTTTGTCAATAAGTTCTTGAGCAAGTTCCTTAAACTCTTTAATGCCTTGTGTGCTATTAATAGGAGTGTCAATACCAAAAAGGCGAGACAACACTCTGTACACATTACCATCTACCACAGCAGTAGGCTCCTGAAAACTGATACTGGCTATGGCACTAGCTGTATAATCACCAACACCTTTTAATTTTAATAACTCTTTATACGTGTTTGGGAAAACTCCATTAAGATCTTCTACAATGTACTTTGCAGCTGTGTGTAAATTTCTGCCACGAGAATAATAGCCTAATCCTTGCCATAATTTCAAAACTTCTTCTTCAGAAGCATTTGCTAGATCTTTTACGGTGGGAAATGCCTCTGTAAACTTTAAATAATAGGGCAAACCTTGCGCTACTCTAGTTTGTTGAAGAATGATCTCTGATAGCCAAATACGATAAGGATCTGTGGTTTTTCTCCAAGGCATTTCACGCTTGTTTTCTAGATACCACGATATGAGTTTATTAGATATATTCAATTGAAAATAAAGGTTTTTGCTAATTTATATACTTATCTTCTTATAATTTAAAAGATTATGCTTGAAAGTTTGAATTTATAATGCTTATATTTGCGAACTTGAAAAGTTTAACCCCTAAACAATTATTAAAATGACAAAAGCTGATATTGTAGCAAAGGTATCTGAAAAACTAGGTATCGAAAAGAATGACGTACAAGCAACTATCGAATCATTTATGAGTGAAGTTAAAACCTCTTTAGAAGGTGGAGACAACGTTTATTTAAGAGGATTTGGTAGCTTTATTATCAAGACAAGAGCTGAAAAAACTGGTAGAAACATTTCTAAGAATACGACTATCAAAATTCCAGCGCATAACATACCTGCGTTCAAACCTGCAAAAGTATTTGTAGAAGGTGTAAAGACGAACGTTGCAGTATAATTTAAATAACTTATTAAAAGAATCATTTTATGCCAAGTGGTAAAAAAAGAAAAAGACACAAGGTAGCAACGCACAAACGTAAAAAAAGACGTAGAGCAAACCGTCACAAAAAGAAAAAGTAGTCTTAGACTACTTTTTCTTTTGAATTATACATATACCATTCGTAATCTATTTATGTAGATTTTTAAATACGTGTGCATAAAATGGCTTCACTTAATTTTGCATGGCATTAGCTATGATATAAAAACTATAAAGTGATTGTCTTTCTTAAGTTCATCTTTTTTGGATGGTGATAACCTATGTATAATTCATAGTTCTTTGACATCGTAACACAAAAGCCTTACACCTTGAGGACTTTACGTTACACCGTATTTATTACATTTTGTATACATACGTATACGTTAGCACACCTGTGATAAATTATTGTATAATCCATTTGTTACGCATATAGCGTGATGGATAAAAATTACTAAAGAGTGAATAAAGAATTAGTTATTAGATCTAGTTCCTCGGCAGTTGATTTTGCCTTATTAAAAGATGGAAGACTTATAGAACTTCACAAAGAAGAAGACGGAAATAAATTTAATGTTGGTGATATTTATATTGCAAATATTAGAAAAACAGTTTCTGGATTAAATGCTGCATTTGTTAATGTAGGTTATGAAAAAGATGCTTTTTTGCATTATCATGATTTAGGTCCAAAACTTCCTACACTTCTAAGTTACATAAAACGTGTAAGCACAGGTAAATTAAAAGATTATTCTTTAAACAACTTTCCTTTTGAAAAAGACATAGACAAAAACGGTAAAATTACCGATGTCTTAAAACAAAAACAAAGTGTATTAGTACAAATCGCCAAAGAACCTATTTCTACAAAAGGTCCTAGAATAAGCAGTGAGCTTTCTATAGCTGGTAGATATATTGTTCTCGTGCCTTTTTCTGATAGAATTTCTATTTCACAAAAGATAGAAAGCAATGAAGAAAAAGCACGTCTTAAACGATTAGTACAAAGCATACGTCCTAAAGGATTTGGTGTGATAGTACGCACAGTTGCACAAGGAGTAATGGTCGCCGAACTAGACAAAGACCTACAAAATTTGGTAGACAAATGGGCTACCATGAGTAAAAAAATTCAAGGCGCACATCATCCTAGTAAGATACTTGGTGAAATGAACCGAGCATCTTCTATACTCAGAGATATCTTTAATGATAGCTTTACGGGAATAACCGTAGATGATGAAACGCTTTATTATCAAATAAAAGACTACGTAAGCGAGATCGCTCCTAAAAAAGAGAGTATCGTAAAACTATACAAGAGTCCAACTCCAATTTTTGAAAAATTCGGAATAGAAAGACAGATTAAAACATCTTTCGGAAAAACCGTATCAATGAGTAAAGGAGCATATCTTGTTATAGAACATACAGAAGCCCTACATGTTGTTGATGTAAATAGTGGTAACAGATCAAATAAAGCAAAGAATCAAGAAGATACTGCGCTGGAAGTAAATATGATCGCCGCTTCAGAAATGGCACGACAGTTAAGTCTCCGAGATATGGGAGGAATTATTGTTGTCGATTTTATAGACATGAACAATGCAGACAATCGTAGGAAACTCTTTAATCATCTTAAAGAAGAGATGAAAGATGATCGCGCAAAACACAAAATATTACCGCCTAGTAAATTTGGTTTAATTCAAATCACCAGGCAGCGAGTACGACCAGAAATGAATATCAAAACCCGAGAAGAAGATCCAAATGGAACTGACGGAGAGATAGAAGCACCTATTGTTATGGTGCAAAAATTAGAAGGTAAACTTGACAAAATTCTTAAAAGTGGCAAAAGTAAAGTGACGCTTCATGCGCACCCATTTGTTGCAGCTTTCCTAACCAAAGGATTTCCATCTATTCGTTCTAAATGGTTTTTAGAACACAAAAAATGGGTAAAAATTATACCCAGAGACGCTTACACGTATCTTGAATACCGCTTTACAGATAAAAGTGGTGAGGAAATTAAAATATAGAATTTAAAACCCCGTTCCTGAAAAGGAACGGGGTTTTTTTGTGCTTAAAAATGAAGCTGTAATAGGAAAGTAAATAGTAACTTTATCCCGTGTTAAAACCCATAAAAACATACACCATAGAAGAGGCAAAACGTGCCCTAGAGCGTTATTGTGTCTACCAAGACCGTTGTCATCAAGAAGTACGCAAAAAGCTCTTAGAAATGCGTATGATACCCGATGCGATAGATATCGTGATAGGACATCTGATCGAACATAATTTTTTAAACGAAGAACGCTTTGCAAAAGCCTATGTGCGTGGAAAGTTCAATCATAAATCTTGGGGAAAACAACGCATTGTAAGAGAATTAAAACAGCGACAGATTTCTGCTTATAATATTAAAACAGCGCTGTTAGAAATCTCTGAAGAAGAGTATATAAGCACGTTTAATACGCTTTCGCGAAAGCGTATACAGCAACTTTCCAAAGAAAAAGACAAATACAAGAAAAGAAAAAAACTAGCCGATTATTTACTTTATAGAGGCTGGGAAGGAGATTGGGTGTATGAAAAAGCAAAGGAATTAGTTCCGTAATAATTCTATTTTTAGTCTCAACTAAAATAAGTTTTTTATAACCCAACATAATTAATTTACTTTTGCCGTATGTATACGAGAGCAGAAGAAAATTATCTTAAATGTATCTTTCATTTAGAGCAGGAACAAAAAGGAGCTATTGCCACCAATGCCATTGCCCAAATGATGAACACCAAAGCATCATCTGCCACAGATATGATACAACGTCTCGCAGATAAAGAGCTCGTTGCCTATCGTAGATATAAAGGAACCTCACTTACAAAAGAAGGTGTCGCCGTCGCCGTCGCCGTAGTGCGTAAACATAGGCTTTGGGAAGTTTTTTTAGTAGAAAAACTCAACTTTCAATGGGATGAAGTTCATGAGATTGCAGAGCAGTTAGAGCATATTCAGTCTGAAGAATTAATTACACGTCTCGACAAATTTTTAGACCACCCAGACTACGACCCGCACGGAGATCCTATACCCGATAAAGACGGAAACATTAAGAAAACAGAAAAGAAAGTACTTTCAGATATGAGTAAAAACCAGCAAGGAATTCTGGTGGGCGTTCGAGAGACTAGTGGAGAATTTTTGCAGTATCTAGATAAGCGTAAAATTGCCATTGGGTCAAAAATAAAAGTGCTAGGAATAGAATTTTTTGACGGCTCTATGATTATTCAAGTTAAAGAAGAACAATTTTTTATTTCAAAAAAAATTGCTGAAAATTTATATATCCAAGTTTTACATAAAAATCAATAATTTGAAAAAGTCAATCATCATAATCTGCCTTTTAGGGCTAAGTTTTAAGGTAACCGCTCAAGAGACACAAACAACTTCTATACCTGATCTTGTAACAGATCGCCCAGATGCTACTGAATCACCTACGGTTGTTCCTGTAGGTAGTTTACAAGTTGAGACAGGAGCGTTTACAACTTCCTTTGAAGAGAACGGAGTGAAAGAAGAAGTTTTTGGATATAATACAGCCCTATTACGCTATGGGATTCTTAAAAATTTAGAGTTGAGAGTAGGGTGGAATTTTGAAGAAGTTCAACGCTCGGTAAATGGTAATAAGTTAGATAATGTACAGAGTGGACTGTCACCCTTATTATTTGGAGCAAAAATCGCTATTGCACAAGAAAAGGGATGGTTTCCAGAAATGGGGTTGATAGGACATATTTTTCTTCCTTTTACAGCAAGTGCTGACTTCAAACCTGCATTTACAGCAGCCGATTTTAGATTTGCGTTTAACCATACCTTGAGTGAACGTTCCGGAATTGCTTATAATCTAGGAGGGCAATTAGGTGGTGAGTCTGCTGAGTTTGCGTATATCTACACCCTCTCTTACGGATATTCAATTACAGATAAATTAGGTGCTTATGTAGAGCTCTATGGGGATTTGCCAGAAGATAGTAGTGCTAATCATTTTTGGGATGCAGGTCTCACGTATGCCATTGCACCACTTATTCAGCTAGATGCCACTATAGGACAAAGTATTACAGAAGGACAAGACTTTTTGCTCAGTGCGGGTGTGAGTTTCAGAATAGACAAAAAATAAATTTATGAACATAAAACAGATTCTCATATTTCTTTTCGCTTTAAGCGTGATAAGTTGTAAAAACGAAACAGCTTCCAAAAATAAAAGATTACAAGTCGTCACGACCACTTCTATGATCACTGATCTTGTCAAAAACGTAGGAGGTGATTTGATAGATATACAAGGGCTTATGGGGGCAGGGGTAGACCCGCATCTATACAAAGCGAGTGCAGGTGATGTCACAAAACTTTCTAATGCAGATATTATTTTTTATAACGGGTTACATCTGGAAGGAAAGCTCGTCGAGGTATTTGAAAAGATGGGATCTGCTACAAAAACTCAAGTAGCTTTAGGAGAACAATTGGACAAATCAACACTCATTGGTTCTGATTATTTTGCATCAAATTACGATCCGCATGTATGGTTCAATATCCAGTATTTTAAAGAGTTTGTAGGAGTTGTTGTGAGTACGCTTTCGCGAAAGCTACCCCAACAAGCAGAACAATTTAAAGCAAATGGTAACGCCTATCTTGCCCAACTCACGTCACTGGATACGGAAGTAAAAGCCATCATTGAAACCCTACCTAAGGAAAAACGAATTTTGGTAACGGCGCATGATGCGTTTAATTACTTTGGAAAAAGCTATGATTTTAACGTAGTTGGTTTACAAGGATTATCAACGGCAACAGAAGCAGGAGTACAAGATGTACAGCGACTCTCTCAATTTATTATTGATAATGATGTAAAAGCCATTTTTGTAGAAAGCTCCGTACCAAGACGAACCATAGAAGCATTACAAGCCGCTGTAAAAGCAAAAGATCACGAAGTGGTGATAGGTGGCTCGTTATATAGTGATGCTTTAGGAGATGCAGGAACTGAAGAGGGAACGTATATAGGTATGTTTAGGTATAATGTAAATACGATCGTAAACTCGCTTAAATAAAAGGAGTATGGAAGATAGGAAAATAGCAGTTCGCGTAGATGACCTAACAGTTGCTTATAATTACAAACCTGTGTTGTGGGATATTGATTTAACAATTCCTGAAAGCGTCTTGATGGCTATTGTAGGACCTAATGGCGCAGGGAAATCCACATTGATTAAAGCCATATTAGGAATTATAGAACCTATTGCGGGAAGTGTGACCATTTATGATAAACCTTATGAAAAACAACGCAAACTCGTGGCCTATGTACCTCAAAAAGGAAGTGTAGATTGGGATTTTCCTACCACAGCGCTAGATGTTGTGATGATGGGAACGTATGGGAAATTAGGATGGATAAAACGTCCTGGACAAAAAGAAAAAAAAGCATCACTAGAAGCCTTAGAGAAAGTAGGAATGCTTCCTTTTAAAAACAGACAAATAAGTCAGTTGAGTGGTGGGCAGCAACAGCGTGTCTTTCTGGCGAGAGCCTTAGTGCAAGATGCCGCGATCTATTTTATGGACGAACCTTTCCAAGGAGTAGATGCTACCACAGAAATTGCTATTATCAATATATTAAAAGAACTCCGTAAAGCGGGTAAAACCGTTATCGTAGTGCATCACGATTTACAAACCGTCCCTGAGTATTTTGATTGGGTCACTTTTTTAAATGTTAAGAAAATAGCAACAGGTCCTGTTAAAGATATTTTTAATGATGATAATTTAACAAAGACGTATGGGATTAACTATAAAGTGGCGGTGAATAAATAGTTTTAAAGCTATTAGCTTTTAGCACTTAGCTAAAAAAACAGTATTAAAATATGGCAGATGAAGTAACTTTTAATTTTGAAAAACTTAGTGTATACCAAAAATCACTAGACTTTGTGGATCAAGTATATCTTTTGGTAAAAGATTTTCCCAAAGAAGAATTATATGGTCTTAGCTCTCAATATAAAAGAGCAGCTCTGTCTATATCATTAAATTATAGGAGAAGGTCAAGGAAGTTCAGATGCACAATTTAATCGATATTTAAATATTGCATTAAATTCTTTAAAAGAATGTGTCGTTTGTTCAACTGTTGCTAAAAGGCAATCATACATTACCAAAGAGCAAGATGATGTATCACGTGCAGACCTTCAAGAATTAGCAAAAATGATTCAGGGAATTAAAAAATTTATAAAAACAAATAGCTAACAGCTAAAGACTAACAGCCAACAGCTAAAAAAACAATGGACCTCAAAGAATATTTTAGTTTAGTATTTTCAGATTATACCCTACGTACCATTACGTTAGGCACCGCTATTCTTGGGGCAATTTGTGGGATGTTAGGAAGCTTTGCGGTACTCCGTAAGCAAAGCCTTTTAGGAGATGCGATTTCTCATGCAGCATTACCCGGTATTGCACTCGCGTTTATGATTACGGGAACAAAGGATACCAATTTACTTTTATTAGGAGCCCTCGTAAGCGGACTCATAGGAACTTTTTGGATACGAGGGATCATCACCAAAACACATCTTAAAAGTGATACCGCTTTAGGATTGGTATTATCATTGTTTTTTGGATTTGGAATGTTATTACTCACATTTATTCAAAAACAACCCAATGCAAATCAAGCAGGATTAGACAAATATTTGTTTGGACAAGCAGCAACCTTAGTAGAGAAAGATGTTACCTTGATGGCAATTGTAACAGGAATTTGCTTGGTTGTATTATTGCTTTTTTGGAAAGAGTTTAAAATCTTACTTTTTGATGCAGATTACACAAAAACCTTAGGATTTAACACCCGATTTATAGACATACTTATTACTTTTTTTATTGTACTCGCGATTGTCTTAGGACTTCAAACCGTGGGTGTGGTCTTAATGAGTGCGATGCTATTAGCGCCAGCCGCCGCCGCAAGACAGTGGACAAATAGACTCAGCGTGATGATTCTTCTTGCTGCTGTTTTTGGAGCATTTTCAGGCGTATTGGGAACCGCCATTAGTGCGAGTCAAAACAACCTCTCAACAGGACCAGTTATTGTCTTGGTGGCTTCGGTGTTTGTGCTGTTTTCATTTATATTTTCTCCAGGAAGAGGAGTACTCTTTAAGCAAGTTCGGTTTTGGCAAAACAGAAGAGATTTAAAACTTCAGAAAACATTACAATTTATGTTTGATATTGCAAAAACCCATGAAGATATATCACATCCGCATGCCATCAAAATACTAAACAACTTCCAAGGATTTGCCAAAACATCACTTAAAGAAATGGAAGAAAAAAACTGGGTAAAAGTACAAGGCCAAGAATGGTCACTTACACAAGATGGGTATAACGCCGCCGAAAATTTATACAAACAATAATGTCAACACCACAAATAGAAATACAACTAATTGCAGCAGTAGTTGCCATGGCATGTGCGATACCAGGCGTATTTTTGGTACTTCGTAAAATGGCATTAATTAGTGATGCCATCAGCCATTCTATATTGCCAGGGATTGTGATAGGATTTTTTCTAACAGAAGATTTAAATTCCCCTTGGCTTATTTTATTGGCTGCCATTACTGGAGTCATTACAGTGGTTTTGGTAGAAGGGATCCAAAAAACAGGATTGGTCAAAGAAGATACTGCCATCGGATTGGTATTTCCAGCCTTATTTAGTATCGGTGTTATTTTAATTGCTAAAAATGCCAATGATATCCACCTAGATGTAGATGCAGTTTTATTAGGAGAACTAGCCTTTGCTCCTTTTGATCGTCTTTTAATAGCAGAGATAGACGTAGGACCAAAATCCTTATGGGTCATGGGTGGGATTCTCACGATTACTATAGGATTATTAATCGCCTTTTTTAAAGAATTAAAAGTAAGTACGTTTGATGCAGGACTTTCATCTGCATTAGGATTTTCACCTGTTGTTTTACACTATGGGTTAATGTCCATATCATCAGTAACTGTTGTAGGTGCTTTTGATGCGGTAGGCGCTGTACTTGTCGTGGCATTGATGATTGCTCCAGCAGCGACAGCATATTTATTGACATCAGATTTAAAGAAGATGTTAGTATTATCCGTAGTGTTTGGAGTGAGTTCTGCCATAGCAGGATATTGGGTTGCACACCTATTAGACGCCTCTATTTCTGGATCTATGACAACGGTACTCGGTATCGTGTTTTTAATGGTTTATCTCTTCGCGCCTCGTAAAGGATTAATTGCAGTGATGTACAGACAGCGTCAACAACGTACCGAAGTGTCCTTACTCACCTTTTTATTACACCTTAACAATCATACAGAAAAGAGTGAGCGACACATCAATCACTTGAATGAACACATCAACTGGCAAAAAGTACGTTCTCAAACGGTAGTAGATTTAGCTCAAAAAAATAATATGATTACGGTCACAAATAATATCGTTACATTGACTCCTAAAGGAAAAGAATTTACAGACCTAGCACTAGAGTATATTGTTACCAACAAGGATGATAAAATAGAATATATGAAAGACGATTTCTTTCTCTTTAGAGGCTAATACTATAATTTGGTATCCTTTTTGTCATATATACTATAAACAACTTTATGAAATCTTTGCATATTTTTTTAGCTATTATTTGTTTTTGCGCTTTCGCGAAAGCACAAAATACTTCCCCTACAACTTCAGCGGATGCTTTAGTATTTAAATTAGGAATAGGAATGCATCAAAAAATAAATACAGTCGAAGTTACCTTTCTTGAAGTACTTGAAGATTCTAGATGTCCTAAAGATGTAGACTGTGTATGGGCTGGGCAAGCAAAAATCAAAGTACGTATCAAAGAAAAAGGGAAAGCACCTATAGAGAAAGAATTTATTTTTGACGCTTTAGGAAAAGATGTTGTTTTATACACCTCAAAAACTTCTGTTATAAAAGCAGTTCGACTTTCTCCATACCCTAACACAAGTATGGCAATATCCGATCGCGTATATTATTTAGAAATAAGAGGGTAGATTTTATGAACCTTTGCTTTGCACGTAGGCTTTAATAGAAAACAGAAGTACAATTTCTATGGCAAATCCAAAAATACAGTAGAGAAAAGGAATTCCAAATAGAAACTTAAGAATAAGTGCTAGTATAAAATTCCCGCCAAAATAAGCACATCCTACAGCAAACTCTTTTAGAAAGTTTTCTTTGTCGTTTTTAAAGTCAAGTATATACCCTATAAGAACAAAGAGAAGTCCCATCTAGTGACAACCACAATTGCCATCCCCACAACCATCTTTAGACTTTCTTTTTAAGAACGAAGGTGTCCATACAAATTTTGTGATCAAATATCCCACAGCTATCAAAAAGATAGAAAAGACAAGTATGTTTTGAAATTGATCCATATACTATAATTTAATAAATACGCTCCACTAGTCAGTCGTAGCTAAATATCTTTCTTTACTTAAGGATTTGATACGCTATTAAAGCAACAAGATACGCAAAACCACTCATAACTCCCAATTGCAGTATAGGCCACTTCCAAGTATTGGTCTCTCGTTTTACAATAGCCAAGGTGCTCATACACTGCATGGCAAAGGCATAGAATAATAAGAGCGAAATACCGCTTGCAAAATTAAATAAAGGCTTCCCTGTAACCTCATTTGTCTCGTTTGCCATGCGTATTTTAATAGTTTCTTCCTCATCATTTCCTACACTGTATATAGTAGCAAGTGTCCCCACAAAAACCTCTCTAGCAGCAAAAGAGGTAATCAATGCAATCCCTATTTTCCAGTCATATCCTAAGGGTTCTACGGCGGGTTCTATAAACTTTCCAAGATGTCCTATATAACTTTTTTCTAATCGGAAGGAAGCAATTTGTTTTTCTAAGTCCGCTTTCGCGAAAGCGCCCTCATCCATACGCGCCGTTACAATAGCTTCTGCATTTGAAAATTCTTTGGTAGGACCATAAGAGGCAAGTACCCACAACACAATGGAAATAGCGAGTATGATTTTACCAGCATCAACGACAAATGACTTTGTTTTTTCTAAAACATTAATTGCAACATTTTTTAATAACGGAAGCTTGTAGTTGGGCATTTCTATCACAAAAAAGGACTTGCTTTTTATTTTTAATACCTTATTAAGGATCCAAGCTGAACCTATGGCAGTTCCAAATCCTATAAGATAGAGAAGCATAAGGGTGAGTCCTTGTAAATTAAAAAATAAAAATTTCTCATCAGGAATAACCAGCGAAATAATAATAAGATACACAGGCAATCGTGCAGAGCAAGTGGTAAATGGAGTAACAAGTATGGTAATAAGTCGTTCCTTCCAACTCTCTATATTACGTGTCGCCATGATGGCGGGAATCGCACAGGCAGTTCCAGATACCAAAGGGACTACACTTTTTCCGCTAAGTCCGAAACGACGCATAATCCTGTCCATCAAAAAGACCACCCGACTCATATAACCACTTTCTTCCAGAATGGAAATAAATAAAAACAAGAAGGCGATTTGTGGTATAAAAATAGCAATCCCGCCTAGTCCTGCTATAATTCCTTCGGCGAGTAGGTTAGTAAGTGCTCCGGCAGGAAGTGTATTTTTTACCCATTCACTTAACGACGCAAAACTAGCATCTATAAAGTCCATTGGGTATTGTGACCAATTATAAATCACCTGAAAAATAAACATCAGTACAGCAAAGAAAATCACATATCCCCAGACTTTATGAGTAAGTGTGCGATCTAGGCGTGTGCGCAAATCTTTAGCGTTTGCAATATCTATCGTAAGCGTTTCTTTTAGAACCTCATTAATAAATTTATAGCGTATAATCGTTTCCTTTTGCTGTAAGCGTTTAAGATTACTCACAGATTCTGTTTTAAAGGAAGCAATGGTATTCATCTCTTTACGTTCTACTTTTCCAAAATTAACATCTTGAGTAATCACTAACCATAACTTGTATAAGTCCTGATTAGGAAATGCTTTGCGTAATCTGTCAAAATATTCTGGTGCAATCACAGACGCATTTACACAAGGCTTTGTAGAAATATTTTTATGATCGGTAATGAGTTGTTTGAGATAATCAATTCCTTGTTTTTTACGACTACTTATTAAAGCAATTTTTGTGTTCAGGAGAGCTTCCATTTTTGGAATATCTAAACTAATAGCTTTACGTTTCATCCGATCTGCCATATTGATAGCCAGAATCGTAGGAATACCCAAATCTTTTATTTGTGTAAAAAGAAGTAAGTTTCGTTTTAAATTCTCTACATCAGAGATCACAACAGCAACATCTGGGAAATCTTTATCGTTTTTATTGAGTAATAATTCAATAACAACATTTTCATCTAGAGAAGAAGCGTTGAGACTATACGTACCTGGAAGATCTAAGATATGTGCTTTCACACCTCTGTCTAATTTACAGATTCCTTCTTTTTTTTCAACGGTAATCCCTGGATAATTCCCTACTTGTTGGTTAAGCCCAGTAAGATGATTAAATACCGAAGTCTTTCCTGTATTAGGATTTCCTATAAGTGCTACATTGAGTTGCTTTGCCATAAGACTAAGATGGCGTTTCTATTAAAATATGTAATGCAGTCTCTTTTCGTATAGCGAGATAACTTCCATTTACATTAATATACATCGGATCTGAAAAGGGGGCAAGTTGCAAAAGTTGTACTTCGTTGCCAGGAAGACAGCCCATTTCTAATAGCTTAAGAGGGACTTTATCTATAGCTATATCTTTAATGATAGCTTTTTCTCCTCTCTGTAAATGAGCCACTGTTTTCTTCAATGTTTATTTAGATTAAATTTAAACAAGACAAAAATACACCATTTTAAGTAAAGGAAAAAGAGATTTTTTCGTTAAAATAAAAGGGCTATCTCTTTAGAGATTCATAAGGTATTTACTAAATTAAACTTACTTAGTCTTCGTATTCGAGTTTTAAAATTTCAATTTCTTCCAAAAGACGTTCTATTTCTTTAGGATCAGTGCCATCATAATAGCCTCTTATCTGGCTTTTTTTATCAATGAGCATAAAGTTTTCTGTATGCACCATGGCATCTTCTTCTCCAGGAATATTTTTTACCGCCAGATAGCTTTTTCGCGCAAGCGTATAAATTTCTTTTCTAGAACCTGTAACAAGATTCCATCGCGTATCATCTACTCCTTTTTTTATAGCATACTCCTTTAAAATTTTAGGAGTGTCATATTCTGGAATAACAGAATGCGATAATAATAAGACGTCGCTATCTTCTTTAAGTTCTTTTTGAATCTGTACCATGTGATCTGTCATGATAGGACAAATCGTCTGACAGGTGGTAAAAAAGAAGTCAGCCACATAAATTTTATTTTTATAATCTTCTTGTGTAATCGTATCTCCGTTTTGATTAATGAGTTGAAAGGGAGCGATTTTATGGTATTTTTTTACATATTGAATAGTGCTATCCACAAGCGTACTGTCTACCATTTCGGGTTGATAGATAGGTAGCTTTTTTGGAACTTTGAGAAGATTATAAATGATAGTGATGATGATGATAGATAAAACGGTCATCACAATAGCAAAGACTTTATAGCGTTCAAAAAAGCGGAGCATACACGTAGTTTTTACAAAATTACAACGGGAAATTGAGTTGATCTTCTTTTTTCCCTTAAAAAAAAGTGAAAAGAAACCTACAATGGTCTAATTGCTTTCTTAAACCGTGCGAAAAGGTTACTTTTGTGCGTTTTAAATTTTGACACACCACAACAGCCATGGAGCTATTTATACAGATATCACAATTTGTCCTTGCCATTTCTATTTTAGTAATCTTACATGAGTTTGGTCATTTCTTACCAGCTCGTTGGTTTGGGATTAAAGTCGAAAAGTTTTTCTTGTTTTTTGACGTAAAGTTTGCACTATTCAAAAAGAAAATAGGCGATACGGTCTACGGTGTGGGTTGGTTGCCATTAGGAGGCTATGTAAAAATAGCAGGAATGATTGATGAAAGTATGGATAAAGAGCAAATGGCTCAACCTGCGCAACCTTGGGAATTTAGATCAAAGCCAGCTTGGCAACGCCTTATTGTGATGGTAGGAGGGGTGACCGTAAATGTCTTATTGGCATGGGTGATCTTTAGTACGTTATTGGTGGTTAATGGGGATGTGTATATCCCTGCAGACAGACTCAAATATGGAATAGAAGTTACCGAAGAAGGAGAGGCTTTAGGTTTTCAAAACGGAGATCAAATTTTATCTATAGATGATAAGAAAGTCCAGAAATTTGGAGATGGGATCTTATTTGATATTTTATTGGGAGATAATGCAGTAGTGCTCAGAGATGGAAAAGAGGTTCCTTTTCCTATAAGTGACCAAGGAAAAAAGATCATATTAGAAAGTAAAAAAGGAGCTTTCCTTTCACCTAGAGCTAGTAATGTTATAGGAGTAGTAGCGCCTAATTCACTAGCTACTGAACATGGAATAGAAATTGGCGATAGAATTGTAGGTATAAATGGGAATTCTGTCACCTATTGGGGACAATTTGAAGACTTGCTGGCTGATGCGAAAGATGAAAATTTAACAATCACGCTAGAAAGAAATGGGTCACCATTTACAAAAACGTTTTTCATAAAAGAAGGTCAGCCTGTAGGAGTCATTACAGATACTAAAGAATTACTCGTCAAAGATGAATACGGAATACTTGCTTCCATACCCGAAGGTTGGAATCGTACAATAAGCTCATTGACCAAACAAGTGAGACAGTTTAAATTGATCTTCAATAAGGAGGTACAAGGATATAAACAAGTAAAAGGACCTATAGGAATTGTAGAAATGATGTCTCCTACTTGGGATTGGGTAAAATTCTGGTCATTTACAGCCATGTTTTCTGTGTGGTTAGCCTTTGTGAATATCCTACCAATTCCTGCATTGGATGGTGGACACGTTATGTTTTTACTATACGAAATGATTTCTGGGAAAAAACCTTCAGAAAAAACATTAGAACGTGGTCAGATTATAGGGTTCATTATTGTGATGGGGTTAATGCTTGTCATTTTTGGAAACGATATCTGGAATTTATTCAAATAAAACTCCCTACGCTTTCGCGAAAGCGTGTAATAGCTAAAAATTATTTTAAACAACAAGCACTATCATTTTTTGTTATAGTGCTCGTTGTTGTAGCTTTTTTTAAAACGTTTTAAGCACGTTTTAAGAATTTTATTTACCATTTATTATTTTGATTTTAACAATGCGTGAAACAGCCTAATTTTAAATTTTGTCAAATTTCTAGATCTCTTTCTAAAAAGTATTCAACTACTTTTTACTAGTAAATTTTACATATGCTTTTCTCTTTTTACTAGTATTTTTCATTTTTGTACTAATTCCCTGATATTTAAAGCTAAATCCATAGCCGCTACGGAAATACCGTAAAAAAAATGTTATTGTTAATAATTATGTGAATAAAATTGTGTATCTTGTCGATGATTTAATACGTTTCATCGATTTTTAAAGAAAATGTTATATCTTAAAGAATAGTTAAATCGCTAAGTTTTATCTTAGCTGTAAAATTATTTTATTCTTTTGTTTAGTCCCTAAACTGTATAAAAGAATCATAATTTTTTTAATATACCAATGATCAAACCTACAATCTCCGCAACAAATAAGACAACCTTTGTCTTAATGTTAACTATTGTTGAAGACTTAAAATGCACATCATATATGATGATGCATTTTTTATGTTGGTGCATAATGCCTTTCTACTCTTTTTGCAACCTCTTTGTCACTATAAATCAGTGCGATACCACTATTTTTGTTCAAAAAATCAAAATCAATGTACTTAAAAAACCATTAGAAGTTTTTTTTCGTACATATATAAATAGACCAACTCACCATCAAAATAATATATGCTTGATGTACTCAAGCGTAAAAAGAAGAAGCGTATGAAAATCAATACTCGATTCTCAATCATCTTAAAAAGCATACACACACTATTTAAGTATAGTGCGCTTTTTATTGCTATACTGTTTGCATCAAATAATAGCCTTTTTGCACAAGAGACTCCGATTTTCCCTAATAACCAAGTATTAGTTTCGGGAACACTTAATCAGCCAGGATCTGTGTATAGATTTTCTGATGTTTCTTTAACGGTAAATGGAGGAATTCTTGACGTAGACGCATTAGTGACTTTAGTTAGTTTTACAGGAACACCTACAGTAAATACAGTAGATGGAACAACAGCTATAGTAAATAGATTTGAACCTTCTATAACTTACGATACAGCAGATGAAGCAGTAACTTGGAATATGCAATTTATTGTAGCAGATTCTTCGGAACCTAATCTTGCAGATGCGATTCCTATTCCTTTAGATTCATACAGTATGGAGATTATTGATATGGATGCAGGAGAGTTTGCAATCGTTACAGTACCTGCTAGTTATGAGTTGGAAGGAGCGACGCCTCCAGGTACCATTATAACAGCTGGAACTCCAGGAGCCCAGACAATCAGATTTGATAGTGCAAATATTACAGATGCAGGAGTAGACGCTGCAAATACAAGATCTGTTGTAAAATTAAATTATGTAAATACAAGTAGTATAAACTTTACATTAGGGAGAGTAAATAATGATCCAGTTACTACAAGACAAATTTCAATCGGTTTTTTAGGAGAGGTTGTTTTCGGGAATCCAACAGTGGTTAATACTAATGCTCCACCTGTAGTTGTAGATAATTTTGGAAATATTGTTGAAATAAACTCAACAGGGAACACACCTATTAATGTGCTTACAGGATCTTCAGATCCTGATGGAAATTTAGATGTATCAAGTGTTACCTTAATAGACCCAAATGATCCTACAAATATAGGAACAGTAGGAAGTCCACTGGTTGTTCCTGGAATTGGAACGTATGTAGTAGATGCTTCTGGAAACGTAACATATACGCCAGCAAATGGTTATACGGGTTCTGCAAATATAAATTTCAGGGTTGAAGACGATTTAGGCACCTCTTCAAATACAGCTCTTTTAGAAATTACGGTGGTTGAAGATTCTGACGGAGATGGTGTGTTTGACTATGTAGACCAAGATGATGATAACGATGGTATTTTAGATACAGACGAACTAAACTGCTCTCCAGATCCTGTGGCTCTGGGTCAGACATTTACTATAAATAATACTGAGATAATATCACAAGGTAATTTGTATACCTTTGATCCTGACGGAGCAGGGCCGCTTCCAGCGGTAACAGCAACATTTACTGGGGAGTTAGAAAATACAATAGATGCAGATGTCAATGCAGGCGTAGGACCTAATTGGCCTACGGATGGAGGAATTGAGGATGCTTCAGGAGGAACAGTGCTACAATCACGATTGGATGATTCAGATTTTGATACTGGAAGAACAGCGCTATATACATTAACATTTAGTGAACCTGTCTATAATCTTGAGTTTTCTTGGGGAGGTTTAGATAATGGAGACCGTTCAGACTTTGCCTCAGATGGAGCATTACGAATAGAAAACATTGATGCACTAGATGATGCCGACTCTTTTATTCTTGGAAATTCTGTAGTAAGTACAGATGGAACAGGTAATGCACCTGCAAATGCGGTGAGAGTAATAACTTCTGGACCTGTAACATTCGTAACCATAAGAGCAGCAAAAGATGAGCCAGATGGTTCTGATAATGCTGGAAATGTGACCTTAGGCTTATTTGATCTAAAGTATTGTTTGCTATTAAACACTGACGGTGCTGATGATCCAGATTATTTAGACACAGATAGTGATAATGATGGATGTCCTGATGCTGTAGAAGCGAATGGAACATTTCAGCAATCAGATCTTACAAGTTCAAACAACCTTGCAGATAATGACGAAGGACAGGTAGACGCAAATGGAATTCCTGAAGATGCAGGTGGTGCTTCTCAACAGCAAACTACAACAGCCGATGTCACTCAAGCTACGCAGGTAGTAGTGACAACAGAGGTTTCTGATCAATCAGTAATGACAGGCGGGACTACATTTAGTGTTGTCGCTAGAGGAGATGACGCAACAGGATATACCACAGGCACGCCTGATTATGGGACACCTGGAAATGCAAATGGTGGAGTGAATTACCAATGGTATATTGGAGACCCCAATGCGGGCGGAACACTCATTGATGGTACAGATACAAATTATACAGACTTTACTACTGCAACACTTGCTATAGGTGATGTTTCGGGTCTTGGAGGAACAGAATTTTTTGTGGTTATCACTCATGATAATAATGCATGTATCACATTAGAATCTAGTGGTTTTTTAATTACACCAATAATTAATGATGATGTTGCAAGTGGTGATGAAGATACTCCAGTAAATATCGATGTTTTAGATAACGATAACACTACAGGAGCAACTGCTGAAGTAACAGAGGTAACAGATCCAGCCAATGGAACTGTTACCATCGAGGTAGATGGTACAGTGACCTACACGCCAGATTCAGACTTTAACGGAACGGATAGTTTCGACTATACAGTAGTAGTGACCAGTCCAGACGGATCAACCAGTACAGATACAGCGACGGTAGTAGTAACAGTCGCACCGATTGCAGATGTGGTTGATGATGCAGAGACGACTCCAGAAGACATACCAGTCAATGTAGATGTTTTAAACAATGATACGTTTGAAGGAGCAAATAATGAAGTAACCGATGTAACCGATCCAGCCAATGGAACGGTCACTATCAATCCTGACGGAACCGTTACCTACACACCAGATCCAAACTTTAATGGAACAGATACGTTTGATTATACAGTAACAGTCACCAATGCAGACGGTAGTACATCAACAGAGACAGCTACGGTAGTCATTACAGTGACTCCAGATAATATTGATACAGATGGTGATGGTGTAGAAGACGAATTCGATATTGATGATGATAATGATGGAATTCTTGATATCAGAGAATCATTAACACAAGCACAATTAACGGCAGATACAGATGCAGACGGAGTTCCAGATTATAGAGATCCTGATTTCTGTACGCTTAATGCAAATGGAATATGTGCAAATTTAGACCCTTCTGCAGATAATGATTTAGATGGTATTCCTAACTATCAAGATGCTGATTTCTGTACGCTTAGTGTAGATGGGATTTGTGCTTCAATGGATGCAGATAATGACGGGGTTCCCAACCATTTAGATCTAGATTCAGATAACGACGGTATTCCAGATAATAATGAAGGACAATCCACTCTTGGATATACACCTCCTCTAGATGACGGATCAGACGGAAGCGTTGCAGGGGATGGTATTCCTAATGTGACCGCTACTGGATTACCAGTGACGTATGTAAATGCGCAAGGCGAAGAGCTTGGTATTTTTCCAGTAAACACAGATACCGTAGATCAACCAGATTATTTAGATACAGATTCAGATAATCAAGGAGGTAACGATACCGCAGAAGCTGGATTAATCTTAGCAGGAACTGATACAGATGGAGACGGACTCGATGACGCTGTAGACACAACGGATACACCAGAACTAGATGGAACACCTAATTATGCAGATCCTAATGGAACAATCAATGATACAGCAGATCTTCCAGATACAGACGGTCCTATCGTTGGAGGTATTCCACAAGGAGACCTCAATGATGGCGGTAATGTAGATTTTAGAGATCGTACTTCTAATGAAGATAGTGATGGTGATGATGTAAATAATAATGAAGATCGAGATGATGATAATGACGGGATCACTGATGTTACAGAAGGATATGGCTTTTATGAAGGGGTAGGCCCAACAGGGATAGGATGTACAGGTATTAACTATGACTTCAATGGTGGAACCTATCAAGCTGGATCTTCACCTACTGGTGCAGGATTTGCAGGTTCTATATGGCGTTTTGAAAATGTAGGTGTTGATATAAATGGAAACACTATAGATGCCTTAGTAACACTTACATCAATTAGTGCAGGAGCACGTGTCACAAATATCGATCAAACATCAGGAGGTACAGTAGCTTTCCAGCCTATTATAAGATACAATGCAAATACTACTGGAGATAGAACAGCGGTCTTTAACTTTAGACTTGTTGAAGATAATACAACAACGAACGCGACAGTAGAAAGAATCGGTGGTTTTATACAAGACATTGACAGTGGTTCTAATGGCGGTCCAGAAACAAGCTCAATCAGAGAGTTTTATAGAGTTCAAAATATTAGTGGATATTCTATAGGGAATCCCACACGAGTAATAGCCCAACAATTAGCAGGAGGAATTGTACAGTTCATAGCAGATGGTAGCGGTAGTGCTCCTATAGAACCTATTGATACAGGAAACCCTTGGAGAGTATTCTTTCAAAAAACAGAGACCAATACATTTAATTTTACTATTGGAGCAAATAAAAGGACAAACCAACAAGTAGATCGTTTTTATTCTATTCAATTTGATGAGTGTAGAATTAATCTTTATAATGACCCTAGTCACGTATTTATAGACGCACCAGACACAGATGGAGACGGAACTCCAGATTATTTAGATTCAGATTCAGATAATGACGGTTGTAATGATACTGTAGAAGCTGGTTTTATTGACGCTTTCGCGAAAGCGGACGAAGATGGAGAACTTGGAAATACCTCCCCTGCTGTAGTGGACGAGAATGGACTCGTAATATCGGACACGGCAAATGGAGGGCCAGGATATACTGAACCTACAGATACAAATGGTGATGGTGTTTTTGATTTTCTTGATGATACTGAAAATCTAGCATGTTTTACGCTTGTAGACGATACAGATACAACCCCAGAAGACACTCCAATAAATGTAGCTGTTTTAGATAATGATACTGTCCCTGGAACCTATGATACTGTTCCTGGACATATTATTACAGAAGTAACAGACCCAGTCAATGGAACGGTAACGATCAATGCTGATGGTACGCTAACCTATACCCCAGATCTTAATTTCAACGGAACCGATACGTTTGATTATACAGTAGTTATAACAAATGCAAATGGATCAACTGATACAGAAACGGCTACGGTAGTCATCACCGTAACTCCAATCGCAGATGTGGTTTTAGTAGACGATGTAGCCAGTACAGATGAAGATGCTCCTGTAAATATTGATGTGATTGGGAATGATGATACCGATGGCGGGACTCCAGTGATTACCAATGTCACGGATCCAGCCAATGGAACAGTCACCATCGAGGCAGATGGTACGCTAACTTACACTCCAAATCCAGACTTTAATGGTACCGATAGTTTTGACTATACGGTAGTGGTCACCAATCCTGACGGATCGACGAGTACCGATACTGCGACTGTGGTGGTGAGTGTAAATCCAATTGCGGATGTGGTGGATGATGCAGACAGTACACCAGAGGATACCTCAGTGAATGTGGATGTCTTAGCAAACGATACTTTTGAAGGCGTAAATAATGAAGTAACACAGGTGACGGATCCAGCCAATGGAACGGTGACTATTGAAGCAGATGGTACAGTAACCTATACCCCAGATGCGGACTTTAACGGTACGGATACCTTTGACTATACAGTGACAGTGACTAATGCCGATGGTAGTACGACAACAGAAACAGCTACAGTAGTGATTACCGTCACTGCGATTGCCGATGTGGTTTTAGTAGATGATGTAGCGAGCACGGATGAAGATGCTCCTGTAAATATTGATGTGATTGGGAATGATGATACCGATGGAGGTACTCCAGTGATTACGAATGT
>NZ_CALEMI010000168.1 GCF_937910895.1 uncultured Dokdonia sp. | reverse complement strand
AAAAAATGCAATTTTTTCTGTCGCCGAATGTGTCATCGTCGTAATCCAAGAATAGCCTGGAAATTCAGCCGTAATTCGATCGGCAATAATGTTATTCACCCATACCCAGCGTCCCCAGTTGTTTTGTGTGATAATAGCAACGTTTGGACTGATGCCTGTTTCACGTCTTGGATCTAGTTCATTAGAAAGATCAAAAACACCTCCAGCATATACCGATATCGCAGGGATTAATGTTTTCCATTTAAACTTAAAATTGGCGTGATATGAATACAAGTTAGGCTTATCTTCTCCTTTTTTATAAGGATCATAAATAAGGTATTTCGCGCCAAGCTGAAGATTTTCAAGCGCACTTACTCTATCTGGGCTTATGCTCCCAGTGGTAAATGCTACATTGTTAGATTGGTATCTTAAAAACGTACTGATTTCTAATGCTTCTTTCCAAAAACCATATCTCAGATCTAGATTAAATGCCGTAATGTCAATATCTGTATCGAGTAAACTATGTGTATCATTTCCAAAATCAAGACCTGTCTCTACTTGTATGACTTGAGTTCCTACAGAAAACGCTCCTTGTGATTCTCCTGGACGATTGGAGTTAATCGTCTCAGTATATTGACCAAACATCGATATGCTAGCGATACAGCATAAACATGTTAAGAGTTTTTGAATAGGTTTGTGCATATTGATTGGAGTTAGCATTCAAATATATAAGAATTTATCATTTTTTTAGGTTTTATTAAGCAGTTGTTATTAATCATAATGGCTAATTTTACTGAAAATTTCAAACAATGCTTTTACTTTTAGCACTAAATGGTTTTTTTAAAACGATTTTAATCATCGTCTTGGTATATGTAGCGCTACGTTTTTTAATACGTTTGCTATTGCCATACATTATGCGTTATGTTGCCAAAAAAGCAGGAGAAAAAATGGGACATGCTTTTAAAGGTTTCAGCGATGCTCAAAAGCCAAACAGACCAGAACCTCAGCCTGTTGAAAAAAAATCGAAAGAAGTGGTAGGAGAATACATTGATTTTGAAGAGATTGATTAATTCTTTTTACGCTTTCGTACTTCGTCTGGCTCAGTGTAAACTTCTTGATCGCTACGCTTTCGTACTTCGTCAAGCTCAGTATGAACTTCTTGATCGCTACGCTTTCGCGAAAGCGTACCCAACAACACTCACAATTATTTATAAATAGTAAGATCCCCAAGATGTACATCTATACAGTGGTGTATCTTCATCTTTTTCCGTTATTTTTGTTTTTATACTTTAAGCTGTTTTTATGGATTTTCAATTCAAACGTTTTTTACCACATCTCTTTGTTGTCTTTGGATTTATAGTGATTTCACTGATGTATTTTAATCCTGTGTTGTCAGGTAAAATGATTTATCAGAACGATATCAAGTTGTATGAAGGGATGGCAAAGCAGCAAAATGACTATAGGTTGCAGACGGGAGAAGAGACGTATTGGACCAATGGTGCGTATGGCGGAATGCCTACCTACCAAATGGGTGCCAAGTTTCCACATGATTATATGGATAAATTGGATAAACTGATTCGATTTTTACCACGTCCTGCCGATTATTTGTTTTTATACTTACTAAGTTTTTACGTATTGATGCTGGTGATGCGTGTTCCTTGGAAGTACGCTGTAATAGGCGCACTCGCTTTCGGACTTTCTACCTATCTCATTATTATTATAGGCGTTGGACATAACTCCAAAGCACATGCGATTGCCTATTTCCCGTTAGTTTTATCTGGGATTATTCTCACCTTTCAGAAACGGTACGTCTGGGGTTTTATACTTACCGCAGTGGCAATGGGGCTAGAAGTACAAGCAAATCACTACCAGATGACGTATTATCTGGGGCTTGCGGTACTTATTTTAGGGATTGCATATCTGGTAGATGCGTATAAGAGAAAACAAATGCCGCACTTTTTTAAATCTGTTGGGATTCTTATTATCGCTGTTATTTTAGGATTGGCGACCAATGCTACCACCTTACTCTCTACTGCAGAATATGCTAAAACCAGTATAAGAGGAGAAAAATTATTGCAACCTAAAAACACCCTAGGCGGAGACAAAAGCGACGGACTCTCTTATGACTATATCACCGAGTATAGTTATGGGAAAATGGAATCACTAAATCTATTAGTACCTAAGTTATTTGGTGCTGGTCGAATTTCAGATTTAGGAAAAGATTCTGCATTTTATAAAAAATTATTGGAACTTGGAGTTCCTCCATCTGAAGCCAACTATTACGTAAATAGACCACTTTATTGGGGAGAACAGCCTTTTGTAGAAGCACCTCCATACTTAGGGATTACAGTTGTTTTTATGGCATTATTGGGATTATTACTCATCAAAGGTCGTTTGCGATGGTGGTTAGTCGGTGGAATTGTTTTGTCTTTGCTTTTAAGCTGGGGAAAAAACTTTGAATTACTGACACGCTTTTTTGTGGAGTATGTACCGTTTTATAATAAGTTTAGAGCGGTATCGAGTATTCAGGCGATTTTGGAATTGCTGATCCCTATTGCGGCTGTTTTTGGATTGTTTCGCTTTTTTAATGACAAAGAAGATCAAAAAGAACGTTTAAAGAAACTGGCGATTACCTCAGGAATTTTAGGCGGATTGTGTTTGCTGTTTTATCTTTTTGGCGGAAGCCTATTTGATTTACGTTCTTCAGGAGAAGAAGAAATGGCAATCACGCAAGCAGATGTATTAGACGCGATCAAAGAAGACCGTCTAACCGTTTTAAAAAGCGACAGTTTACGTTCGCTTCTTTTTATCATAGGTCTCGCAGGGATTTTATGGCTTACGTTTAAAAAGAAACTATCAGAAAATCTGGCACTTGTCATTGTGGGGGTGTTAGTTGTCGTCGATCTCGTGGCAGTTGATAGACGAAGTGTGAACGAAGATAATTTTATATCTGAGAGAGAATATAGACAAAACTTTGTCGCCACACCTGCCGATGAATTGATTCTACAAGACGATGGGTATTTTAGGGTGTTAGATCAATTCAGAGGGTTTAACAATTCACATACGTCATACTTCTTTAACTCGCTCAATGGCTACTCAGCTGTCCGTCCACAGCGTATGGAAGATATGTATGATAAAGTGCTTCAAGGTAAAATAGGCGTGCTAAATATGCTGAATGTAAAGTATATCATCCAAGAGAATGAAGGTAATATGTTTGCACAGCGCAATCCGTATGCTAATGGTCCTGCTTGGTTTGTAGAAGAGATTGCCTTCGTTTCAGATTATAATGAGGTGTATGCTGCTTTAGATTCTATAGACACGAAGAAAACGGCTCTTATTAGAGATGTATATCAAGAAGAATTGAAAGGATTTACTGCTAAAAAAGATAGTCTCTCTAGTATTGAGTTGGTAACCACAGCACCTAATCGATTAACCTATACAACCACAAACGCACAAGATGGGTTTGCTGTTTTTTCTGAAGCCTATTATAAAAATGGATGGATCGCAACCATAGATGGACAAGAAGCACCTATCATCGAGACCAATTATATGTTACGTGGACTAAAAATTCCAAAAGGAACTCACGAGATCGAATTTACGTTTGACCCTCCTGTTGTCAAAACGGGAAGTATGATTACGCTTTCTAGTTCGATTCTTCTTTTCCTATTGATTATAGGTGGTGTGTATATGAGTTTCAAAAAGAAGGATGAAGATGTGACCGAAGCAGAAGCCTAATTCTCATGTCAAAAAAAGTACTTATCGTTTGTTATTACTGGCCTCCAGCAGGAGGACCTGGTGTACAGCGATGGTTAAAATTTATAAAGTACTTACCTGATTTTGATATTGAACCTATCGTATATACGCCAGAAAACCCTAATTATCCTATTGTAGATTCGTCTATGATGGCTGAGGTGCCTAGTTCGTTGACGGTACTGAAACAACCTATCAAAGAGCCGTATCGCTTTGCGAGTTTGCTTTCGCGAAAGCAAACCAAAACCATTAGCGCAGGCATCGTACTTAAAGCTACCCAACAATCGCTTGTAGAACGCTTATTATTATATATACGGGGTAATTTTTTTATTCCTGACGCTCGTGTCGGTTGGGTCAATCCGTCGGTGAGGTTTCTTGAAAAATATGTAAGTGAACACGATATAGATACCGTAATAACGACAGGGCCTCCACATAGTATGCATTTAATTGGGATGCAGCTTAAAGCGAAAATAACCGCTGACGGCACTAAAAAGTTACATTGGATTACCGATTTTAGAGATCCGTGGACCACGATAGGGTATCACGATAAGTTGAAGATGACTGCCAAAACAAAACGGAAGCATAAGGCATTAGAACGTCAAGTCTTAGAAACCGCCGATCAAATACTCGTGACGAGTCCGACGACAAAGAAAGAATTTAACGCCATTACTACAAAACCAATAACGGTAATTACTAATGGTTTTGATACAACATCTTCCGAAGCAGTAGCTATAGATGCCAACTTTACACTATCTCATATAGGATCTTTATTGTCAGACAGAAATCCTCTTGTATTATGGAAAGTACTTGCTAAGCTCATTAAAGAGAATGATAGCTTCAGAGAACGCTTTGAACTGAAACTGGTAGGCAAAGTGAGTCAGGAAGTAATTGACTCCATTAAAAGCTACGGACTCGAAAAACACCTTACACTTGTGGGATATGTTTCTCATCAAGAAGCGATCACATTACAAAGACAAGCAGCTGTTTTGTTACTAATAGAGATTGATGCTGAAATCACCAAAGGAATTATTCCAGGCAAAGTATTTGAATACTTGGCAGCACAACGCCCTATCTTAGCCTTGGGACCAAAAGATGCAGATGTGAGTGCTATTATAACAGCTACGGAAAGCGGATATTATTTATCTTATGATCAAGAAGAAGCTTTAGAAGTTGCGATCCTTGAATTATTTAAAAATTACACCTCTAAAAAATGGACAGCAGGTAGGGAAGCGCGCATTTCAAAATACCATCGTAAACAATTAACCGAGGCGTTAGCTACTCGGATTCATACTTTATAACCTCATGGGCATCGTTATTAAGCAGTCTTTTAATAATCTTATTACAACCTATTTAGGGTTTGCGATAGGAGCGCTTAATACGTTATTCCTGTACACTAATTTTATGTCTGAGCAGTATTATGGCTTGGTGAGTTTTATTGTTTCTACCGCAATGATCCTGATGCCTTTTATGGCTTTTGGCGTTCAGAATACGTTGGTGAAATTTTACTCGGCGTATGAAGGTAAAGAGCAAAGTGTATTTTTAAATTGGATGCTCTTGTTGCCTTTGTTGGTCGCAATTCCAGGCGCGTTAATTTGCTTCTTTTTTTACGAACAGATTGCTTTGTTTCTATCTATAAAGAATGAAATTGTCTATAATTATGTGTGGTACATTTTTATCATTGCGGTTTCATCTTCTTACTTTGAAGTCTTTTTTGCATGGGCCAAAGTGCAGTTTAAAACCATATTTGGAAACTTTATGAAGGAAGTATTCCATCGGCTTGGGATTACATTACTTTTAGTTTTGCTCGCGTTTCATTTGATAACCATAGATACTTTTTTGATAGCGCTTGTATTTGTATATGTGGCACGTATGCTTGTGATGAGTATATACGCGTATAACCTCAAACAACCTAAGTTTATACGGCATACGATAAGAAGCATTCGTACACCTTCAAAACGTCCTCAAAATTTTATGGCTATTATTAAGTATACAACACTGATCATCATAGCGGGTTCTGTAGCTAGTTTGTTATTAGACTTAGATAAAGTGATGCTAGGATTGTATGAGGAGATTGAAAATGTTGCTTTCTATTCGGTGGCTATTTACATTGCTACAGTGATTGCAGTTCCTGCGAGAGCTATGCACCAAATTACGTATCCTATGGTGGCTAAGATGCTCAATGAAAAGCAATACGATGAGATGCGAAAACTCTATCATAAGAGTTCGCTTACCTTGTTTGTTATTGCTTCTTTATTATTCTTGCTGATTATATGTAATCTGGAGAGTTTATATGATATGGTTATCAAGAGTTACAGTGCTGGATTTTATGTTGTACTTTTTATCGGAGCAGCAAAGCTACTTGATAATTGCCTAGGGATTAATAATGCCATTCTTTATAATAGTGATTATTACAGAATCATTTTGGTGTTAGGCGTGTTATTAGTTATTGTAGCAATCATTCTTAATACTGTCTTTATTCCTTTATTTGGAATAAATGGAGCTGCCATTGCCACGTTTGTAGCCTCTGTCCTCTATACTATATTTAAGATTATTATTGTTTACAAAAAGTTTGGAATGCAGCCTTTTACAAAAGCGTCTCTTAAAACGCTTATACTGCTTGTTGTATTTTTTGCTGCTTTTTACTTTTGGGATTTTTCATTTCATCCCTTTGTAAATATTATATTAAAATCAATAGTATTGGGAGCATCCTATGTATTGGCTATTTACTTTTTAAATATATCTAGTGATGTAACGACAGCTATTCAAAGTATATTAAAAAGAAAAGCCCTATAAAACAATTGTTTTATAGAGCTTTTCAAAACTAACCGACCAAAAATCTATTATCTTTTACCGCCTCGTCCTACGACGTTGTTACGGTTTCTTTTTTTATTGTAATTATGGTCATCATCATCACAATGAGTTCCATTGTTATGAATATGTGTCACAAATCCTTCTGTGTATACAATATGACCACGACGGTTATAGAATAATCTTAAATTACCTACACGTACTAATCTTCCGTTTCTATATCTTAATGTGATATCTCCTATTTGATTGACATTACCATTACGATTGTAATAGATAAAGTTTCTTCCTACTTTAGTTACATTTCCGAAGTAATCATAAGAGATGTAACGACTGTTTCTACGATTTGTATAGACTGTACCTGGCGCGTTATGTCCACGTCTTCCATGTTGTAGTTGTTGTTGATTTAGAAATTTAAAATCAAATTCTCCATTTGGAAAGACTATAAATTCGACACCACGTTGTATAAAATGGATGGACTGTGGTGCATTGTAACGTATCCCTGTTATGTTGTTGTGATCGAGATTTGTCACTTCATTTGCTTGAGCAGTCATTCCTCCAAGGAATAATACTACCAATACGACTACTATTCTCATAATTTAAATATTAGGGTGATTACGTTACCGACTCTCGGTGTACGTTTCTTGGGTTCTGTAATTCAAGGAGTGTGCCAAATTTTTAAATTATTATTAATTAGATATTTAGACGTGTTATTTGCTTTGTTGAAAATTATTAATAGGCGATATCATTAAAAAATAGTAAAATTTAAAGCGAAATAAAACCACAATCTCTATTCTGAAAAGGACCAAACAGGTGGAGGAGATTCAAGACTTATGGTGAATATTTGTGAGCATTCGTTTTGTATAAGTGTAGCTGTCCTGGCTACTTACCTTTTAATCGAATTTTGTTCATTTTTGTTTTATAATTATTCTTTAAAACAAATTACGGTTTAACCATTACTTATTGATTGTCAATTATTTTCGCTAACTTTAGGAGTATTATTAATCTTAATTTTTATTATTATGTTAAAAAAAATTTTAAACATAGATGGTGTTCAAACACTAAACGAAAAACAACAACAATCTATTCATGGAAGTGGTCAGAGATCTCTTAGGCTGTGTTGTGATCCAACATATAGTTGTTGCAATTCTGGAAATTATAATCCTTGCCAATACGTATTTGGAACTAGAAACTGTATTTAAAAATAAGATATAATGAAAAAATTAAAAAACTATCTCTTTTTAAAGATGTGATTAGTAATCTGCAACAAAGAACAGTCAAGGGAGGTGCAGGTATAACATATCAATGTCCAACGCCACCTATTACATTAGATCAGTGTGCATCTTATTTCATAAGATGTTAGACTTATTTTTGAAAAGTGAGTTTCGGCTCGCTTTTCTTTATTTTTTATTTTCATAATCGATTCTTTAATTGAATTACGGTTTTTGAGTAATCATCTGATTATCAATTATTTTAATTGTATTATTAATCTAAAAAAACATTATTATGTTAAAGAAAATTTTAAGTTTAGGAGCTGTCTTAAACAAAACATAGCAAAAAAGTATAGAAGGAGGAAGACTCACTCTTACACATGTTTTAGTTTGTACAGCAAACACAAATGGTTTGGATTGCGGACCACCTCATTGTCCTGGAGTATGCATGACCGGTCTTAGTGGTGATACTTATTGTCTTCCTTATTAATTTATAAAGATGTATCGTAAAGTAAAAAGGAGAAGTTCAAAATAGAGTTTCTCTTTTTTACTTTATATTTTTTCTTTTTTAAAGATTACATATTAATCCGTTTCGATTTTGGGTAACGTAATTCATAAGAAAACCGCTTCTCCGTGTTACTGTTAGAATCTATCGCAAATGTCCAGTTTAGTAATCCTGTCTCTTTATCATAATCTGCATCTCCCGTTTCTACATCGTCTACTTTGATTTCCTTGTCTTGTGACTTTGGGATTCTATCAACAATTTTTAGATTGATGCTTGTCGACTTATTGTTTTTGATCTTGATCTCGTATTTGTTATCTATAATTCGCTGCGACCCTATAAAGGAAGTGGCTTTAAAATTATCCAATTGTTCACGTTCTACCACAACACTTGGGTCAACTCCTAAAGAAACAGTTAATTCTTCGGTCGTAGCAAGCGGATCAATAAAGGTTTTTCCAGAGAAACTTCCTTCAAAATAGATATTGGCTTCTCCTGGTAATAAACTGTATTGTGCCCAGTCTTTGATACTGGCGGTTAAGAATACATTTTCATTTAATAAAGGCGCTGCAAAGTATTCATACGTTGCTGGGATTTTAAATGTATCAACCTCGATTACGGTTACATCGCCATCTGATGGGATCGTGTATTTCTTTTTAATTTCAAATTTAGTGGTGGTCAATCCATCTAGTTTTACATCTCCAGTGGCTGTGTAATTTGTAGGTATTGCTGAAGCTTTTCCTTCTAATGCTCCTCTTAACTCCTCTACACGAACAGGACTCCCACTGTATCCTAATGCTTTTTTATCTCTCTTCACTCCATCGCTAGCCACAATGATCTCGTCTAAAGCATTAGAACCCTCTTTAAGATTTACATTCATTGTATTAGAATAAATAGGAAGTTCTTCATTTTCATACCCTATGTAGGAATACACTAATGTATTTCCTTGAGGTATGTCAATGGTATAACGTCCATCAAAATC
>NZ_CALEMI010000167.1 GCF_937910895.1 uncultured Dokdonia sp. | reverse complement strand
ATTGTAATACCTCTTATATTTTCTAACATCGTTTGGTGGAAAGTATTAATAGGATTCTTTATCATGCATTACACTGCTGGTGTTATTTTAAGTCTCATATTCCAACTAGCACACATGGTAGAAGATGCACACATGCCACTACCAGATGAAACGGGTACTATGAAAAACACATGGGCAATTCATCAGTTATTTACTACTGTAAACTTTTCGACTAAAAATCGTATTATGAATTGGTTTTCTGGAGGATTAAATCATCAGGTAGAGCATCATATCTTCCCGCACATAAGTCACGTGCATTATACCAAGATTAGTAAGATTGTAAGAGATACTGCAAATGAGTTTAACTTGCCATACTTTGAGTACAAAACAACTCGTAAAGCAATTATAGCACATTTCCGACACTTACGTGAAATGGGAATGCAACCCGTAAATGTAACTGCATAAAAAGTGTATTATAACCATTATCCAACCTATATTATTACAGAATGAGTATACTTTCTAATCGTGTCATTACTATGGCAACATCTGCCACACTTGCAATGGCAGCAAAAGCAAGAGAACTACGTACTGAAGGAAAAGACATTATAGGATTAAGCCTTGGAGAGCCTGACTTTAACACTCCAGATTTTATCAAGGATGCCGCGATACAAGCGATCCATGATAATTACAACTCATATACACCAGTTGATGGATATGTAGAACTTAAAAATGCTATTATCACAAAGTTCAAGCGAGATAATGATCTTACTTACAACCCATCACAAATAGTTGTTTCTACAGGTGCTAAACAATCTTTAGCCAATATTGCACTCGTTGTTTTAAACCCTGGAGATGAAGTAATATTACCTTGTCCATATTGGGTAAGTTATAGTGATATTGTAAAAATTGCCGAAGGTGTTCCTGTAGAAGTAGAAACGTCTATAGATACTGATTTTAAAATGACAGCAGAACAGCTGGAAGCTGCGATTACACCTAAAACAAAAATGTTATGGTATAGTTCTCCTTGCAACCCATCTGGATCTGTATACAGTAAAGAAGAATTACGTGCACTTGCAGATGTACTTGTGAAATACCCACAAATAATAGTGGTGAGTGATGAAATTTATGAGCACATCAATTATGTAGGAGCACATGCAAGTATGGCTCAATTTCCAGATATGTACGACCGTACGGTTACTGTAAATGGCGTGTCAAAAGCATTTGCTATGACGGGATGGCGTATAGGATATATTGGAGGACCTACAGAAATCGCTAGAGCTTGCAATAAAATGCAAGGTCAGATTACTAGTGGCGCTAACTGTATTGCGCAACGTGCTGTAATTACCGCTCTAGAAGCAGATCCAAGCAAAGTACAATACATGGTTGACGAGTTTAAAAATAGGCGCGCGCTTATCCTTGACCTTCTCAATGAGATAGACGGATTTGTATGCAATAACCCTGACGGCGCTTTTTATGTATTTCCAGATGTAACTGCATTTTTTGGAAAAACGCTCAATGGAGTTACGATTAGAAATGCTTCAGATTTTGCTATGTACTTATTAGAACACGCAAATGTTGCTACTGTAACAGGAGACGCTTTTGGAAATCCAAACTCCATCCGAATCTCTTATGCCGCTAGTGCAGATCAAATTAAAGAAGCCATCAAACGAATTAAAGAAGCTGTTTCTTAATTCATAGTTCGCTCCTGCCTGCCGGCAAGACAGGTTCGCAAAAGCGCATACTACACATATAAAATATCAAAACCTTCTTTCTAATAAAGGAGGTTTTTTCATTCAATAACAAAATTACTATCTTTAGTATAGTGATAAAAACAAAAAGAATACATATCATTTTTTTCATCACGGGAATTATCCTGTTAATTCCCCTCATCGCCATGCAGTTTACAAATCAGGTAACTTGGAACGTGATGGATTTCATAATTGCAGGTGTCTTACTCCTGAGTACTGGGCTTCTCATTAATTACATTCAGAAGAAATTGATACGCAACACGTATCGTACGTTGATCATTATAGGTGTTATTATCCTGTTATTATTTGTATGGGTAGAGCTAGCCGTTGGTATTTTCGAAACTCCTTTTACTGGAAATTAATGAGATACATTCGTTATTTCAACTTGTATATATCATAGAAAAAATTAAGTAGATACTCGTATCTTTATGGATTCAATAACAAAGCAAAGGTGGACGTTTTTTCCGCTTTCGCGAAAGCGTATATCTCATGAAAAAAATCTTATTTCTTTATCTAATTACCATCTCAGTAATTGCTTGTAAAAAAGAAACTCCAGAATCAGCGACAAAAGACATCATTCCCTTTGCTGAATTATTAGACAACTACTACGAAGAAGGACTCAAACTGAATCCTCTTAATGCTACCATGGCTGGCGACAATCGATACAATGACCAATTTCCAGATATATTATCACCCGCATATAAAGCCAACGTAAAAGAATACTACGAGTCTTATAAATCTCAATTATCAAACTACCCAGATGCATCGTTAAGTGATACTGAAAAATTAAGTAAGGCTATCTTACAATGGGATTGTGATATAAACCTTGAGGCTCTAACGTATAAAAAAGACTTAATGCCTATAGATCAAATGTGGTCTCCACATTTAATGTTTGGTCAGTTAGCCAGTGGTGCTAGCGCACAACCCTTTGAAACCGTAGAAGATTATAGAAATTGGGAAAAGAGAGTAGATCAATATCTTGTCTGGTTATCCAGTGCTCAAAAAAATATGAAACAAGGAATGGAAGAAGGGTATACACTTCCTAAATCTTTAATTAAAAAAGTAATTCCGCAAATGGAGTCAATGGCAAAACCAGATGTAACATCGCATCTATTCTATACTCCTATTATTAATTTTCCAGAAAGTATTTCTGAAGAAGATCAAAAAGCAATTACCGCAGATTATATTGCTATGATTCAAAATAAAGTAATACCTGCCTATAGAGAGATCGCTGATTTTATGACTAAAGAATATATGGAAGCTGGACGAGACTCTTCTGGATATAGTGATCTTCCTAATGGATCTGACTATTATGACTTTGCCATAAAATATTACACCACCACGACCATGACTGCTGATAAGATCCATAATCTAGGATTAAGCGAAGTAGCACGGATTCGTACAGAAATGGAAAAAATAAAAGATGAAGTCGGTTTTAAAGGAGATCTTAAAGCCTTTTTTGACTATGTACGTACTAATAAAGAATTAATGCCTTTTTCTACTCCTGAAGAAATCATCGCTAACTTTAATGAGATGCACGCTACGATAAAGCCAAAAGTGGATGAGTTATTTAGTTTACAACCTAAAACGCCTTTTGAAGTAAGACGTACCGAAGCTTTTAGAGAAAATTCTGCAAGTGCAGAGTACAATCCAGGCTCTTTGGATGGAACCCGTCCTGGTATATTTTATACGCCTATTCCGGATGCTTCAAAATACAATGTGTACTCAGATGAATCTTTATTCTTACACGAGGCCATTCCTGGACATCACTTCCAGATTTCGCTTACGCAAGAAAGCACAGAGTTACCTCAATTTAGAAAAACGTTATGGTACAGTGCCTACGGTGAAGGTTGGGCATTATATACAGAATCTTTAGGATCGGAATTAGGATTATATACAGATCCGTATCAACTTTTTGGAATGTTAGGTGCAGAGATGCATCGCGCTGTAAGACTTGTCGTAGACACAGGGATTCACACCAAAGGCTGGAGTCGAGAAAAAGCCATTGCGTATTGCTTAGACAATGAAGCCGAAAGCGAAGCAGGTATCATCTCAGAGATTGAGCGGTATATGGCAATGCCAGGACAGGCGCTGTCTTATAAAATAGGACAATTAAAAATACGCGAACTCAGAGCTAAAGCCACCGAAGCCTTGGGTGACAAATTTGATATTAGAGAGTTTCACAAAGAAGTGTTGGAGACGGGATGTATTCCGCTGGCACTTTTGGAAGATAAAATTAACACTTGGATTGCTAGTAAAAAGTAGAAGTACGCTTTCGCGAAAGCGTATAAAATACTTTACAAAACAACATATTACATTTTAATAATGCGTCTCACTGTAGACGCATTATTATTTTGATCTGTGAGTTGAAGAAAATAGATTCCTGATTTTAGCGCACTTACATCAATGGTTGTGGTATCCTGTATTAAAATATTTTCATAAATCAATCTACCTTGCAGATCATATATAACTCCTATAGCTTGTGCAGAAAGGGTTTTTATGGTAAGAATTTCTTGAACTGGATTTGGATATACCGTTATAGCTGATGATGTAATGTCATCAACACTTAATGTCGCTGATCTAAATTCGCCTCCTTCTGGTGTGAGATAAAAAACATCAAAAAGCTGTCCATCATTGTTTGTGCTCGGGTCTTGAAAGCCCGAAAGCAACATGAGAATGGCTTGATCCTCTAGGCCTATACTTTCAGAGGGTAATTCAAAACTGAAATTAAATTGAAAATCAGAAAGCAAACCTCCACCTATATTCCCCCCATAATCACCAATCTCAATAGCTATACTCTCTTGACTACTCCATGCAGAATATGTAAAATCATTATCATCAGAATAGTCTGAAAATAAAAGTAACCTCCCTAACCGCAAAGGAGCTGCAAGTATCTGAGTACCTTGAACATCTAATGTATGATCAAAACCTATAGTACCGTGATGTACCATGATCTCTAAATCTAATTCAGAATCTGGATCAGACGCCTCAAGACGCGCTCCTTCATATACGTATACTCCAAAAGGCGCTACGTCTGTATAGGCATCGGTATCTAAAATACCGTCAATGACTGCATAATAATTTTCTTGATCTGTCAGTGATTGCACATACTCATTTAATAATATATCTCCATTACTAGCATCTCTAATTGAAATATTAACAGCATCATATTGATCTAAAACCACAGGTATAAAAGAGGTTCCCGTTTTAAAACTTAAGTCATCACCAACTAACATTCCGTTGGCAAACACATCTACTTCTTCTATAGAAGCGTCAGGTGCATTATGGACAAACTGAATATTTGCAATTTTATCTTCACTCAGTAATATAAAATCTCCGCCTTCTGGTGTGAGGTACCACGTATTAAATGGTTCTCCATCATTATTATCTTCAGGGTTTCTAAACCCAGACAATAACATCATAATTGCCTGTCCTTCCAATCCAACATCTTCTGTTTCAAGAAGAAAATCATACGGAAAGTAAAAAAACTGTGGTATCGAGTACGACTCACGTGCAACACATCCAATATTGACATCATGAGTCCAAGGGGAATACCCTGAGTATTCAGAAAAAGACACTGAACTACCAAATGCTACTGGTCCTGCTAAAATCTGACAGCCCTCCACCGTTAGTGAAGTATCAAAACCTAAAGCACCATGTTGTACCAGAACATCAAGATCTAGCCCTCCACTTATATCTTAAGCCTCTAATCTTGCTCCTTCGTATAAAAACAAATCAAACGGCTCTGCATCTGCATAGCCATCTGCATCAAAAACACCATTCAAAACCATATAATAGTTTTCTTGATCTACGAGCATACGTTCACGAGACACTAGAAAATCACTTTCGTCTGTAGCATTTGAAATGGAAATCTGTGCCATATTGCCATCAAAAGGGATATCTATAAATGCAGAACTGGTTTTAAAAGCAAGATTATCTACGACAAGAATATCATCTACATACACATCAACTTCTGTAATAGAAATATCGGGAGCGTTGTGGATAAATTGTATTTTAGCAATCTGGCTATATCCCAGTTGGGCAATGCCCATAAACAACAAGAGTAGTTTTAATTTCATAACACTATATATCAATTAGTTAAATATACAACAATATGGCTAAAATACTCCTTTTAGGTTCTGGAGAACTCGGTAAAGAATTTGTAATCGCTGCACAGCGTATAGGACAAATTGTGATTGCGGTAGATAGCTATGCAAATGCTCCCGCTATGCAGGTTGCTCATGGGTTTGAGGTGATTAATATGTTAGATGGCGATGCCTTAGATCGTATTGTTGCAAAGCACCAGCCCGATTATATTGTCCCAGAAATAGAAGCCATTCGCACCGAGCGTTTTTACGAATATGAAAAGCAAGGGTATACGGTGATTCCAAGTGCAAAAGCTGCTAATTATACGATGAATCGTAAATCGATACGTGACCTAGCTGCCAAAGAGCTTGGATTGAAAACGGCTGACTATAGGTATGCCGCTTCCGCGAAAGCGTTATCAGAAGCAGTCCAGGAAATAGGAATGCCTTGTGTGGTAAAACCACTTATGTCTTCCAGCGGAAAAGGACAAAGTACCATCAAAACTGAATCAGATATTCAAAAGGCTTGGGACTATTCGCAAGAAGGGTCTCGCGGAGATGTCGCCGAAGTGATTGTAGAGGGGTTTGTGAATTTTGAGTATGAAATCACATTACTCACAGTCACACAACGAGATGGAAAAACATTATGCTGCCCTCCTATAGGACATCGTCAAGAACGCGGTGACTATCAAGAAAGTTGGCAACCAGCAACCATGCAATCTGAACATTTACAGAAAGCTCAAGATATGGCAGCAAAAGTAACTGCTGCTCTAGGAGGTGCTGGTCTTTGGGGTGTTGAGTTTTTTATAGCAGATGATGGTGTTTATTTTTCTGAACTCTCGCCAAGACCTCATGACACAGGAATGGTTACTTTAGGAAACACACAAAACTTTAATGAGTTTGAATTACACTTACGAGCCGTCTTAGGATTACCTATCCCTGAGATTACGCAAGAACGTATTGGCGCCAGTGCTGTTATACTTGCTAGTGATCATTCTGATCATCCAATTTTTGAAGGAATTGAAGAAGTTGCTGCTGCGCCTCAAAGTGACTTTAGGCTTTTTGGAAAACCCACCTCAAGACCATATCGCAGAATGGGCGTTGTAGTTACCTATGATGGATTGAATGGAGATATAAAAGCTGTTACGGAGAGAGCAAAGGACTTAGCCTCAAAAGTGCGTGTTTTAAAATAAGTAAGGGGTATATACAATTATAATACCTGGCTAGATACTCAATTATTTTGTATCTTTAAAAGGCTATGCGCTTATGAGAGTATCTATATTCTATATCATTATTCCTTTGTTATTTTTTTCTTGCTCTAGTGAAGAAAAAAATGATCCTATAGAAATTGGATCTATAACGGGTACTGTAGACTTATTTACATCCAGAGGTGGCTATTCGCCTAACGATGGTATGCAAGTTGGTTTACAAGGAACCTCTCCTCTTATTACAGCCCTTACAAATCAGGATGGCAATTATAGATTTGATAGTATACCCTATGGCCGTTATGATTTACAATTTGAAAAAGAAGATTTTGGGACATTCAAAAGAGGTGATATTATACATCAACGTGAAGAAACAACCATTGAAGCATTTGAGAGATTAGGGAGAAAATCAACGACGGAGATTCATCAATTACAAATTTCTGAGACAGCTACAGGGATTATATTGTCAATAGTCACCTCCCCTCCTGCACGTACGGCAAACATACGATATGTACGTGTGTTTTTTAATATAGGAAGTGAGGCTAGTAATCATATTTTTGGTTATTTTTCACCTGTATTACAAGCTGAATTTACACCATTTATTCAGCATTACACCTTTGAAGAGTTTCATAATTTAGGATTCATTTCTGGAGCTACTATACACATAAAAGCGTACGGAGAGTCTTTATTAAGTAATGAATACAATGATCCCAACAACGGGGATTTTATATTTCCAAATCTTAACGGCCATACGACATCTGGAGTCTCTTTTATTATGCCTTAATCTCTAACTAAAGGAAGTGTGCTACAACGCAGTAAGCCTTCTTGCTTTGCAATTTCAGCATAAGGGACTTCTTCAACAGTAATGTCATGAGATCGTAACCATGTATTTAAACGCGTGAAGTTTTTTTCAGAAATCACAACATCTGGAGCAATACTAAAGACATTGCTATTCATATTGTACATCTCTTCTTTAGAAATCTCAAAGACATTTTCTTTTCCAAACAAATTAACTAACCATTCATATTCTTCTTCCTTCAAAAAGCCATTTTTATGAATAATAGCTTTATCGGTTCCTACTGGTTGAAAGCAACAGTCTAAGTGAAGTGCATTTTCTTTAGGGTCTGTATTATGCTTGCGTAATTCAAAAGAGACTACCTTTTTTTTAGGAAATAGTGCCGCTAGGTATTGAACTGCTTCTTTATTTGTTCTAGCAGTAATAAAATCAGCGTAATCATCTCCTGAGTAGGTTCCCACAAAAATATAGTCTCCCCAAGGCATAACGTCACCCCCTTCTACGTGAGCATCTTCTGGTAAACGAAATATATGTGTTGCAGGGATTTGATTTATGACGTGTTGTATAGCCTCTATTTCTCGTTCTCGATCTGGAAGTATGTTGGCTTTTATAAACTTATTATCTATCACAAAACCTATGTCTCTAGAGAAAATCTGATTATAATCTTGTATGACTTTAGGTCTAAATACTTCTACATCATATTTTTCAAAAACAGCAGCTACAGCTTCCATTTCTATGACCATGTCTTCTTCTATAGGATACGTTCCCGCTTGAATATGTTGTGCGCTTTTAGGATCGTAAGCATCTTCTAGTTTAGGAATTGACCCACAGCTCTCTGCTGTTCCCAAAATGACTGCACGCAACCGCGAAGTCTCATCATGTATATGTAATTTAAGCATTCGACTAAGATACTAATCTCCAAGTTTGATCACAAGAAATAAAAACAAACACATTACGATAACGCATTCTATTTTATCTATTGATTATCATACGTAAATTTATTTTATTGGAATCCAAACTTCTTCTCTTGCTTCTGGATTCATAGGACCTAGATAGTCTGAGTCCATATATTCAAAATGAGGACGATGATCTAGTTGATACTTTGAATTTGGCAACCAATCTTCATAAATATATTGTGCCATCTTATAAAAGGCACTTGGGATTCCTTGATATTGAAATACCGCCCACTTTCCAGCTGGAATTATGAGTATCTCCATTCCTTTAGGGACTTCTACCATATTTTTCACTTCTATCCCCGCCCATTTATCAAAAAGAGTTGTATGTGAAAATTCTCCTCTTACAAATCCTTCATCATATACTTGAATACTATAGCTCCCATCACAGAGAGCATTTGTTATCTCCTTTCTTTGAGAACCGAATTTTTTCCATAATAGCCTGGTTTTATCTTCAGAAAGAGACATTACTTCATATAAGCCTATGATTATTTTTTCAGGTATTATTTTAATTTCTGGTGGATGCATCATTATAAGTTTTCACGAAAGTGAAATTACGATATTTCAAAAAAAAAGAGCAAACAATGTGTTTCCTCTTTTTAATCTAAAATATATGGTATGTTTATCTTTCGGATACAGGGACAAAGTCACGTAAATTCTCACCAATGTATACTTGACGTGGACGTCCAATTGGTTCTTTCCCTTCACGCATTTCTTTCCATTGTGCGATCCAACCTGGTAAACGTCCTAGTGCAAACATCACCGTAAACATTTCTACTGGAATTCCTAATGCTCTATAAATAATACCTGAATAAAAATCTACATTAGGATATAATTTGCGATCTACAAAATAAGGATCTTCTAATGCTTCTTTTTCTAATCCTTTAGCAATATCTAATACGGGATCTTCTATCCCTAACATATTTAAAACATCATCTGCGGCAACTTTTATAATTTTTGCACGTGGGTCAAAGTTTTTATATACTCTATGACCAAAGCCCATTAAGCGGAACGGATCTTCTTTATCCTTTGCTTTTGCCATGTATTTTTTTGTATCACCTCCATCTTCCTTAATCGCTTCAAGCATTTCTATAACAGCTTGATTGGCTCCTCCGTGAAGTGGCCCCCATAATGCCGATATACCCGCAGAAATAGAAGCAAATAATCCTGCGTGTGATGATCCTACTATACGAACGGTAGATGTAGAACAGTTTTGCTCATGATCTGCATGTAAAATCAATAACTTATCTAATGCATCTATGACAGACTTGTCTACCTTGTACTCTTCATTAGGTCTTGCAAACATCATTTTATGAAGATTTGCCACATACCCAAGACTATTGTCTCCATAGTCTAAGGGTTGGCTTTTCTTTTTGCGTAATGCCCAAGCAGCGAGTACTGGAAATTTTGCAAGTAACTTTACGATTGCCGTATACATTTCTTCCTCTGAATCTACATTTACAGAGTTAGGGTTGAAAGCTATTAACGCTGATGTAAGCGCACTTAAAACTCCCATAGGATGCGCAGACTTAGGAAAACCATCTAAGATTTTCTTCATGTCTTCATCTACATGAGATTCTGCTTTTATATCATTATGAAACTTCTCTAGTTGTACTTTTGACGGCAACTCTCCAAAGATTAATAGATAAGCTACTTCTAAAAAATCTGCTTTTTCTGCAAGTGATTCTATAGAATACCCTCTATATCGTAAAATCCCTTTTTCTCCATCTAAGAAGGTGATCGCACTTTCACAAGAACCCGTATTTTTATAACCAGGATCAATAGTTGTGATACCTCCTGTTACTCCTCTAAGGGTTTTTATATCAATTGCTTTTTCGTTTTCTGTTCCGGTGATGATAGGAAAATCATAAGATTGACCGTCTATGGTTAGCGTTGCTTTTTCTGCCATGCTTTTTTTTTGAAATTTTAAGGTGATAATTCCTTTTGTTAGAAGGATTGCTAATTTACAAAAAAACAGTCGATTTTTTCAATTTTACCCTACAGTAAAGCACTTAAAAAAAACTTAAATTAAATGAAAAACGTTTAGAGTTGTAACCACTAACAATAAGTAACTTGTTAAAAGTCTTTAATTCAGTAAATTTTTAACCTCTTTTAGACAAAGAAAAAAAGAGTCCCTTTAATTTTATACGCTTTCGCGAAAGCGTACTTAAAATGAAAACCTTTATAGAATGAACCAAATGATATGTTCATTGGATTATCAACATAAACTTGTCAAGGCATTTTATTTGAGAATAGATCATTCACTAAATAGTTCTCGGGATGAGGCTATAAGGTATTCAAGAGAATATATGTTTTTTAATTTCTGAAACAATCTTTGAAGTATTGAACCCCAATCTAAAATTGAAACAAATCTTGAATCTTACTAAAAAACAGGATTAGTTCATATAGCCATTTTGAACATGTTGTGGCTCCGCTTTTTAAAGCAAAATTTGAGTATTAAAAAAGAGCTTATACCATAGCATAAGCTCTTTACCCAACTTCAAACCTAAATTTTGGTATTTAAAATACCAAAAAATAATTCTTAAAAAGAGCGAGTCATTAGGCGTTCAAGCTTCATCTCCCGCTCTTTACCCAACTTAAAATCATTCTGCCTGTTTATTCACTAACGTGCAATACAATCGTTGAGTTAAGAATTTAAAAGATCGAGTTAGGCTTTATTATAACTTTAAAATAATGAATAGCTATAGATTCAGACTAAGTAGGTTTTCTTTTAAGTTCTAATAGATTTGGATGATAAATGTATACAAAAAGTAAATAATCAACAAGAATAAAAAGAAAGATAATTCTTACATATCTTAAAAAGATATGTAATATTCTAAAAATTAGTCATTTAAAATTTAAATATTTTAATTTGAATTTGAATTTGAGGTAAATAAATCAATATAATAGTATCAAAAAACATGTACTTAGTCTACATAAAATTGTCTTTTGTCGATATTAGAGCGTAAAAAAGCCTCCAAGTTGGAGGCTTTAATTTTGTCTTGAAAAGATATGTTATTTTAATTTAAAAGCTTTTTCACCAGGAAAATAAGCCATTTCTGCTAATTGTTCTTCTATACGAAGTAACTGATTGTACTTTGCCATTCTATCAGATCTTGAAGCAGATCCAGTTTTGATTTGACCTGTATTAAGTGCTACAGCTAGATCTGCAATAGTATTATCTTCTGTCTCGCCAGATCTATGAGACATCACAGAGGTATACCCTGCATTATGCGCCATATTTACAGCAGCAATTGTCTCGGTTAATGTTCCTATTTGATTTACTTTAATAAGAATAGAATTTGCAATTCCATTTTCTATTCCTCTTGAAAGACGTTCAACGTTGGTAACAAACAAGTCGTCTCCAACTAGTTGTACTTTATCACCAATATTGTCTGTTAAATATTTCCATCCATCCCAATCGTTCTCATCCATCCCATCTTCTATAGATATAATTGGATAATTCTCGGCTAAAGATGCTAGGTAATCTGCTTGCTCTTCGCTAGTACGTATGACTCCTGAAGCTCCTTCAAATTTTGTATAATCGTATTTTCCATTTACATAAAACTCTGCAGCAGCACAGTCTAGGGCAATCATAATTTCATCTCCCCAAGTATATCCTGCGTTCTCTACAGCCAATTTTATAGCGTCTAATGCATCTTCTGTTCCATCAAGTGCTGGTGCAAAACCTCCTTCATCTCCTACAGCCGTACTTAAGTTACGATCATGAAGTACTTTTTTAAGATTATGAAAAATCTCAGTACCCATTTTCATGGCTTCTGTAAAGCTTTTTGCTTTTACTGGCATAACCATAAATTCTTGAAAAGCAATAGGTGCATCACTATGAGAACCTCCATTAATGATATTCATCATAGGTACTGGTAGCGTGTTTGCACTTACCCCTCCTACATATCTATATAGAGGCATATTCAACTCAGCGGCGGCAGCTTTAGCGCAAGCTAAAGAAACACCTAATATAGCATTTGCTCCTAGTTTTGATTTATTAGGAGTTCCATCTAGATCAATCATCAATTGATCTATTAAATTTTGCTCAAAAACTGATGTTCCCAATAATTCTGCAGCAATAATTGAATTTACGTTACTTACAGCTTCTTGTACGCCTTTGCCCATGTATGCATCACCTCCATCTCTTAACTCCACAGCTTCATGCTCTCCCGTTGAGGCTCCTGATGGTACAGCTGCACGTCCTATCATTCCGTTTTCTGTGTACACATCTACTTCTACTGTAGGGTTTCCTCTAGAGTCAAAAATTTGTCTTGCGTGAATATCTATTATTATGCTCATAGTATTATTTTTTTTAGTGGCTGAAAGATACAATTTGTCGTGTTTACAACCTTAAAATTTGACGAATAGTAACGATAACGTTTTCGCATACAAGTGATTTGTATAAAACAAAATATGTAACTATTATACTTTACTCTTTTTAATATTCTCTATAAACTGATCAAAAAGATATGTTGCATCATTTGGTCCTGGACTAGCTTCTGGATGATATTGTACAGAAAAACAATTTTTATTTTTAATCCTAATACCCGCAACAGTGTGATCATTAAGATGTACATGGGTAATCTCTACATTAGCATTAGCCTCTGTTTCTTCTCTATTAATAGCAAATCCATGATTTTGAGATGTAATTTCTCCCTTTCCCGTAATCAGATTTTTTATAGGGTGGTTGATCCCTCTATGGCCATTGTGCATTTTGTACGTAGAAATTCCATTAGCTAGTGCAATCACTTGATGTCCTAAACAAATTCCAAATAATGGCTGATCTTCTTCTATAATGTCTTTAGCTACTTGTATGGCATTTTCTAATGGTTCTGGATCTCCAGGGCCGTTAGACAGAAAGTATCCATCTGCACCCCATTTTTTCATTTCTTGATAAGAGGTATCATAAGGAAATACTTTTATATACACGCCTCGTTTTGAAAAATTACGCAAAATGTTGCGTTTGATTCCTATATCTAATGCTGCTATTTTAATGGCAGCATCTTCTTCTCCAAAAAAGTAAGGTTCTTTTGTAGAAACTTTTGAGGCAAGCTCTAAACCATTCATACTAGGAACTTCTGCTAGCTGAGCTTTAAGAGCCTCTATATTATCAACATCTGTAGATATAACAGCATTCATGGCGCCATGATCTCTTATATATGCTACTAATGCTCTTGTATCTACATCCGATATTGCAAAAAGATGATTAGAGGTAAGAAAATCTTCTAGAGATTCCTGAGCATCTTGTCTCGAGTAGGTATAACTGAAATTTCTACATATAAGACCTGATATTTTAACTCCATCAGATTCTGTTTCTTCATTAGTTGCGCCATAGTTTCCTATATGTGCGTTTGTAGTCACCATAAGTTGACCAAAATAAGAAGGATCTGTAAAAATTTCTTGATATCCTGTCATTCCTGTATTAAAGCATACCTCCCCAAAAGATGTACCTTCTTTATTTCCTACAGATTTACCATAAAAAATAGTTCCATCTGCAAGTAAAATGAGTGCTGGACGTCGAGACTGATATTTCATAAAATTATAATTTGTGCAAATATATTATATAGCTTAAAATACTTAGGCATAAAAAAAGAGCTTTTTTTAAAAGCTCTTTTTTTATGTTGTGAAAATTTTTCAAAATAGTATTACTATAATGTTCTGTAATAACTAACGATCTTCTGTAAATCTTTTTCGTCTTTAAAATTGAGATTATTGTCTTTTGCATATTGCTCTACAACCGAAGACTTAGAACCTGCTGCTTTAAGAATTTCAGACTTTTTAAGTTTAAGTCTTTTAAAAGACTTCCCTTTCTTTACGTAATAACTATCTCTTAAAATATACTTATCATTTGTACGAGCAAGAAGTGGATTAGGATTACCCTCTCTAATATCAATAGTGTAATCTTTATAAATTTCAAAATCTTTACTCTCTGCAATAACTTCAAAAACTCTATAAGCACCATCTACTGGAGAATAGATATTTTTAAAAACTCTATTGTTAATTACAATTTCCTTAATGTTTGTAAAATCAAATGTAAAAATAGTTTCACTGTCTATTTTAGATTCAAAAACATTACGTTTAGCATTAAAGTTAATGTTACTGTTAAGTCTAATAGGTTTCTCTTGAACATTTGTTACTATCAATGTATTATTGTTCCATCCGTCAAATAGATATACTGTTCCTTCTATAGGCCTGGGTGGATTATTTACAATACTAGAAGCTCCAATATTTGCCCCATCTGGTCCATAGGTCGCAAGTGCTCCTAACGTATTGTTATTAGGGTTTACTGCTTGTGCGTATCCGTATCCTGTAGAAAGTATAAAGGATACCAAAACAATCATTAATTTTTTCATAGTTTATTTATTTCTTAATTATATTTTTATTTAAGTCAAATATCTTACCAAAAATCAATTTGACAGTGTAAAAATAAAAAAAGGGATTTACCTTGCGGTAAATCCCGATACTATTTAACCTTTTTGTAACAGGTTTACCGATCTATTCTTCCTCGTTAGAAGTCGTTTCTGCAACTAGAGGTGCTTCAGTTTTAGATGACTTACCACGACGAGTAGATTTCTTTTTAGTAGGCTTACCAGCATTATAAACTTCATTATAATCTACAAGTTCAATCATAGCCATGTCTGCATTATCTCCAAGACGATTACCTAATTTGATAATACGAGTATATCCGCCTGGACGATCTCCAACTTTTACAGCTACATCTCTAAAAAGTTCTGTTACGGCATCTTTTTGACGTAATCGAGCAAATACAATACGTCTGTTATGTGTTGTATCGTTTTTAGATTTTGTAACTAAAGGTTCTACAAATTGTCTAAGAGCTTTAGCCTTTGCAACTGTTGTGTTAATTCTTTTATGCTCAATTAGGGAACAAGCCATATTAGCCAGCATTGACTTTCTATGTGCCGTTTTTCTTCCTAAATGATTAATTTTCTTTCCGTGTCTCATTATTCTTAATATTATTTATTCGCTTTCGCGAAAGCGTACAAATCGTAATTAATCTTTATCTAGTTTGTATTTTGATAAATCCATACCAAAATTAAGACCTTTTACATTTACAAGTTCCTCAAGTTCTGTCAATGACTTCTTACCAAAGTTTCTAAACTTCATAAGATCGTTTTTATTGAAAGAAACAAGATCTCCCAATGTATCAACTTCAGCTGCTTTAAGACAGTTAAGAGCACGTACTGAAAGGTCCATGTCAATTAATTTTGTCTTTAAAAGCTGTCTCATGTGAAGCGACTCTTCATCATAGGTTTCTGTTTGAGCAATCTCATCTGCTTCCAGAGTGATACGCTCATCAGAAAACAACATAAAGTGGTGTATAAGTGTTTTTGCCGCTTCAGTAAGTGCTTCTTTTGGATGAATAGAACCGTCAGTAATAATTTCAAAGATTAATTTTTCATAATCTGTTTTTTGCTCTACACGGTAGTTTTCTATACTATATTTAACATTTCTAATAGGTGTATATATAGAATCTGTAAATATAGTTCCAAGAGGTGCATTTGATTTTTTATTTTCTTCTGCTGGTACGTACCCTCTTCCTTTTTCTATGGTAATTTCCATATTAAGGTTTACCTTCTTATCCATATTTGCGATAACAAGGTCAGGGTTTAATACTTGAAAACCAGAAATAAATTTCTGAAAGTCTCCTGCAGTAAGCTGATCTATTCCTGACAGAGAAATAGTAACAGTTTCGTTATCTATCTCTTCTATTTGTCTCTTAAAACGTACTTGTTTTAAATTAAGAATAATCTCAGTAACATCTTCAACTACTCCAGCGATTGTAGAAAACTCATGATCTACGCCTTCTATACGTACAGAAGTGATTGCAAAACCTTCTAAAGAAGAAAGTAATACACGTCTTAAAGCGTTTCCTACGGTTAATCCATAACCAGGTTCTAAAGGTCTAAACTCAAACTTGCCCTCAAAATCAGTAGAGTCAATCATAATGACTTTATCAGGCTTTTGGAAATTTAATATTGCCATATCGTGTTTTCTAGCTTTAGTTAATTTTTACTTAGAGTACAATTCGACGATGAATTGCTCATTGATGTTTTCAGGTATTTGAAGACGCTGAGGAACAGATACAAATGTCCCTTCTTTCTTATCATTATTCCAAGATATCCACTCATATACCTGACTTGCGTTAGATAATGAATTGGTAATAACTTCTAATGATTTTGACTTTTCGCGTACAGCGATTACATCACCAGGCTTTACTTGATAAGATGGGATATTTACAATACCACCATTTACAGTAATATGACGATGAGATACTAATTGTCGCGATCCATTTCTAGATGGAGCAATCCCCATTCTATATACAACATTGTCTAGACGTTGTTCACATAGTTGAAGTAAAACTTCACCAGTAATACCACTAGATCTATTTGCTTTTGTATATAGATTTCTAAATTGGCGCTCAAGTATCCCGTACGTATACTTTGCTTTTTGTTTTTCTTGTAATTGAACAGCGTACTCGGATTTTTTTCCTCTTCTTCTGTTGTTTCCGTGCTGTCCTGGAGGATAATTTCTTTTTTCAAAAGATTTATCTTCTCCGTAAATTGCTTCACTAAATTTACGAGCAATTTTAGTCTTAGGACCAGTATATCTTGCCATTAAAAAAGTTTTTTTGGAGGGGGTTAGGAATTAAGGTCAATCCTTCGCAAACCATATTCCCTCTAGATATTAAATTAAAATTAAACGCGACGTCTTTTTGGAGGACGACATCCATTGTGTGGTGCTGGTGTTACATCAATAATTTCTGTAACCTCAATACCACTATTATGAATAGATCTGATAGCAGACTCACGTCCATTACCTGGTCCTTTCACATATACTTTTACTTTACGCAAGCCAGCTTCATGAGCAACTTTCGCACAGTCTTCTGCAGCAGTTTGGGCAGCATAAGGAGTATTCTTTTTAGAACCTCTAAAACCCATTTTACCAGCAGATGACCAAGAAATCACATCTCCTTTTTTATTTGTTAACGAAATAATCAAATTATTAAAAGAAGCTGAGATGTGTGCTTCACCTACAGAGTCTACAACAACTTTACGTTTTTTTGTACTTTGCTTTGCCATTACTACAAGTTATTATTTAGTTGCTTTCTTCTTGTTTGCAACAGTTTTACGCTTTCCTTTTCTTGTACGAGAGTTATTCTTTGTACGTTGACCTCTTAATGGAAGTCCTGAACGATGACGAATACCTCTGTAACATCCGATATCCATTAAACGCTTAATGTTTAATGAAACCTCACTACGCAATTCTCCTTCGATTGTGAAGGCGCCCACTGCATCACGAATTCGACCTATTTCGTCGTCATCCCAATCAGACACTTTTTTGTCTTCTGATACATTAGCAGTAGCCAAAATTTCTTGAGCTCTACTTCTACCGATTCCAAAGATGTATGTTAGCGCAATTACACCTCTCTTTTGTTTTGGGATATCTATCCCTGCAATTCTAGCCATAATTCTTAACCTTGTCTTTGTTTAAACCTAGGGTTCTTTTTATTAATTACGTATAATCTGCCTTTGCGACGTACAATCTTGCAATCGGCACTTCTCTTTTTTATAGATGCTCTTACTTTCATATCAAGCTTGTTTACCCGTTAGTAACGGTATGTTATACGAGCCTTAGATAAATCATAAGGACTCATTTCTAATTTTACTTTATCTCCAGGTAATAATTTAATATAGTGCATACGCATCTTACCTGATATATGCGCAGTCACTACGTGACCGTTTTCTAGTTCAACTCTGAACATTGCATTAGACAATGCTTCAATGATTGACCCGTCTTGTTCTATAGCTGCTTGTTTTGCCATTATGCTACTGCTTTACGATTTTTACCTGATTTCATAAGACCATCATAATGTCTATTAAGCAGATATGAGTTTACTTGTTGCATAGTATCTATAGCTACACCTACCATAATCAATAAAGATGTACCTCCATAAAAGAGAGCCCAACCTTGTTGTATTCCAATAACTTTATGAGCTATAGCAGGAAATATGGCAATAAGTGCTAAAAATACGGAGCCAGGTAATGTGATTTGAGACATAATCTTATCCAGATATTCTGCCGTTTCACTTCCTGGACGAATTCCAGCTATAAAGCCTCCACTACGTTTTAAATCATCAGCCATTTTATTAGTAGGAACTGTTATAGCAGTATAAAAATAAGTAAAGACTATAATTAATAATCCAAATACAAGGTTATACCAAAATCCAAATATATTCCCTCCAAACTCTTGTTGTAACCATTGACCAGTACTTGTGTTTTCAAGAAAACTAGCACCTCCAATTAAACCAGGAACAAACATGATAGCTTGTGCAAAGATAATTGGCATTACACCAGAAGCATTTAACTTAAGGGGTATATATTGTCTGTTACCAAAAACATTTTTCTCATAAGCACCACTAGCAGTACGTCTAGCATAGGATACTGGAATTTGACGAACAGCCATCACCAAGAGTACTGATAATAAAATGATAACAAACCAAACTACCAATTCAATAAGAATCATAATAATTCCTCCATTAGATTCAGTAACACGGGCTACCCATTCCTGAATAAATGAAAGTGGCATAGTAGCGATAATACCTACCATAATTAATAATGATATACCATTACCTATACCTTTATCCGTAATCTTCTCTCCTAACCACATTGCAAAAATACAACCTGTTACAAGTATTAATACAGATGAAACATAGAATGTAGGTGTAAGACCTAATACAAAAGCATCGGTTCCTCCCATTAGCGTTGGCAATGCTGCTAGATACCCAGGTGCCTGAAGTAAACAAATAGCGATGGTTAACCATCTTGTTATTTGATTAATTTTACGTCTTCCACTCTCACCTTCTTTTTGTAGTTTTTGTAAATAAGGAATCGCTATTCCCATTAATTGTACTACAATAGATGCAGAAATATAAGGCATAATACCAAGAGCAAATACAGATGCATTTGAAAACGCACCTCCCGTAAAAGCACTTAGCAGACCTAAAAGTCCTTGACTTGTACTATCTTGAAGACCTCCTAATTTAGAAGCATCAATACCTGGCAATACTACTTGAGCACCAAAACGATATACGAGGAGAAGCATTAACGTAAGCAAAATGCGATTCTTAAGCTCGTCAATCTTCCAAATATTTTTTATTGTATCTATAAATTTCATCCTCTTATATCAATTATAAAGTTACGGCTTCACCCCCAACAGCTTCAACAGCTTGTTTTGCTGACGCTGTAAATTTGTGAGCAGTGACTTTAAGCTTTGCTTTGAGTTCTCCTCTACCTAATATTTTCACTAAGTCATTTTTACCGACAAGACGATTTTCGATTAGTACATCTAAAGTCACTTCATCTTTGATACGACCTGCATCAACATATTCTTGAAGTGTGTCTAAATTAACGCCTGCATATTCTTTACGGTTAACGTTTTTAAATCCAAATTTAGGAACACGTCTTTGTAAAGGCATTTGACCTCCTTCAAAACCAATTTTCTTAGAATAACCAGAACGAGATTTTTGTCCTTTATGACCACGACCAGCTGTTCCTCCGTTACCAGTTGCCTGGCCACGACCTCTACGGCTATCGTTTTTCTTAACTGAACCCTTTGCAGGTTGTAAAGTATTTAAATTCATCTATACTAATTATTTATGCTTCTTCTACAGAAACCAAATGACTTACTTTATTTATCATACCAAGTATATTAGGAGTATTCTCATGCTCCTTCACTTGACCCATCTTTCTTAATCCAAGAGCCTCAAGGGTTCTTTTCTGATCTACAGGACGATTAATCGCACTACGGATCTTTGTTACTTTGATCTTTGCCATAACTACTTGGTTTAACCTTTAAAAACTTTATCTAACGAAATTCCTCTTTGCTTTGCCACAGTCTCAGCACTTCTTAACTGAAGTAATGCGTCAAAAGTAGCTTTTACAACATTATGAGGATTTGATGATCCTTGGTTCTTAGATAATACATCGTGTATTCCTACAGACTCCAATACAGCTCTTATAGCTCCACCAGCAATTACTCCTGTACCAGCAGCAGCTGGCATCAATAATACTCTAGCTCCACCATACTTCCCCTTTTGTTCGTGAGGGATAGATTTCTTATTTAAAGGAATACGAACTAAGTTTTTCTTAGCATCTTCTACTGCTTTTGCGATTGCAGAAGCAACTTCTTTAGATTTTCCTAATCCTTGACCAACAACACCGTTTTCATCACCTACAACAACAATTGCAGAAAAACCAAAGGCTCTACCTCCTTTTGTTACTTTAGTAACACGTTGCACACCTACTAAGCGATCTTTAAGTTCTAAACCACTAGGTTTAACTAACTCTACGTTTTTATAATTCTGGTACATAATTTATTTAGAATTTAAGTCCGCCTTCACGAGCGCCTTCTGCTAGTTGTTTTACTCTTCCGTGATACAGGTAACCTCCTCTGTCAAAAGAAATGGTGTCAACACCTGCCTTTACGGCTTTCTCTGCGATTGCTTTACCTACCAACTTTGCTGCCTCCACTTTATTTGCTTTAGCAGCATCTATATCTTTGTCTCTTGAGGAAGCTGCAGTGATAGTTTTACCACTTACATCATCGATCAATTGAGCATAAATTTCTTTATTGCTTCGGAAAACTGCCAAGCGCGGACGTTGAACAGTTCCTGTTACAGTTTTACGTATTCTAAAACGTAAACGCTGTCTTCTGTCTTGTTTTGATAATTTCATAACGTTCTTATTGCTTA
>NZ_CALEMI010000166.1 GCF_937910895.1 uncultured Dokdonia sp. | reverse complement strand
GCGTTTAAAATATTATTTTGAAGTGTTTTTAATTTAAAAAGCAACGCTTCACTTTTCTATTTGCAACAAAGGGTTTATTGGGATTCTGTAAATCCTGTTGATGCGCGTTTAAAATATTATTTTGAAGTGTTTTTTAATTTAAAAAGTAGCGCTTCACTTTTCTATTTGCAACAAAGGGTTTATTGGGATTCTGTAAATCCTGTTGATGAGCGTTTAAAATATTATTTTGAAGTGTTTTTAATTTAAAAAGCAACGCTTCACTTTTCTATTTGCAACAAAGGGTTTAAAAGGATTATTTAAATCCTATATATTTTGAAGAGAGTTAATCCTCCTGATGCATTCTTTCTAGTACGCCTTCTGCCCAATATTCTGAACGAATACCAAAGCATTCCGCTATGGCATCCACTCCAATCAAAGAACCTTTTGCAAGCCGACCTAGAACTGCCAATGGAAATGTTTGTTTGGTATCGTCAAACTTAGTCATTCCATTTTTTTCTGTACGAATGCCTAATTCATCATGCAACGCCTCTACTTTAGAACTATTAATAAGTCCTTTCGGAAGTGAAGACGTTACCTTTAAAATTTGCGGTGCCGGTAAAACAGAGTTAATCATGGTTTCAACCTTAACAGCGGTTGTATTCTTTGTGAGTATCCACCCACCTTCTGTTAACTCGATAGCAGGATCGTTTACGAGATCCAATGTTAATTTACCCACTTTTTGTAAAGCTATGATCTGGCAAAGACTATCTACTGGAGGACCATACGAGTAGCGTTTCAGGCGTTCGTCTAATGCTATGATATCTGCTAATAATTCATCAGACAACGGAGCAAATGATAACAGTTTATACATAGTTGGTTGGCAATGCCTCCACACATGACCTATACAAAAATCAAGACTTACTGCTGCATTTCCCGTCGCCATACCTATAAACGTGTCTAAAATTTCTTCCGCAGGTGTATCTGTAGGGATGATAAGAGAATGTTTGAAATTTTCATCGTAAAGCCACGATTCCACCACTTTTTTAATATCACTTTTGCTGAGATCGTGAGAGAGAGAATTCATACCTTCAGCTACGTACGTATCAACAATTAATGGAGAAATAGCCTCTATAAGAAATTTGGTGCTGTCTAAAGTTTCATCTGAATCAATTGCTGAATTCACGCTTTTTTTGTAATCATCTAACTGCTCAGAACTCGGTACATACAAGGAGTCTATTTTTTTATTTAAAGGCTTTGGACTTAACGGCAAACCGTCTAGCGAAAAGGGTACTATTGTTTTTGGCTCTTTTCCACTCGGAATATATTCCATTTCTCTTGTAGACTCATTTTTCACTTTAAATGTACCGCCCATCCCTTCACTAAACGCTCTCAATAAATCAATCATTGCTAAACCAAATCCTCTGATACCTACACTATTTTCTGGTGTAATCATTCCGGATACTAACATTTTTTTTATAGGATATGGCTGTGTAAAAAGTACAGGCGTATCTAAATTTGGAACCTGTTTTTTCCATGTACCCAGCTGTTCATCAAGCTCAATAGGTTGATGTCCTATCGTTAAAACCGCTTCATCTGCTATAAAGTATTGCCCGCCAATCACATCAATTTTAACCTTATGATGATCAGGATACATCGCTTGTACTTCTCCTTGAATATACGTTAATAAGCCTTTCTCCAATAAAACATTTGCAATACTATTGTATCGCTCGTTTAGATACACTCCCATTTTAGAACGAAGCGGAAATTCATCTACGTCAGTCGCATCTGCCTCTTTATCAGAATATCCTATCCAATCTTGAAACGTTGGGAAAGTAGGAATAGAAAAGGTATCAAAAGTTATTTTTTTTCGTTTCCAAATATCCACAGCCCTTTCTGCAATATTCAACCAATTTCCATCCTCCTGATCTATAGCATACACAGGACTAGCTCCTGGGTGTGCGGTTTTTTCAAATACCAAACTGTAAATAAGGGTATTTGTTTTGGATGCCTCAGCGTATAGACTTTCTAAAGCAGATAATCCGCGGGGACCACAACCAACAATTGCAATAGTTTTAGGTTCTTTATTATTCGTCAATGGAACTGTTTTAGAATTAAATAGTTATAATTTTATCATTATACAATACTTCCCTATAAATATTCTCTACAAGGTACAGAAGACGAATGTATTAAAGAGTTTTGTACACGTAATAATTACCTAGATCACTTTAAATAGTAGCTGAATGCATCATTAATTAATAATTTTGATAGCTAGGGTTAGCTTCAATATCATAAGAGGGTAGTACTTCTATTGATTTTAGAAAAATTACGCTTTCGCGAAAGCAAAAAAATAAAGAACCCAATAGAGTATTCTAAGAAATGTTTGAAAATAGGATAGCTATATAGGGAATATCCTAAACCCACATCTCTAAATACATTGACTAAAAACGAGATGCAATTACTCTTTGGTTACTTTTTTTACCTGTGCTTCAGTAATTATTTGATCATGCGTATTTCCCCAACTATTCAGAATATAATTCATCACATCGGCTACTTCATCTTCGTAAAGACCTAAGTCAGCCATCACGCCATTATATGTAGTGCCGTTTACCGTGATTTCTCCTGTTTGTCCATACTTTACCACACGAATCGCATTGGTAATATTGTCTTTGGTAAGCCAATCAGATTGAGCTAGGGGAGGAAATGTTCCTGAGACGCCTTCACCTTTTCCTAAATGGCATTGGATACAATAGTCTGTATAGACTACTGAGCCGCGTTCCATGCTTTCTTTGAGTGGATCTTGTGGTGTGTATCTAGCGGTTTCTGTACGGAAAGTAAATCCCATTAGCATGAGACCGATGCAACTTAGTATGATTATTTTTTCCATATTACTTTTTTATCATACGAGCAATACCAGCTCCTTCAATGCCTAAATAGATATACCCATCAGGTCCCATCACAACATTACGCATACGTCCAGCATCTGTCAATAATTTTTCACGACCTACGACAGTATCTCCTTTTAGAATAAGACGTTCAACGTAATTGAACTTAAGAGATCCTACGAGTAAACTTCCATCAAGGTCACTGTATTTACTGTCAGAAACAAAGTCCATTCCACAAGGAGCGATCGAAGGAACCCAGTAATAAATAGGTTGTTCCATTCCTTCTTTTTCCGTAATATCGGTAAATGGTGTTCCACTATAGTTGATACCATAAGAGATCACTGGCCATCCGTAATTTTTTCCAGCTTCAGGAATATTTACTTCATCACCCCCACGAGGTCCATGCTCATGCGTCCATACATCACCTGTTTTTGGATGTATTGCCATTCCCTGAGGATTACGATGTCCATAAGACCAGATGGCTTCTTTGGCACCCGTTTGTCCAACAAATGGATTGTCTTTAGGAATACTTCCATCTATGTTAAGTCTATACACTTTACCACCATCGCGCGTAATATCTTGCGGATTTTCATCACGTTCACCACGATCTCCTATGGTAAAAAACACATGCCCTTTGGAGTCAAATGAAATTCGAGAACCAAAGTGATGCCCCTTTCTTGTGTTGGGACTTCCTTTATAAAGTACTTCTTGCTTTACAAGCGAAGTTCCTTCAAGTTTTGCACGCATTAAAGCGGTATGTGCGCCTTCTTCATCTCCCGCTACAGAAGAATATGTGATATAGATCCAGCCGTTATTTTTATAGTCAGGATGCACCTTGATATCTAATAATCCTCCTTGATTACGATCTGATACTTCAGGAATTCCAGTAATCATCGTTTTGGTACCGTTTTTAAAATGGATGAGTTCCCCACTTTTTTCTGTAATAAGCATAGCACCGTCCGGTAAGAATGTCAGTCCCCAAGGATTCGTAAGATCAGGCACAACCATTTCTATCGTATAATTGTCATTTTGGACGAGTTCAAAATCGTTTGTTCTTGTTTCTTGTGCACAGCTTATACCAGCGATGGTCAATAGTAAAATGAAAAAGAAGTTAGTTTTCATGATGTATTTTTTAGAAAAATAATAATTATTATTCAAATGTACGGCATCCTTAACATTATCCTATGTTTTAAGTGTTATCATCATTAGTTACTGTTATTAAGTCATCGGTTTTCTTGATAAGATTTTTGTAAGTATAAAGCATAAAAAGCTACTTTTGTAGTCTTACTTTAGTATTTAAATTAATTACTGTGAATCAGCGCTTGTATCATAACAACGCTCCTGCCTTCCGTAGGCAGATTCGCGAAAGCATAAAAAATATGGAAATCGAACACGTAAAATGCTTAATTATTGGATCTGGTCCTGCGGGATATACAGCGGCTATTTATGCAGCAAGAGCCAACATGGCTCCTGTATTATACCAAGGAATGCAGCCAGGCGGACAGTTAACGACAACAAATGAAGTAGAAAATTTTCCTGGTTACCCTGATGGAATCACAGGTCCTGCGATGATGATCGAACTGATGAATCAAGCAAAGCGATTTGATACAGATGTAAGAGATGGATGGGTTACCAAAGTTGATTTTTCTGGAGATGTGCATAAAGTATGGGTAAATGGAGAGACAGAGATTCATGCCGATACGATTATTATTTCTACAGGAGCGACAGCTAAATATCTAGGACTTGACTCTGAACAAAAATACTTAAACCTTGGTGGTGGTGTATCTGCTTGTGCAGTGTGTGATGGCTTTTTCTATAAAAATCAAGAAGTAGTGATTGTAGGTGCAGGAGATTCTGCAGCAGAAGAGGCACATTACTTATCTAAGCTTTGTTCAAAAGTAACAATGCTTGTGCGTCGTGACGAATTTAGAGCTTCTAAGATTATGGCGGCTCGTGTAAAGAATACAAAGAATATTGAAATTCTCTTTAATACAGAAACAGATGAGGTTTTAGGAGACGGACAGGTGGTAACAGGGGTGCGTGTCTTCAATAATAAGACCAATGAAAAGCACGAAATTCCTGCAACAGGATTTTTTGTTGCCATAGGACATAAACCCAACACAGAGATTTTTAAAGACTATTTAGAGCTTGACGAAACAGGATATATCATTAACGTACCTGGAACGTCAAAGACAAATGTGCCAGGTGTTTTTGTATCTGGAGATGCCGCAGATCACGTATATCGTCAGGCAATTACAGCTGCGGGTACAGGTTGTATGGCAGCACTAGATGCAGAACGCTATCTAGCCGCAAAAGAGAGTGTGGTAGAAGTAGAGGCGTAATACAAATCCTCTCTTTGCACATCATAATACAAAAGCCCGCAAAATTTGCGGGCTTTTGTGTGAATCAAGAGCAGTGATTGCACACATAGTTAGATTGGTTATATAAGTTATTCTTTTGCGTCTACAGTTCCTCCAGACATACTTTTCTTAGGCTTATCTACTTCTTTTGGATTTCCCCAATAATCAATACCTCCTCCGCTGGAAGCACGTGCATATAACTTATCTGTTACTCTGATATCCATGTTTCCTCCACTAGAAGCTTTTGCAGTAGCATATTTTGCTCTTAGTTCTCTTGCATTTATAGTACCTCCACTAGAAACAGATGCATCTAATTTTTCTGAACTTCCAGCAAGGCGTATAGAACCACCACTACTTACTCCAGTATCTATATTACGCACAATAGCTTCGGCTTTTATAGATCCTCCACTGGATACACGAAGGCTTAAATCTTCCCCTTTTAATACTTCTTTTGTTACGATATCTGCCCCGCTACTTGCGCTTATAGAGGCTAAGTCTCCTACATAAGTTACAAATACTTTTTTTGATGTGGCGCTACGTATGTTACGTTCAGAATAGATTTTTAAGGTGTTTCCTTTTACATAAATATCTGCGATATCAATGATGTTTTCATCTGCTTCTACGATCACAGAAACTTCTGATCCTTTTTCTAAATACACATCCCAACCATTTCCGGCAGATACGCCGTCAAAATCTTGAGAGATATTAAAATTTTCTGTTTGTACATTTCCATTTCCTCGTACCTGATCAAAGTTCCCGTTAAATACACAGGATGTGACCAGAAGAGAAGCAAGTACTCCGATAATAAATTTAATGAGTGTTGTCATGAGTTAGGTGTTTTTAATTTAATGATTGATTGATGATTGATGAATTATATTGATTGATTGATAAATGATTCCTCTGTTATTACACTGTAAAAGTGGGTTTTTTTACGCTTTCGCGAAAGCATAACCTCCCCAACTGTTATTTTTTTAGGTTGAGTTGTATTTTTTACTTTTAAAATATCTAATGATAATTCTTGGTAGCTGGTATGCGATGATATATAGTGTCCAAAAAATAATTCCAAAAAGTAACGGAAGGATAGATCCGAACATATAGATCATTCCTAATAGGTATCCTAATAAGCATTCTGGTTTATATATGGGAACAAAAAAGGATAATAGGATAAGACCTAACATCATATACAGTAAAACGGTTTCTAAACCAATACTAAAAAAATAGGACGTTATGATACCATATAAAAAGAATCCAATAAAACCATATATGATAGATAAGGATTCGTTTTTTGGTGCTACTTTAAGTGTTCTCAAATATATGAGATATAGCAATCCCCATGTGACTAGAGGGGTTGTAATTGCTCCCCACCAATTTGAAAATCCAGGTAAGTCTTTATTGTGCAATATATAATGTGTTGGCACTCCTTCATGAAAATAGTCCCAAGCCAAAAATGCCCACATCAAGATACTTACGATAGCAGTAAATACGATTCTGTTTTTTAATGTGAGATTAATTTTCATAAGTCTTCTGGTGTTTCTTATTTAGCGTTCTATTCGTATGGCTTCTTCTACAGCATTACCGTTTTCTAATACGATAAATTTTTCTATACTTCCATCAGGATTACTTACAAACTTTAATGTAATTGGTGCCTGAGGATGTGCAAAAAGAACAGCTGATTTTGCGACTAAATCGGTTTGCATTTTTCCAGCATCCAGATGCATCACGTTATTTTTTATAGATATCGTGATGTTTCCCGTTTGAGGTGCTTTGTAATTACCAGCATAGCGAGCGAGGAGTTCAGGAGTTACGTTAATCGCTTCGATATTCATTTCTGGTGCTTTGTGATCATAACTTAGGACGCGAGATATTTTCCATCCCGTGTTTTCTTTAAGCCAGACGTGTGTAAAGGGAGCGACTTCGGTTTTATAGAGCTCTTTGCCAGGTTCTTTGATAAAGAATTCATGAACTCCTTTTTGGATAGCGCCATATAGCGTTCCATTTTTACGAAGAGGAAAAACAGTGAGACTTCCAGGAACTAATTTGCGAATCGGCTTTTTATTGGTATCACACATATTGGTAAGGAAAGAAGTAATAAATGTCGATTTTCCCTTGGTGATACCACCTTTGTCATGATAAAACTCTAGGTCTTCGCTTAGAGCTATTTCCATTGCATCTTTACTACAGTTATTGAAACCTTCTTCAAAGAGTAAAGCATCCATTTTTTCTAATTCTAAAAATAATTTAGAATTCTGATCCACTTGAGCGATTCCTAAAAAAGGGATGAAAAGTGCAATTACTATTGATTTGTAAATTTTCATTGATTGTTTTTGATTGATGATTTTAATGTGTTAATGCAGACTGATGACTTCTGCTATTTCCCATCGCGTATCTACGTGTCTCCAGATCATAATAAATTTACTGGGTTTGGACGGTGCGTCTGGCTCTTGATTGTTATAAAACGTATGTAATCCCATGGCAATAGCTCCAAAATCCTTAATTTCATGAACTTCCAAGCTTTCAGGCACCAGTGTTCTTGTCACTTTATTGCAGATATTATTTTCTATAGCATTCATGATATCTTGCTTCACAGTACTTAATCCGCCTTTGTCGTGATAAAATTTTATATCCTCAGCATATAAACTAGCCTGTGTTTCAAGATCACATGTATTATATGCGTCAAAGTATTGTTGATCAAGACCTGAGATGGTTTTAAACAGCTCAGAGTCTTGAGCAACTTGTCCTATGCCTGTTATAGGGATGAAGGCAATAAGTAGGATGATTTTTAAATAATTCAATGTCTAATTTTTTAAATGGTGAATCAATCGTATTCTTTTTTTTAAATACTATCCTTCTTTAGGATCGTTTCAACTTCTTCTCTAGGCGTATTCTCTGTAGGCTCTTCTCTTTCCCAATCAGGAATCTCTTCACCTTCTATATAAGAACGTTGTTCCCACTCGTCTTCTCTTTCTCTGTAAGAACTGTTTTCATTATCTGGACATCCATCACAGACTAATTCTCCTCTTTTCATGAGTAGGTATTTCTGTTCGTTTCCATTTTCAAGTAAATCTCTATACCGACTATCATTACGGTGGTAACTATACGTATTGTCATCGGCATACAGCGTGGTGCCTTCAGGAATGTATAAGATCACCTGTACTTCCTGACTTCTAAATTTGCTACTTCCTTCTGTTGTGAAAAAACCATCTAGATATAAGGTATCGTCTACCATTTCAAAATTATAATCTATACGACTCGCTTCTTCTTTTGCAGCGGCAAAATTACGTCCGCTAGTTTCTTTTTGAATTTTTACATACGCATTATCTTCTGTCGTACTACGTACAATCAAGCGAACATTACGTCTCATATAGATACGCTCTCCATTAGTATCGTATTCCATAAGGAAGTTGCTAGAACGGCGTAATTCTCCAGGGAGTAAATCACTACCTTTCATACGAAGCGTTAATGTGTCGTTTGTAGCAATAGCGAGTGTTTCTTGCGTTGTTACTTTTCCTGTAAACGAATGCTCTGTTGCTTCACGGATGCCTAGAACTCCCAGACCAATTACAGATAATAACCAGATACCTAAAAGAGATAGTTTTCCGGCAAGTGGCATTGATTTCAAATTACCCGCTAGTATTTTTAATCCTAGATAAAAAAGGAAGAAAAAAGGAATTCCTACAGCAAAGAATGTTAATAGTGATACTAACCAAAGAGGTAGACCCGCTGTATGTATAAAATCTCCATAGTTTCCTAAATCACCATAAAAAAGATCAAACGTACCAGCAGTAAATAATCCCACAAATAAAGAGATCACAACGGCTGCTCCTGTGATGATAAAAAGTACACCAAAAATCTTAGCGAGTACTTTTAAGAAGAACATAATAATAGTTCCTAAGGTTTGAAAAAAACCCTGAGCGCCTTTTTTAGCTTGATTCCCAAACTTATCATAATCCACATTTTTTACCGCGTCAGCCACATTTTCAAATCCTTCTTTTACTTTTTCTTGGATATTGTCAATGTTAACTGCCTTTCCCGTCATAGAGAGTTTATCGGCTGTAGATGCTGCTTCTGGCATTAAAATCCATAATAAGATATAGATCAATATAGGAGATCCAAATCCTATAAGGACTAAGGCTACCCATGCAAGGCGGATCCATAAAGAATCGATGCCAAAATAATGTCCTAAACCACTAGACACACCACCTATATAAGCGTTTTCTGTATCTCTAAATAGTTTTTTTCCAGAACCAGAAGGTCGTGTTTTTTTTGATGTTTTAGCAGCAGGCGCATCTTCAAAGATATCGTCATCTACCATATAATCTTCGGGTTGTCCCATCACGGCAATCACTTCATCGAGCTCTTTTGTGCTGATGACTTGACGCGCATCCTGAATTTTTTCGCTAAAAAGTTCAGAAATACGAGCTTCGATGTCTGCTATAATTTCATCTTCTCCTGTAACGCCTTCAAATGAACGTTTAATCGCAGTGAGATAGCGTTGTAATTTGGCATACGCATCTTCATCTATATGAAAGAAAATACCGGCTAAATTTATATTTACTGTCTTGTTCATTGTTTTGATTTTTTTGTTGAGGTTACTACCGTTACTGCGGTTTGTAATTCGTCCCAGGTGGTTGTGAGTTCATTTAAAAAGAGTTGGCCTGTCTCTGTAAGACCATAATACTTACGTGGGGGACCGCTTGTGGATTCTTCCCAGCGATAATTAAGCAAACCTGCGTTTTTAAGTCGTGTCAGTAGCGGGTAAATAGTACCCTCTACGACGAGTAATTTAGCATCTTTAAGTGTGTCTAAGATTTCGGCTACATAAGCATCGTCATCTTTTAACACAGATAGGATGCAATACTCTAGCACGCCTTTACGCATCTGTGCCTTAGTGTTTTCAACCTTCATAGATTTCCATTTTAATATGCGTTAAACTGTTCATTTTTTTATTGCTCTTTTAAAAAGAGACTTTTTTTGATTGATGTCCTTTACCGAGTAAAGGATTGTTGATTGTGATTGATGATGAATCCTTTTTGAGTCCGCTTTCGCGAAAGCGAACCCAGTATTATTACAACTGATTTTAAGCATCTTCTGTCGTAATTGTATCGTTCTCTTCAGGTGGCAACGTTTCTTCTGTAACCGAAGCCTTGATGAAGTTGATTGTGAACGGATACTTGTAATTTTCTCCATTAGAAGCCTTGATAGCTGCCGAAATAACACTCACAATTTCAAGAATCGCAAGTCCTATAGCAAGTGTTCCTACAATAATGGCAATAATTAATAAAGTACTTGCACTCGCAAAATCTCCTTGGGTATGAAAATGATCATCAAAGATAAAATGTGTATTTGTACCTTCTAGTTTAATGATTTGCCAAACAAAAAAAGGAATACTTAGAATGACCAATGCAATGGTGTAAATTAAAATACTTAATTGAAAATTAATAGCATCTCTACCATGTCTATCGACAAAACGTGATTTGTTTTTTTGAGCGCTCCATAAAATAAGAGGCGCAATCAAATTTCCAAAAGGAACAAACCACTTACTAAAAGTAGATAAGTGTATAAATGTGCTAAGATTTTTTTGATGTGTGGTTACGGTGCTTTCCATTACTTACTAATTTCTTATACAAATATATGTCTTTAAAAAGGTATTATGTTACGCATAGTACTAAAAATTAACATTTTATTAACTTTTTTAAATTGACCTTGTAGGATTTATATTGCTAATTTTTAGTGTTTTAAGTATATTTTGAGTGATCTTATTTTTTTGAAGAATATTTTTTGGTTCATCCATTTATTGAAGAAGGTAGCCTATAATTAATCACTATTTTTGCATAAAATAGAAGACATGAAGAATTTTAGTCCTAGCAAGTTTAATATGTTTACGATGCTTAAATTACCAGCAGCGTGGTTTACAGGCGTGCGACTAAAAACCATTAATGAAGAGACCAGTACGGTGCAGGTAAAACATAGATGGATCAATCAAAATCCGTTTAATAGTATGTTTTGGGCAGTACAAGGAATGGCAGCAGAGCTTTCTACAGGAGCCTTGGTGATCTCTTATATTAGAAATAGCGATCATAAAATATCGATGCTAGTCGCTTCTAATAATGCTACGTTTACCAAAAAAGCCACAGGACGGATTACATTTACGTGTAACGACGGATCTAAGATAAAAGAAACCATCGCCAAAGCGATTGCTACGGGAGAAGGGCAAACCTGTTGGATGAAATCTATAGGAACCAATACACAAGGTGTCCAAGTGAGCGAATTCAATTTTGAGTGGACCGTCAAGGTGAGGTCCCCAAAGTGATTTTGTACACACTCTTTTAGATAACTTCATAGCCTTGGCTTCGTTTTTCTAATTTCTAATTTCTACTTTCGTATATCTAATACTTAATCTCGTATTTGTCATGAACTATATTCTTTTTGACGGAACTGTCCGTAATCAATTATTACCGTTTACATACACCCGTCCCGTGGCTGATATTCGTATAGGAATCTTAACCATACGAGAAAAATGGGAACAATTTTTAGATTCTACTACCTCCACAGTGACCGAAGACTATTTGAGTGAGAAATGGCCTATGGTCGAGTTTCCAGAAAATATAATGATTAATGCGTCGTATTTACCAACACCTAATTTGGTGACGATTGTAAAAGGAATGACGGACGGTCAGGCTATTTTTGATGGAGATGAAGTCATTGCATTTTATACTAAAGAAGATCAAGAAGTAGATTTTGATACTTACGATATTATTGAGTACAGCTTTGAAGACCTATTTAAGGTGCAACATACGTGGGATATTTTTTCTAAAAATGCCCGTGCCATTGCAGAGGATTATGCATTACTTACCGAAGGAAGAACCTCAGAGCCGATTCCGCAAATGGTGGTCGCGCTGAATGCTACCGATATCTTTATAGAAGAAGGCGCAAAACTACCTTTGTGTTCACTCAATGCAGAAGATGGTCCTATTTACATAGGTAAAGATGCAGAGATTATGGAAGGCTCTATGATCCGTGGTCCTTTTGCTTTGTGTGAGCATGGCACGGTAAAAATGGGTGCTAAAATTTATAGTGGTACGACCATTGGTCCTTATTGTAAAGTAGGAGGAGAGGTAAATAATGTGGTGCTTTTTGGATACTCCAGCAAAGGACATGACGGATTCTTAGGAAATGCTGTACTTGGCGAATGGTGTAATATAGGAGCCGATAGTAATAATTCAAATCTTAAAAATAATTATGCTTCGGTAAAATTATGGGATTATGAAACAGGACGTTTTGCAGATACAGGTTTGCAATTTTGTGGACTGATGATGGGAGATCATAGCAAATGTGGCATCAATACCATGTTCAATACAGGGACCGTTGTAGGTGTCGCAACAAATATTTTTGGTAGCGGCTTCCCGCGAAATTTTGTACCGTCATTTCAGTGGGGTGGCGCTAGTGGTTTTGTTACACATCTTCCTAAAAAAGCTTTTGAAACGGCTCGCATTGCCATGGCACGTCGTGATATCGATCTCACAGAACAAGATGAAGCTATCTTGAACCACGTCTTTGAAGAGACTAAGCAGTATCGCAGAGATTAGTTTATTTTTTTTTCGCTTTCGCGAAATAGCTATTAGTCATTAGTTTGTTTAGATGTATGTATTGAGTCATCTCGACAAAAGGAGAGATCGCACAAGTAGCTAAGAGAATATGTCTGCTATTCTAACAGTAACGGGATTTCTCATTATTCTTTCCTGGCTTTGTCAAAATAACTTAGATTTTCTCAACTAAAATTCTGTATTTAATATATATAATTTGACATTCGTACCTCATTATCTGAAAATGACGAAAGATGCTGATGAAATCTAAGTTTTGTGAAAGAATTTAATTTTATCAATTGTTTTTCAGATAGTTATATTTTTATCTTGAAATCAGCTTTTCTATAAGTGATTTTATGATTTTCTCTTTCCCTTTCTAAGTAAAAATATATATTATTAATATTTTTCAAACTTTATTTGAGTCATTAATAACTGTTAATTAAATAGTTGCGTAAATTTTTTATACCTATTTTTAAGTGTGATTGATAAGAATCTACCTTTTAGAAAGGTATGTTTTATCAAGAAAGACAAAATCCTTGAGTGTCTTAAAATGATCAAGGTGTATTCATTAAATAAAATTCATACTATGAAAAACTTAAAAACCTTAGGAAAGACTTTAAAAGTGGTAGAACAGAAATCTGTTAATGGAGGGATGCATCCAGCTAATTCTAATTTTGTATGTATTGAAAAATTCCCTCGTATATACTATGTAAATGAAGGCGAATTATGTAGAGATGGTAGCGTGCCTCTTTGCCCATGATTTAAAATTATATATCATCCAGATATATACGTGTCTGGATGGTGTGTTTATGATTTAAAGTTTTTAAACAACCAGTGCCAATCGATTGCAGTCGCTATAAAATAAACGATGACAAGCGCTACAATGGTAATCACTAGAAACTTCTTTTGCTCTTGTTTCTTTTCTTTTTGAATACGATCTCTAATCTCCTGTAATTGCTCTGGAGTTGCTTCTTTTGTAAACTTGTTTGTTTTGTCTTTTGCTGTGGCATACGAAAGTTTCTGCTTTTTACGCTTTCCTAATAAAGCCCTATTGGCTTTCAATGACTTATTTGCTGCTCCTGATCCGTATGGCATAATAGTAATTTTTTATATCGTTATATGTAATTTTCATACTTTAAATACCAGAGGCATATCGCTAATAGTATAAAAATGACGACACTTATAATGATTAGTTTCTTATTTCTTTTTCGCTTTTTTTCTTCAATCTCCGTTTTGATCTTGAGTAAAAGCTCAGGACTTGCTATTTTATGATTAAAATTTCCTTTTTGTCTATCTTTTATGGTTGTCACTCCATTTTTTAGAAAAGTGTCATTAACATTTTTTCTTTTGTTACTTCTCAATGTAGTAATCATAGATTCTCCGAATGGCATAGCTGTTTTTTTTAGTAGTTAGAAATAATACTAGTCATCCTTACAAATGTTTGATGTCTTTTAGGATTTAGCTTTAAGTTTTTTAGGATTCAGAATGTTCTGCTTAAAGTTGCAAAGCCAACACTATTCATCTAAATTTCTTTTATTGCTTTCTCTTTTTAATAACTGCTTATGTATAGAATACCTAAGCAAAAAATTACGATCATAATTAGCGTGAGTATAACCGTTTTTGTACGTCTCGCTTTTTCTTCTTTACGAATTCGTGTGCGGATTTGTAGTAGTTGCTCTTGTGTAGGTTGTTTGGGATCTACCCAGTTTTCATTTGTAGAAGAGACTAAAGAAAACTTCTGTTTTCTACGTTTATTTTTAAGTGCTCTGTTTGCTTTGAGGCTTGCCATTGCAGCCATCATGCTTCCTTCTCCTCCCATAATCATTCTGTGTTAGTTACAGTATATGGGTAGTAGAAAATGATGAAATGTTACAAGATGTATTATTTTAAAACCATAGAATCACTAAATTTTTATCACTTATCACTCGTACTTCAAGTTTTCAAAATGATGGGCGCTATTAAGTATATCAGGAACTGAGATACAAGAAACTCAGGATTACATCTTCGACTTCTTCACTCTCTTCAACACCAAAAAATTCTGGGGATTTGGGGTGAGGTCGCTTATGTTTTTTCGCGTAAAGCGAACCACTTGATCGTAATACAATGGGATAATCGGGGATTGTGCAATGATGATGCTATCCATTTTTTTATACTCCAGTTTACGTGTTTCTACAGCTACCATCGAGAGGCTATGTTCGTAAATAGAATCATACATAGCACTTTTAAAATGGGTGTAATTAGGTCCGTTTGGGGTAAAATTTTTACTGTAAAATAAGCTCAGATAATTTTCGGCATCTGGGTAATCGGCGATCCAGCTTGCGCGAAAAGCATCCAAGTCGCCACTACTTTTCATCTGCCGAAGTGTAGACGGAGGCATCACATTAATTTCCACACGAAGCCCCGCCTTTTGGAGTTCGCGCTGTATGTATTCACAAATATCAAGATACTGACTATTGGTTCCTATCGAAATCATAGGATTCCTATTGCCACTCTCTTTTTTGTATTGCTGTATCAGCTTTCGCGAAAGCGTAGGATCGTATGAGTATCCTTTTATATAATCAAATCCAGGCAATCCCATCGGGATAAATCCGTGTTCGGCAGGTGTACCAATACCATTGCGTAAATAGGTGATCATTTTTTGGCGGTCAAAACCATAGTTGATGGCTTTTCGAAGGAGTTCAGATTGGACTTCTTTTGTGTTGCTGTCTAAGTAAAATCCGATGTACTCCGTATTTAATTGCGGACTCACGCTGAGGTTGACATCGTTTTGGTATTTTTCGCGTAAGCGTCCAGAAGCGGTTAATAATTCGTCTTTATAAGAAGGATCAAGCGAATTAAGGAAATCTAGATTGCCTTGTGCAAACTGTAAAAATTCACTTTGCTTATCGGGTAAAAAGGTAATGGCAACAGCCTCTAGGTAGGGTAGCTGATTCCCAGCTTCATCGCGTTCGTAATACAGCTCATTTTTGCGTAACACGAGTTTGACGCCTTCCTCCCAACGTTTGAACTTAAAAGGGCCTGTCCCGATGGGGTTTGAACGAAAATCACTTCCATAAAAGGAAACAATTTCCTCAGGAACAACCGAGCAGTACCGCATACTGAGCAACCCTAAAAATGCAGGAAACGGTTGCTTGAGTTGTATGACAAAGGTTCTGTCATTTATAGCTTTATAGTGATCTACTTTGCTCAGCACCCAACTGCCAGGAGAAGCCACTGAGGGATCCGTAAGTCGATCAAAACTATACACAAAGTCTGATGCGTTTACGTAACGTGTACTATCAAGGGTTTTAAATGCTGCGTGTTTATGAAACTGAACATCGTCTCTTAAGGTAAACGTATATTGTAAAGCATCTTCAGAAATTTGCCAGTTTTTTGCGATGTCAGGTTGAATGTTGAGGGAGTCGTCTAGTTGTACGAGTCCATTAAAAAGCTGGTTAGTTGGCCAGATAATAGAGGGGTTACGTGCAAATGCAGGATCTAAAGTTGAGATTTGGTATTGCTCATTATATCTAAAAACAAGGTGATCACGGTTTTGGCTGGCTTTTGGAGAGCAAGAGGTTATAAAGGATGTGACTAGTATGATGAGAACGATTAGGTAATCATGCCTGAAATAGTACGTTGGGAGTCGGAAGTGCATATTCATTTTAATGTAGCTATAAAAGCAATCATCAGCTCATTTGCTTATCGCAAAAGTCGTATTTCTTTTTTAAAATTATCGTTGTAGCACAAAGAAACTACTTTATAACGTTTTTTTATGTATTAAAATAGTGTATCCGTACTGTGATGTTATTTTTTTAAATGTATGTTGATTTTCAATATATAATATGTGTAATCATTGTTTATTTATACTATGTGATGACCTTTTGAAATAAGTACGATGTATCTATAGTAACCAAAAACAATACTTATTATGAGAATTCCTAAAATCATGTATGCAATCTCCATCATACTTTCTTTTGCTAGCTGTAGTACAGATGATGATAGTATGCAAGCCCAAGCAAACGCCATTGCAAATCGTACTTCATCCTGTGAGAATGTTATAGGGTTTACAGGGCTCTATTGGGATATGGCCAATGGAGATAATGCTGCTTTTGGGTTACTTCCTGGCGTACCCGTTATACAAAATCCTGGAGGACAATTTATTCATAGTGAACAACCCTCTTTAGGGTTTATATTACCCCAGGGATTTTCTGGCTTTGAGGTAAATGAACCTTTTACAATAGGCGGAGATATTATAAGAGCTGATAATCAAGTTGTATATAGATGGACACCACTAAAGACAGTTCTTCAACCCTTTGTGCCAACTCAAGTCATCATAGCGGAGCAAATAAATTTGATGTTAGATTTTTATGGTTTTCAAGGACAACCTGAAGTATTGTGTACCAGAACAGCACAGCAAAATAATATCTTACCTCAAGAATTTACAGGAAGACTTCTACGCTTTAATGGTATCATAGCACAGGTTTGGGTGATAGGCACTTATATTGAAGGATCGGGTACTAGCTCGTTTGCCATTAGTATTTCTGCTGCTCCAGAAGCAGAGTATGAAGCTCAGGTACAGGAAACTTTTTTACCTTTTATTTTTCAGTTATTTGTAAGACCTGATGGCGAGTTTATAGATAAGGATAATGATGGATTTGATAATTTGATAGATCCTAATGATTGTGATCCTAATATCATTCCAGGATAACATAAAAACGGAGTGTTTTTTAACCCAAACATACAATAGATGTTCTAGAGTGTGTTTGGGTATATGTACGCTTTCGCGAAAGCGTACCCATGAAAACTTCCTTTTATTACATAGTAAATCGTATCCTTGAAGACAGCTGTATCTATCCAATTAAAAATTGTAATTTTGCCTACTTATTTTTAGTACGCATGAACACACGTAAGAGAGTTGCATTTTACACCTTAGGCTGCAAATTAAATTTTTCTGAAACATCAACCATTGCTCGTAATTTTACAGACGAGGGGTTTGACCGTGTGGATTTTTCTGAGCATGCAGATATCTACGTGATTAATACATGTAGTGTAACTGAAAATGCAGATAAGCGTTTTAAAACGATTGTAAAGCAAGCTCAAAAAGGAAATCCAGAAGCCTTTGTTGCTGCCGTTGGTTGTTATGCGCAATTAAAGCCAGAAGAATTGGTTGCTGTAGACGGGATAGATCTTGTTCTAGGCGCTACCGAAAAGTTTAAGATTACAGATTATATTTATGATTTGTCTAAAAATGATCATGGCGAAGTACACTCTTGTGAAATAGAAGAAGCCGATTTTTATGTAGGTTCGTATGCGGTAGGAGATCGTACCCGTGCGTTTTTGAAAGTACAAGACGGTTGTGATTATAAATGTACCTATTGTACGATACCTTTAGCAAGAGGCATCTCTCGTAGTGATACACTTACCAATGTTCTTAAAAACGCTTCAGAGATCGCTGCGCAAGATATTAAAGAGATTGTGCTGACAGGGGTGAATATAGGAGATTATGGGAAAGGGGAGTTTGGAAATAAGAAACACGAACATACGTTTTTAGAGTTAGTGACAGCACTAGATAAAGTAGACGGAATAGAACGTTTACGGATTTCTTCTATAGAGCCGAATTTATTAAAAAATGAGACGATTGATGTTGTCGCAAAATCACGTGCATTTGTACCTCATTTTCATATTCCATTACAAAGTGGTAGTAATGAAATCTTAGGATTGATGCGTCGCAGATATCAACGAGAATTATATGTAGATCGAGTGACTAAAATCAAAGAAGTCATGCCACACGCCTGTATTGGAGTAGATGTAATTGTTGGCTTTCCTGGAGAGACAGATGCTCATTTCTTAGAAACCTATAATTTCTTAAACGAGCTTGATATTTCGTATTTACACGTATTTACCTATTCAGAACGTGATAATACAACAGCGGCTACCATGGAAGGAGTCATTCCTAAGAATGTACGAAGTAAACGAAGTAAAATGCTACGCGGACTTTCTGTTAAGAAGAGACGGGCGTTTTATGAATCTCAATTAGGAACACGTCGTACAGTGCTTTTTGAAGGTGAAAACAAAGAAGGGTACATTCATGGGTTTACAGAAAATTATGTCAAAGTAAAAGCTCCGTGGAATCCAGAGCTTGTAAACACCTTACACGATGTTGATCTTACCAAAATAGATGATGATGGTATGGTGCGTTTTGAATTTGTTGCAACAGCTGTGCACTAAAATTTTAACTTCTTAAATTATCTTGTCAAGTTTGCAACAGGATTGATATTATATCCTTTTGTGACAGCATCTCCTTCAAAAACATTCACATGAAAGTTTTGAGTAACTCCATTCTTATATACAAAAGTACCTAAGTGAGTATAAAAGGTTTTAGATTCGTGCTGACCTTCACCGAGACCATAAAAATAATAGTTGACAACAGGACCTGCTGTACCCGTTGTTCCTATAAAATAATCTTCTAATGATTTTGCAGCTGTTACAGGATCTTCACCAGTATCTAAGATAGATTCAAGATTTTTGTAAGACGCATCTGAGATAGATTCAGCAAATTGATACGCTGTTTCTTTTGTAGCATCTATTTCTTTCAGTGTTTTTATATTAAAAGAATAAGGATTCTTTTCTCCATTTTTTTGAGTAAGCTCTACTCCAATATAATCATAGCTATTTCTTTCTTCTTCAGACAAATTCTCATAGGCAATAGCAGCAATGTTGTTTAAAGAAAAAGTACTGTTTAATGTATCTAAAATAGCACTTCGTGATACATTCAAATTTTTTACGTGTACATTTTTTATATCACCCAATGTAGCATTTTGGATATCTTCAAAGCTGGTCTCAGCGCCGTATATACTGTTGATTTCGTTTTCTATTTTCCCTTCAGACGAGTTAGTGTCAGAACCACAAGCATACATGCATAATATGCATATTAGATAAATAAATGATGATGTTTTCATTTGAGCATTGTTTTGAGTTAGTGTTCCCATATAGTATACAATTGTTGTATGATTGCTGATCGTATGACGCATTGCAAAGGCTATAAACAGAAACCATACTTAGTTACTTTTAAAAGTAAAAACAATAGGTTGGAGTGCCACAATTTCTTTAGTGAAAGGGGTGTGTTTTTTAGTGAATAATACTATTATTTGATGAGAGAATAACCAGAATAGTTGTATGTGTAGAAGAAGATTTCTACGTGCGGATGGTAGGTGTAGGATATCAAAAAACCCTGCAAATAGCATTTGCAGGGTTTTGTTTTCTTATTGAGATTCTAATTAAATATTAATCCCGACAGGTAATAATTTTTTGTACTTACGACGATTTGATCTCATAAATTTTGCAATTTCTGGACTTGTAGGAACTAGGCTAATGTTGCGATCTTCTACTTCATTAAACACAGAAACAATAAAATCATTCATGTGAGCTTCGGTTCCCTCTGGCATCATAATTTTTGTTAGGAAGATTTTTCTTTCCTGTAACGAGTATTCAATTTTTGCCATTTTATCATCAAATGTTGCTTCAAATTGTCTCAAGAACTCATTATCTGTCAATTCAACTGCTGTCACTGCTTCCATAAATTTGTGAATATGTTAGGGTATTTATAGTATTATTGTGAGTATTTAAGAAATCTCTTTATAATTTTGTAGGGAGATTTAAAAACGCATATATAACAGTGTTTATAATAATTTTTAGATTTCTTAATATTAAGTTCTTGCAAAGGTACAAAAAAATACCTAAGTAGTTTTTTAAATTATGTTAAACCCTTATACTAAAGATAGATGACACATCTCTACTTGATGCCCGGGATGGCGGCAAATCCATCTATTTTTGAGCATATTGCATTACCTAAAGATCGGTTTACGATACATCTTTTAGAATGGCAACTTCCTAAACCTAAAGAGACTATCTCTGAGTATGCAAAACGGATGACAGCGTTTATTACACATAAAGATAGTGTGTTACTAGGAGTTAGTTTTGGAGGGATATTGGTGCAAGAAATGGCAAAGCACATACAACTTAAAAAACTAATTATCGTTAGTAGTGTAAAGTCAAAAAAGGAGTTACCTAGACGAATGAAGCTTTCGCGAAAGCTAAAATTATATGCACTGCTACCGACTCGACTTATAGAAGATGTTGATACATTAGCTAAGTATGCCTTTGGCGAAACCGTAAAAAATAGAGTGGCTTTATATCAAAAGTATCTGTCTATGAATGATCGGCATTATATGAGTTGGGCTGTAAAAGAAATGGTATGTTGGGATCAGGAAATATCAGATCCAAATATCTTGCACATTCACGGAGACGCAGATCGTATTTTTCCGATAAAGTATATTGACCATTGTGTGACCGTTCCTGGAGGATCACATATTATGGTGATAACTAAATACAAATGGTTTAATGAAAACCTTCCACGACTTATTGAAAATGATTAACTTGTTTAAAATTAAATAATTATGAAACGAATAGAACGCATATTTGCGGTTATTGGGCTATTAGCGGTTGTAATAGTGACGATTAATGCTGTGCAACTTCCTAAAAATGAGGTAAAAATAGATGCAGAGCAGATAGAAAAAGAAGAGGCGTTGGTAAATGATTATAATGTCTATGCATTACCTATTCCAGATGGTTTGAACTTTGCAGGAGAAGCTGTTCCAATTGAAAATCCTGATATTAAAGAACGGATGGATAGGGAATTGCTCGTAAATACCTATTGGCAATCTAATTCTTTATTACTTTTTAAAAGGGCAAACAAATACTTTCCAATCATAGAACCGATCCTTGCTGCCGAGGGCGTTCCAGATGATTTTAAATATCTGGCAGTTATTGAAAGCGGACTTACACAAGCGGTTTCTCCAGCTAGAGCAACGGGATTTTGGCAAATATTAAAAGAGACAGGAAAAGAATATGGATTGGAGGTAAATGATAATGTAGATGAGCGCTATCATATCGAAAAATCAACACGAGCTGCGTGTGCCTATCTTAAAAATGCAAAAGAAAATTTTGGTAGTTGGACAGAAGCTGCTGCTGCTTATAATGCAGGGAATGCAGGTGTTAGTAAGCGAATGAAAAGTCAGAATGTAGACACCTACTACGATTTGTTATTAGGGGAAGAAACTGGACGTTACGTTTTTAGAATTATCGCATTAAAAGAAATCTTAAATCATCCAGCTCAATATGGGTTTAATTTTAAAAAGCAAGATTTATATGAAAATGTCCCTACCTATAAAGTAAGCGTAGATACCGCAGTAACAGATTTTGTTGCTTTTTCTGAACGTTTTGGGATCAATTATAAAATTCTGAAACTACATAATCCTTGGCTTAGAGAACCACACCTTAATAATTCATCTAGGAAGGAATATTTTATAGATATTCCTAAAGAGGGATATTACTCTCTAGGAAAGTAATTTTCCTTATAATTATATAGTATTACTAGGGAAATCATTTTTTAAATCATTTCCCTTTTTTATGCTCTTATAGAATCAAGTTTTTCCCGTTTTATAGAGAATTATCCATCAAAATATAAATGTAATAGGTATTATCGCACTTATTTCAACAGGTTTTATAGCAGACTTTTTAAGTGATGTTATGAGGGTAGGAGGGGATATTGTGAAAACTCCTTAAATGATTTTTTATTGGGATTTAATCAATATCAAACACAAGAGACGAGCCTAGCTGTAATTGCTGTTCCTGTTACGTTTCTTGTAGCGTATCGTTATTAAGGAGAAGGATACGTCAATTGGAAATATGCCGCAAAAAGAATTTTCGAAGAAATCCTGCTGATTATATCTGTAAAAATGCTAATTGGGAAGTAACTATTTCCTTATTTAGCTCCAATGACTGCTATAGGTAAAAGCTCATTTGATAGTAACATTTGAATATTGTTTTGGTATAATGTCATGTTTTGGAGATAGGAATCTTCTATCGTTTTGTCGAGCTTATTTACGATCCTTTTTTCAATATTAATAACTTCTTTTTCAGAACTAATACTGAAAATAAGAGGAAGTCCTAAGGAATGTTTTAGATTATGTATGATATGAGTATTTCTATTATCTTGATCGTCTATATATCGTATTTTTATTTTATGATGATACTCTTGTGCTATTTTACGAGCTGTTTTCTGATCACTCCAGATCAGTAATACAATGTCAATTTGATCACTGTATTCTTTTGAAAGTTCATTTAATGCAGGCAACTCCCCTTTAGAAGGGACAGACCATGCAGAATATGTAATTAATAAAATAGGTTTTTCAAACTTAGAAAAGGGGATACTTTTTTTGCTAAGATTATTGGAGTTAAAATGGATCAAGTCTAAAACTTGTGGGATTTTGGGATTATGCAAAAATATTTGATAATCTAAAAAGGAAGAATTCTACGT
>NZ_CALEMI010000165.1 GCF_937910895.1 uncultured Dokdonia sp. | reverse complement strand
TATGTGGCTTCTGTGGGTTATCTTTGCACTCGAAAAAATGGCCGAACGCTATGCAAAAGAAACTTGTAAATATTTTGTTCTCCACTCGATTGATGGGACTCCTTTTTATAACCTATTTTGTCGCGATGGCGGTAGGTACATTTTTAGACCGAGGACAAGATACGTCTCCTACACCGTATTCTCGAGTATGGGTATATAACTCTTGGTGGTTTACTTTAATTCATATTTTGTTTGTTATCAATTTCTTGGGGAATATCGTTCGCTTTAAGCTGTTGCGAAAAGAAAAAATTACCACGCTTATTTTTCATCTTTCTTTTGTTTTGATTTTGATTGGTGCTGGGATTACACGTTATATAAGTTTTGAAGGAGTGATGCCTATCTCAGAAGGAGAAACAGAGAATACATTTTTAAGTGAAAAAACATATTTAGAAGTGCTGGTACAAGGTGAAATAGACGGGCAACCTATGCAGCGAACGTTGGATAAAGAATTAATGCTCTCACCAAGACTCAGCAATACATTTACTTGGAATACAGACTTTAATAAAGACCCCATTAAAATAGCGTTCAATAAATTTATAGGCGGCGCAGAAGATGGATTTATAGAAGATGAAGCAGGAGAATATCATCTTAAAATTGTAGAGACAGGCGATAGCGGCGGAAGACACGAGCACTATCTTAAAGATGGTGAATTAGTCAATATGCACAATGTCTTATATGCTTTTAATAAACCAACAGATGGTGCCATCAATATAGGATTTGATGGAGAAAATTATACCATACGTTCTCCTTTTGAAGGGGAGTACAAAGTCATGGCAACACAAACAGATTATCCTTTTGTAAAGGATAGCGTACAGCCTTTACAATTACGATCCTTATATAATTTACAAGGTCTTTTATTTGTGATTCCAGAACCTGCCGTAAAAGGTAGAGCTGGTATTGTAGAGAGAGCTATTAAAGAGAAAAACGAGCAAGATGCGTTGTTTGTTGATGTCACAGCAAATGGTGAAACAAAAACTGTGGGATTGCTAGGCGGAAAAGGCTACAGCAACGACAAAAAACTTATTGAAGTTGGTGGATACAAGATGTACCTCTCTTACGGAAGTAAATCCATACCGCTTCCTTTTGGAATTAAATTAAGAGATTTTATTGCAGAAAAATATCCAGGTACAGAAAGCAGTTATGCTTCATTTACGAGTAAAATCACGGTAGAAGATGAGGAGACATTTGACTACGATATTTATATGAACCATGTGTTAGATCATAAAGGATATCGCTTTTTTCAGGCGAGTTTTAAAGATGAGGAGCGCACCACCATTTTGTCTGTAAGTCACGATTTCTGGGGTACTTGGGTGACGTATATCGGCTACTTTTTATTATATCTTGGAATGATGCTTATTTTGTTTGATAAGGGGTCTCGTTTCGGAGAACTCAAGAAAACTTTAGACAAGATTAAGGCTAAAAAGTCGAAGTTGCTTGCTGTAATTCTTTTGTTATTCGCTTTCGCGAAAGCGGAAACAGCTTTCTCACAAGACATCAACACTTCGGCAGTAGTCGTTCAGGATACGATTGTCACGCTAGAACAAAAAGAAGAACCAGCGATTTCTATTCTCCCTTCGGATGATACGCACAGCGATGAACGTGAAAGTGCTCCTCCTACAAAAACCCAAATAGATTCAGCGATTGTCGCTAATGCTGCTTCGGCAGAACATGCGGCGAAATTTGGACGCATGGTGATTCAGGATGACAGTGGTCGTATGATGCCTATTAATACGTATGCGAGTATGTTACTTCGCAAATTAAGTCGTTCTGATACGTATCAAGGGTTGAATGCAGACCAAGTGATGCTCTCGATGATGGAGAATCCTTATATCTGGAATTATGTAGATATTTTATATCTGAAAAAAGGAAATGATAGTATTCGTAATGTGATAGGCGTTCCTAGTGATGTGAAGCGATTTAAAGTCATGGATTTCTTTGATGATGATTTTAAATACAAATTGGAGCCTTATTTAGCACAAGCATTTAGTGAAGCAACGCCGAGTGTAATTGATAAGGAGTTTAGAGATGTTGCCTTGCGATTAGGGTTATTGGATAGAACGCTTTCTAAAAAGATTTTAAAAATTCTTCCCAAACTCAACGATCCTAATAATACGTGGGTTTCTCCTATTGTCGCCAATGATGGAGGATATCGTGCCACAGATTCTGTGATAGCCAATCAAATTTTCCCTGCGTATTTACTAAGTCTTCGTAAAGCAAAAATAGATGGCGATTACTCAGATGCCGATAAGATTCTGGAGGGGATTGAGAAATTTCAGAGACGTTTGGGTGGTGATATTATGCCAAGTGCAGAAAAGATAGATGCAGAGATTTTGTATAATAACAATGACCCGTTTACAAAATTATATTGGCTGTATATGCTGGCAGCCTTTTTTATGATGGTTTTTGTCATTACGGAGATTTTTAGTCCTAGTAAGTTTGTGTCTTTAATGGTAAAAGTAGGAGGTGTTATTGTGACCATCTTATTTTTACTACATACAGGATCTTTAATATGGCGTTGGTACATCTCAGGGCATGCTCCGTGGAGTGATGCGTATGAGTCTGTGTTGTATGTGGCGTGGGCAACGATGTTTTTTGGGCTTTCTATTTCTATTCAAAATTGGGTAGCAACAAGAAATATTTATGGGATACAGAAGGTAAGTAAGTTTCTTATTCCTTTTGCTATTACGGGAGCAGCGGTTGCTTCTCTAGGGGATGTTTTATTTGGAAAAAAAGGATCAACTTTGACAGTAGCAAGTACTGCTTTTGTTACTGGTTTTATTTTATGGGCAGCAAGTATGAACTGGATGAATCCAGAAATTGCCAACTTACAAGCAGTTCTTAATAGTTATTGGCTCATGATTCATACCGCAGTGATTGTTGCGAGTTATGGTCCTTTTACGCTGGGTGCTATTTTAGGAATTGTCACATTATTCTTAATGATCTTTACGACAAAAAAGAACAAAGCGAAGATGGATCTCAATATCAAAGAACTTACCGTCATCAATGAAATGGCGCTTACTGTAGGCATGGTATTACTAGCTATCGGTACGTTCTTAGGCGGACAATGGGCGAATGAGAGTTGGGGACGTTATTGGGGATGGGATCCTAAAGAAACTTGGGCATTGATCTCTTTAATCGTCTATGCTTTTGTGATTCACATGCGACTCATTCCTGGCTTACGTGGTAGATGGTTGTTTAACTTGTTTTCTATTATAGCGCTTGGGAGTATCCTCTTCACATATTTTGGTGTGAATTTCTACTTATCAGGATTGCATGCGTATCAAAGTGGAGGAGATATAGCCAACCAGAAAATTATAATAGGGGTGTCAGTGATCGCATTATTAGGGTTTTTCTCTTATAGAAAATATGCAAAATATTATAAGAAGTCTTAGCTTGTAAATAAACCTGTGGCTTCTTGTTCAGATTCAATACCTAGTTTTTGATATAGGTTAGAGGTGACTGCTTTTAATTTTTCTGTAGATAGATTGTATTTTGTAGCTATACGCTCATTTGTCAACCCTTTGGAGATTCCATCCAGTACTTTGATTTCAATATTTTCTAATTCAAATTGATGAATTAAAGATTCTAAATACTGATCGTTAGAGTCTTGTACATTCTTATAGCTATCCAATAGTGAAAGGCGTTCTAAATGCATCTTTATTTGATGCTTCATAATGATCGTTTTTCCTTGTATTTTTCTAAAGCTAACGATTAATGAAAGTGCGATGAGCGTGAAGTTGACTAAAGCAACAAGACTTAGTTGTAATGAGGAAAGATCAAGTATACTAGCGCCAAGTCCATGCAACAAGAAAGCATCTGCCAAGATAATAATATCTAGTGTGTACATCGTAGTCATTAAAAGCAGATATCGGGTGTTTTTAGCATTGTATAGGGTTAATGACCACAATAATAAAACACTTAATACAGAAGTAAAATCAGTCAATAAAAAACTCCATTGCGTATTTATAATCCAATAGATACACATAGAGATAAATGAAATACTACTGATGGTTAAAAATATATATTGAATAGACTGTTTATTTTTTTTGATTTTCAGATATTTAAACACATATCCTGTCGCACAAAGCCCTACTAAAAAATGTCCAAATAATTCGATATTACTTATAATACTTGGTTTGGCATTAAAGAAATACAAAATATTATCTCTAGACATAATAGAAATACATACGGCAGTAATTACGATACCATAAAAAAGAAATACTTTATTTTTTGTTACGATCAAAAATATGATGGTGGCTAGTAGTAGAGATAAAGCAGTACCATAAAAAAAGCCAATTCCTAAGAGGCTGTTTTTTTCAATTTTAGCAAAAGTAGCTTCATCTTGAATTTGTATTGGAAAATTTGCCTCCAGCGGGAAATTTGCTTTAAGGTACAGTGGATATTTTACAATTTTATTTACAATGAAAAAAGAGGGATAGCGAGTAGCCCCCATAGGGTTAATTTCTTTTCCAGTAACATCGTATAGAGAGACATCTTTTGTATGAGATGTTTGAAGCTCTAAAATAGATCTAGGTAGATCAATGGCATCTATTTTAAACCAATAGATGCCATTGTCTGTACCAAGATTTATATCTTCTATTTCTAAGAAGGTTACTTCGTTAAGATCTGAAACATTATTATGATGATTTGTATCGGATTTATGATAGGAAATAGACTCCTGTGATACTCCCGTCATCACAAAAAATAAACTAATAATAAAAAACGTCAAGCGCATTAGCACATAATTATAGGATGCTAATGTAGTAATATAAGTATCACAAAACAACACTTAAACGATGTTTTTGTGTATTTTGTCAGCTTTTAATGTTTTATTGTAGGAATTTTAAAGCTCTCCCACCATATTTTCAGGTTTTACCCATTCATCAAACTCGTCAGCAGTTACATAGCCAAGATTAATCGCCTCTTCTTTTAAGGTAGTCCCGTTTGCATGTGCTGTGTTGGCAATTTCGGCAGCTTTATAATATCCTATTTTCGTATTAAGAGCGGTTACGAGCATGAGTGAGTTGTCTAATAACTCTTTAATTCTTTTTTGATTAGGCTGTATTCCTGATGCACAATGATCAGAAAATGAAACACAAGCATCTCCTATAAGTTGTGCTGATTGAAGTAGGTTTGAAGCCATGACAGGCTTGAATACATTTAATTCATAATGACCTTGTAAACCGCCTACACTAATGGCGACGTCATTTCCAAGAACTTGAGCGCACACCATGGTTATTGCTTCACACTGCGTAGGATTCACTTTACCAGGCATGATTGATGATCCAGGCTCATTGGCAGGGATGGTAATTTCTCCAATCCCACTTCGTGGTCCAGAAGCCATCATACGGATATCATTTGCGATTTTATTGAGAGAAACAGCTAGTTGTTTCAGTGCTCCATGTGTTTCTACAAAAGCATCATGTGCTGCCAGTGCTTCAAACTTATTAGCGGCTGTGCGGAATGGGAGACCAGAAAACTGTGCCATATATTCAGATACTCGTTTTGCGTATCCTTTAGGTGTATTGAGTCCTGTCCCCACAGCAGTACCTCCTAGTGCAAGCTCTGCAAGATGATCAAGCGTATTTTCTAAGGCTTTTATTCCGTGGTCTAATTGCGATACATATCCAGAAAATTCTTGACCTAAAGTTAGGGGAGTAGCATCCATAAGATGTGTACGTCCAATCTTTACTACCTTTTTAAATGCTATAGATTTCTCTTTGAGCGTATCTCTAAGCTTTTGTACGCCTGGCAATGTGGTTTCTACAATCTTCTTATATGCTGCGATATGCATTCCCGTTGGGAATGTATCATTAGAAGACTGTGATTTATTGACATCATCATTAGGCTGTAATGTTTTTTCTCCTTCTCCAATGACTTTTCCAGCTAGCTGATGCGCACGGTTAGCAATCACCTCATTTACATTCATATTGCTTTGTGTGCCCGATCCCGTTTGCCATATCACTAATGGAAACTGATCGTCATGTTTTCCTTCTAATATTTCATCACATACCTGGGCGATCAAATCTCTTTTTTCTATCGGGAGTCCTCCTAGTTCACAATTGGTAAAGGCAGCTGCTTTTTTTAGAATAGCAAAACCATATATAATCTCTAATGGCATAGAAGCAGGAGCTCCTATTTTAAAATTATTGCGAGATCTTTCTGTTTGAGCCCCCCATAATTTATTTGCGGGAACTTGAACTTCCCCCATGGTATCTTTTTCAATTCTATATTCCATCTGTGAAATTGTTTTTAGAAAAGCAAATTTACAAATTTAGACATCAATTTCACTGTCAATAATCTGTCAATAAATCTGAAATTTCTATTGTGAAAATAGATTTTAATGCGGTATCTTTGACAAAAATTTAGAAAAAACAGTACTCATGTTTGATTTTGATCAATATTTAGGATTTCTTGCTTTCTTAACCATATTAACTATTGGTTTTTGGTTAATGATTTTTCTGTTAACATTTGTGATTCCTTACTGGGTAGGAGGATCTATTATAGAAATGGTAAAAGAAAAAATAGAAGCTCGTAAAGCCAAAAGAGAGGCATAATCGACTGATTTATAAATGATATATGAAGACTAACAGCAATGTTAGTCTTTTTTTGTGCGTTTTACTCAGGTAATTTTCTAGGTATAGAACGCAACCTTTTTGAAAGGAGGACGATATATACATATAAGATCAAAAGTTAGAGATGGCTTCTTTATACGCTTTCGCGAAAGCATATAAAAGAAAATTCAACGTATAATTTTTGATGGGAACTTAATTATACTATTTATAAATACTCTTTTTTATGAAATTTAGAAATCTCCTTTTAGGTATATGTGTTGTTTTTTGTTTGGTGGCTTGTGAAAATGAAGATATAGATGATCTTTTTCAAATCACCGAAGCTGATCTTATTGCAGAAGATTCAGATTTGTTTTCTCTTTTAGATCGTGTCACTACCGATGATCCTAGTGCAACAGAAGTCACCTGTATTAATTTTATATACTCTTTTACCGTCGTTATTTATAATGAAAATATAGAACTTGAATCTTCGGTCATTGTCAATAATGATAGGGAGTTTAGTGATGTATTAGGTACGGTAACTGATGGTCAATATATCAATGTTAGTTTTCCTATTTCTAGTACATTGGATGACGGGACTTCCCTAGTTATCAATGATAAGGATGAATTAAGGGCTGCTATAGATGCTTGTATAGAAGAAGAGCAGGAAATAATTATTGGATCATCAACAGCAACCGCTATGGAATGTGTATGGAAAGTACAAATCCCTGATGATGTTGTGTTTAGCACCTATACAGATGCTGTGTTTAAACTTAAGGGAGCAGGTGTTGTTGAATTCTATTACAGAGGAGATCTTTATAATGGTACATGGATTTTCTACTTTATAGAAGACGAATTGCATATCAATATCAATTTAGATACTGATGAGATGGTAGGAGAAGATTGGAATTTTGATTGGAAAGTAAATGCTATACATAGTATGTTAATAGATATTGAAATTGATGATGAAACACGTTTTCTTCTTGAGAGAGTATGCGAACCAGAAACATATTGTACTACCTTAGTTTTTGAAGAGTGTGAACAAGAAGATACGCCTGAGATAGCCTCTTTTATCTTAGAAGATTATATAGATTGTATTATTGTGATTGCAGCACTACAACCAGAAGTAAATGGTATGGGAGAATTACCGGAGCCTATAATATGGAGCGTGACGTTTTACACAACACAAGAAGATGCAGATCTGAGCATAAATCCAGTCCCTTCAGATATAGCGATTCTTACAGATGTACAAGAGGTATTTGTACGTATAGAAAATCCTGAAACCTTAGAATTTACGACAACAATTATCACACTTCAGTCTATGGAGTGTGAAGAATAATTTCTTCATATTTATATATTTTAGAGCTATGACCATCCTAATTTTTATAGGATGGTCATTTCTTATTTACACATCTTTACCATTTTATAGTCATCAGGGTAGAATACCTTAGGCTACGACTATGTATATATGCTTCAAATCATTAAATTTGTATCCTCGATAATCAATTATCGAAGTTCAATTTTTTCAGTAGTAAGATATGTTTGATAATTTAAGTGATAAGTTAGATAAAGCCCTCCACGTACTTAAAGGACACGGGAGTATTACAGAAGTAAATGTTGCAGAGACACTTAAAGAAGTGCGTAGAGCACTTATAGATGCCGATGTCAACTTTAAAATTGCCAAAGATTTTACCAATAGAGTTAAGGAAAAAGCGTTAGGGCAGAATGTACTAACCACCTTACAGCCTGGTCAATTAATGGTAAAGCTTGTAAAAGACGAGCTTACCGAACTGATGGGAGGTGATGCTGCTGGTTTAAACCTTTCTGGATCTCCTAGTGTTATTTTAATGTCGGGTCTTCAGGGATCTGGTAAAACCACTTTTTCTGGAAAATTAGCCAACTTTCTTAAAACCAAAAAAACAAAGAAGCCATTATTGGTTGCCTGTGATGTGTACCGTCCTGCGGCGATAGATCAGTTGCACGTTGTTGGGGATGCGATACAAGTAGATGTTTTTTCAGATAAAGATAATTCTGATCCTGTAGCGATTGCTGAGGCTGGGATCGCTTTCGCGAAAGCGAATGGACACAACGTCGTCATTGTAGATACAGCAGGTCGTCTTGCCGTAGACACAGCGATGATGGACGAAATTGCAAATATTCATAAAGCAATTCAACCACAAGAAACCCTTTTTGTTGTAGATGCTATGACAGGGCAAGATGCTGTAAATACCGCCAAAGCTTTTAATGATATTCTTAATTTTGATGGGGTAATCCTTACCAAATTAGATGGGGATACACGAGGTGGAGCCGCTATTTCGATCAAGTCGGTTGTAGATAAACCTATTAAGTTTATAGGGACAGGAGAAAAAATGGAGGCGATAGATGTATTCTATCCTTCTCGTATGGCAGATCGTATCCTTGGGATGGGAGATGTGGTATCTCTTGTAGAGCGTGCACAAGAACAGTTTGATGAAGAAGAAGCGCGTAAACTACAAAAGAAGATTGCTAAGAATCAATTTGGTTTTGATGATTTTCTGAAGCAGATTCAACAAGTGAAGAAGATGGGGAATATGAAAGACCTTATGGGTATGATTCCTGGAGCGGGTAAAATGCTAAAAGGTGTTGATATCGATGATGATGCTTTTAAACATATAGAAGCGATTATTCACTCTATGACCGTAGAAGAGCGTACCAATCCAGCGGTGATTAATTCTAGCCGTAAAAAGCGAATAGGAAAAGGATCGGGAACTTCTGTACAACAAGTCAATCAACTACTTAAGCAATTTAATCAAATGAGTAAGATGATGAAGATGATGCAAGGAGGCGGAGGTCGTAAGATGATGCAGGCGATGAGTAGAATGCAGAAGTAGGGAAGTTCTTAAACTATATGATTAATAACCCAGAAAAATTCGGAGTATAATACGAATACAGCATACTGCGAGTGTATACTAAAAATAAAGACTATGATTATTCTTGACGGTAAGAAAACTTCAAATGATATAAAAAACGAAATCAAAACCGAAGTTGATAAGATGAAGGCAAATGGAGAAAAAGTGCCCCATCTTGCCGCTATAATCGTAGGAAATGATGGTGCAAGTCTTACGTATGTAGGAAGTAAAGTACGAGCCTGCGAACGTGTTGGTTTTGAATCTACACTCGTTAAAATGTCAAGTACGACAAGTGAAATCGAATTATTAGACAAAATAGAAGACCTTAATAAGGACTCAAATATTGATGGTTTTATCGTACAATTACCATTACCACCACAAATAGATACGCAAAAAGTATTGTTAGCTGTAGATCCAGATAAAGATGTAGATGGTTTTCACCCTACTAATTTTGGAAAAATGGCATTAGATATGAGTACCTTTATTCCTGCAACTCCGTTTGGAATTCTAGAATTATTAGAGCGTTATGATGTCTCCACCAAAGGAAAGCATACGGTTGTGATAGGCAGAAGCCATATTGTAGGTCGTCCTATGAGTATCCTAATGGGACGTAAAGGATTTCCTGGAAACTCTACAGTAACCCTCACGCATAGTCATACCAAAAATATTACGCAAATTACTTCGCAAGCAGATATTATTATTACCGCTTTGGGCGTACCTGGATTCTTAAAAGCAGAGATGGTTAAAGATGACGCTGTCATTATTGACGTAGGCATTACACGTGTACCCGATGAAACCAGAGAGCGCGGCTATTATATTACAGGCGATGTAGATTATGAAGCCGTTAGCAAAAAAGCATCTTATATCACACCAGTTCCTGGCGGCGTAGGTCCTATGACGATTGCAATGCTTCTTAAAAATACTTTATTGGCAAGAGAGCGTCATAGAATGATGAATTCTTAGTAGTGTAAAAGGCAACTATTAAATAAATAGCAAATAGCAAATAGTAAATAGTAAAAAAACACATACTATAAATCCAGTCAATTCATAAAATGGCTGGATTTTTTACTTCTCAGAGGTCTCCATCGCTTCCATAGCCGCAAAAGCAGCGCCTATAAGTCCAGCGTGATTTTTTGTTTTTGCTCCTACTAAAGGAACCTTAGTGGTGAGGATATGTTTGAAAGCGTCTATATGTTTACTAATTCCGCCTCCTAAAATATAGTGATCCGGAGTACAAATAAGTTCTACTTGCTTTAGAAAGAAATTAAAACGCTCAGCCCATTCTTCATACGAAAGTTCTTCTCTCTTTCGGGCAGAATTTGCAGCATACACTTCAATGGGTTTTTTCTTGTATGGGATACGTCCAAATTCAAAATTAGGAATCAGTTGCCCATTATAAAAAAGACCACTTCCTATACCTGTACCTACTGTAATCACAGCTACCAATCCTTTTTTACCCTTACCAACGCCAAAGCGCATTTCTGCATACGCAGCGGCATCTGCATCATTAATTACTGTAAAGGGAAGTCCCGTTTTTTCTTCAAAGAGTTTATCTATTTGGACGTTGAGCCAACTTTTGTCCATATTTCCATAAGCCTTTGCTTGCCCATCTACAATCACTGTAGGAAAGCCTACTCCTACGGGACCCTTCCAATCAAAATGATTGATGAGTTGCTGCACGCATTCTGCAACAGCTTCTGGTGTTGCAGGTTGTGGTGTAGGAATTCGGAAACGATCTCCTAAATAGTCTTCTTTTTCTAAATCTACAGGAGCGCCTTTTATACCCGTACCTCCTATATCGATGCCTAGAATTTGCATAGAGTTAGTCATTTTTTAGTCAACTCGCCGAAGATAACTATTTTCAATTATATGAATGGAATATCAGCCATATTTCCAGATGAAAATTAGGGATATGTATTATTTGACTGAATTATAAATAATTTAAAAAGCAATGATACGCTTTCGCGAAAGCGTATATAACAGCTATCTACGCATTAAACGAAATGAATAGTAGAGAATGAATTTACTATAAATCTAACCATTGTTTAAAAGCCGCCGCTTTATTCTTTCCAATAACAATGTCTATCTCTGAAGTGGGATGTACTTGGATCTTAAGTTTACTGTTACCAAATTTTGTGATTTTTTCAATAGCCGAAATGGCTACAATAATCTGCCTATTTGCTCTAAAGAATAGCTTTTCATCTAGATAGGAATAGATCAAATCCAAACTCTCACTTGAGGTGGAGCGTTTCCCGTCCTTACGTATAATATAGGTAATGGTGTTTTCTACATAGATATAAGAAATGTCTTCTGTTGCTACGGGTAGTAACTCATTACGCACGTAGGTAAGGATACGCTGTTTTGTGGTTGTTTTTGATGTTTTTGTTTCTTCTGAATCAATTGTTTCTGCTTGTGTTTCTGCTTTTTGTCGCTCTGCTATCTTTTGTTCTTCCTGACGCTCACGTTTAAAATCGGATAAGTTTTTTTGATAGTTTTCTAGAGAAGCATTGAGCTTAGATAAATTAAGAACACCATCTTCCAGTTTTGTGCTTTTTAAAGCGAGTTGTTTTTCGTAATAACTGCTTATGATCCGGATAGATCCCAAAAAGAAAATCAAGGTAATTAACCCTATAATTAAAAACGCAATGTAGATTTGATGGCGTATGCTTTTTGCCTGCTCAATCACTTTCTCTCTATTAATGTGACTAGCAATAATCCAATCTGAATCTTCGACAGGCGTTAACCGAATAATTTCTGAAACCTGTATAGAGTCATCTTTTTTGAAAAGCATATCATATAACACTTCGCCAGTAAGTTCGTTTTGTATGCCTGAAGCTAGTGCTTCACTTAGAGGAGGAGTATCACCTATTTTTTTATTGTCCGGATAGCACACATATTTTCCAGACCAATCTAACACAGAGTTAAATACATTTTTAGTATTTGTATTATTAATACTTTTTTGAATACGTTCTTTGAGTCTTACTTTATCAGCTTTTTCTGTAATACCCTCACTCATAGATGCAATAATGTAGGCCTCTTGTTGTGCAGCCTCTATGTCATTAGATAATGCACTTTTCATACTCAATTGTATAAAAAATGGAGTAGTAATAAGTGTTATGATGACATATAGTACAGCGATGCTTAGTGCAGTATATAAATAATAAGGATGATATTTCATTAAAAATAATTCAATTAATCTACAGCTAAAATAATGCTTTGTGATAGACGAGACTGTATTTTAAAGCCTTAGGATTCCTTTTTAATCGTAAATTTTCCGTTTCAGCAATTTTGTAAACTTTACATATAGCAATACTAGACGAGGAAAGTTACATTTGTGACATACATGATGTTTTATTTACCTTGTTGTTCTACTATCATTATAGAAAAGATCTTTTAAAAACAAAAACTTGAAAACAAACTCATCTATTAAAATAAGTATATTTAGTATCATAGGCCTTGCTTGTGTACTAGGAATATACTATATTTTTAATCATAAGGGAGTTGATACACGGAAAGCAAAAACAGAAATTAGTATTACAACCAATGAGTTATTTAAAGATTTTGATGAGGATAAAGAAGCATCATTTAATCAATATATAGAAAAGGCAATAGAAATAAAAGGGATATTGTACCAAGTCACACAGAAAGGAGATACTTATTCATTGCTTTTAAGAGGTAATAATATAGATACCCTCGTACTTTGTGAGATGCAAAAAGATCAAGCGTCTATAGTGAAGACGTTAACGATAGGCGATGCGGTAAAAGTAAAAGGAATACTTAAAGGGTTTTTAATGGATGCAATCTTATTAAATTGCATCGTTTTGGAAGAAGTCAATGAATAAACTACTACTATTATTAGTTTCCGTGTATAGTATAAGTTTTGCCCATGCGCAAGATGGATATATTACCAGACAAGGAGAAGTTACATTTTTCTCCTATACCTCTGTAGAAAATATACAGGCAACCAACAACCAAGTATTAAGTCTTTTTTATCCTTCTTCTAGTAGAATAGGAGTACAAATATTGATGCGTGCTTTCACCTTTAAAAAGTCATTAATGTATGAGCACTTTAATGAAAGCTATATAGAATCAGACCTATATCCTAAAGCCACTTTTGAAGGAGACATTATTGGTTTTGATGCCAACCAAGAAGGATCGCAAACAAGAATTATAAAAGGAACTTTTACCCTACGTGACATTACAAAGCCTATAGAAATGAAGGCTACTATTATAAAAACAAATGGAGCGTATACTATTAGCGGAGAACTTGAGGTCTTAATAAAAGATTATGAGATTAAAGTTCCACCCATTTTATCTCCTAATATTGCAAAGAATATCCAAGTATCTTTTAAATTTCAATACGTACCCAATGATGATCAAAAATAAATTTCTGTGTACTATTTTGTTTTTGAGCATGATTCAAGTGATACATGCGCAAGATCTTTTGAAAGCTCTAGAAGCTGAAACTGTTGAAAAATCACAACCTACCATAGCAACTTTTAAAGGAACACATATTTCTATAGGACACTCCGTAGAGACTAGAAAAAAAGGAGTATTAGAAATTTCTTCTATGAATCGTTTTTGGAATAGACCCATTCCAGATTCCGAACCCACACAAACGTTTGTGGCAGATAAGTGGAACAGTAGAGTAGGACTAGACTACGGAGTTTTAGATCGGTTTACTGTTGGCGCAGGATATAGTACAGACAATAGATCTGTAGATGTGTTTGGAAAATACCGTTTGTTCTATCAAAGAGATTCTGGAAAAACATTTCCATTTAGTATTACCCTATTTCAAGGAGGTGTTTATCGAGAAAAATCTTCAATTAGACTGCCACTATACGAAGGGTCTCCCATGGAAAAAGAAGTGTCTTCTAAAGATAAATTTGCAGCTACCACACAAGTATTAATTGCTCGAAAAATTTCTAGAAACTTTTCATTACAAATTGCTCCTACGTACGTTTACAGAGCAGAAGATGGACTTGTAGCAGATGAGAGTGCTCATCATTTTGCACTAGGTTTTGGAGCCAGATATAAAGTGAGCAATCACGTGTCTATCGTATCAGAATATTATTATGTGCCAAATCCTGTAGATTTTGTAGATACCTACGGTCCTTTTAGTTTAGGAGCTAATTGGGAACTGTCTGATGTACTGTTACAATTCAAATTGACCAATGCGAGAGACTTCGTAGAAGATCAGTTTATTATCAAGACAGGAAATAACTTCAATTTCAGAGATGGCAATCTTCATTTTGGATTCCATGCCACCTACTTCATTCAATTATAAGCTTACATAACAATAACTAGTTCTAAAAAAGATACATTGTTTTTATATGCTCCTGCCTGCTAGGCAGGTTCGCGAAAGCGTAAATATCTTTCATACCTCCTCTCCAAGATAATTTGACACTCCTGCCGTTTTTTTTGTTTTTTATGGATGATTTATCTAAATATACCATAACCCTAAGTACAGTAAGGCTTTCTAGAATTCCTTTTTAAAGTCCTTTTTTCCACCTCGCACACGTTTACTTGTAGGAAGGCGCTTTCTCATTGTTTATTTGTATCAGAAAGCAAATTATAATTCATCATAAAAATTGAAAATAATATAGAATCCACTTTTGAAAAAGAAAATTAAAAATATAGAGTATTTGAGTTTGTTAAGTTGATTTGGTGATCACTGCCTGAGGATGTGCTATGATCTTGGGCAGTTGTTCATCAATAGTTAATATGCTTAATATGAAATTCTAAAGGTCTTTAAAGTCTTATTTGTATACATAAATGCAGTAGATAGAAATTAAAATAGCACACAATATAACGTGTATAAAAGATAGGGAATTCGAAAGGAACCCTTGTTTAAGGTTGGTTTTGGGAAAAGGTCGTCAAGAAATTGGCGACTTTTTTGGTAGTGAAACGCTGTTTTTGTAAAGTCAGAAAGACGCATTCAAAATAGCTAGTTGAACTAATCCCGCTTTTTAATAAACTTGCTTCAGTACCAAACGGGATATTAGGTTTAGGTTTTTCCCTGTATGAGGCAAGGTTACTTAGCAAATAACTGACTATCGTCTTTAAAGGCTTTAAATTCAAGTGCATTTCCGCAAGGGTCATAAAAAAACATGGTGGCTTGCTCTCCTACCAATCCTTCAAATCGGATATAAGGTTCGATGACAAAGGTGACGTGAGGTGTGATCGCTTTCGCGAAAGCGTGAAAATCATCCCACTCCAAGACCACGCCAAAATGAGGTACGGGCACTGCCTTTCCATCGACTTCATTATGATGGTCTTTTTCTGTTTGATTCTTTTCTTTATAATGAATCACCAGTTGGTGTCCAAAAAAATTAAAATCGACCCAGTGATCGCTACTTCTTCCTTCTTCTAGTTGTAAAATATCTCGATAAAAAACTCTTGCTTTCTCAACATGATCTACAGGAATGGCAAGGTGAAATGGTCTTAAATTGCTCATAAGAATTAGTTTATAAATTCGATAATAT
>NZ_CALEMI010000164.1 GCF_937910895.1 uncultured Dokdonia sp. | reverse complement strand
AAAACTTTAGTCATAACGAGATTGGAATTTCTTCAAGAGTAGAAGAAGTATCTTCTCTAATAGTAGTTAATAAATATTCCATTTTACTATATCTCTTTATGATAAATATTGCAGCAATTGCAGAGCTTATAGAAAATAAATACATAAAAAGGCTTAAAGAGATACTAGTCATATATTCTTCAGCAGTTTCTGCTCTGAGATACATACGGGTCGCAATATTATTTCCTATACCAGAAATGATCCATAATGCCCACCAAATACTTATAATATTAGTTTCTTGTTTGATGTAATTAAGTGTTTGTGTACTTAAAATTCTATTTGTTTTTTCCCATAGTTCATCCATAATTTGTTTTGGCTTAAACAAATTGTAAATAGGGACAAACCAAGCACCAGCAGCCCATCCTTCTGAGTTGTCAATAGTCACTATTTGTGATAAATTGTAATATGCTCTTCTAAACCATCTTATAAACATAGTAGCTGTAACAATTAACAAGACGGTGTAAGCTATTGCAAAGAGCCCTTGTAGCGTCCCTATAATATCTGCTCGATCTTGATCTATAGCTATACCATCATTAATTTTTTCCATCATATTGTATTCAGTGATATCTGAAAAAAAATAGGCAAGATCAAGTATAATGGTAATAATTAAGAAAATTACGGCGATTCTAGATCGCTCATCATTAGGACGTAAGTTGTACATGTACTTATAATTTTGAAGTCGCCCAAAAGTAATGTAAATCTGGGTCTTTCTTAAATCCTAAACGTTCATAAAGATGTTGTGCGGGATTTGTAGTTTCGGTTTGTATGACAATTCCTTTTTGGTGTTCATCACGACATAGTGCTTTCACAGTATCAATAAGCGCTTGTCCTATACCTTGACCTCTAAAATCGAGATCTATAAACAGATCATTCAGTAGATACATCGGTTCCATACTTACCGAAGAAAAAATAGGATAGAGCTGCGTAAAACCTACAGCTATGTTTGAGTCTGCTACTTCGACTGCACTTAGCACAGGTTTCGCGAAAGCGATATAAATAACACTGTCTTTATGCTGAAGTCGTTTTTTAAGAAAAGAGCGAGCGCTTTCATAGTCAGACGGTTGTCTGTAAAAAACACGGTATCCATCAAAGAGGGATACGAGTACTTCTAAATCTTGTAATGTGGCTAAACGTATATGCATAAAAAAATCTGTATTCGAAAATACAGATTTTAATTTAGTATCTTATTAATCTCTAGCTTTTAGATTGTTTAAGGAGTTTATTACGTTCATCTTGCAATTGTCTTCCTAATTTTTGTTCTTTTTCTAAAGCTTTCCTTTTATAATCATCAAAATCCAACTCTAGTTCTTCTAGTTTTCTTTTTGCTTGGTATGTCAAGGTATTACTACTCTTAAATCGGAATATAAATAACAGGAGTCCTAAAAATAATATCCCGATGATACTCCACATCATCATTTGGTAACTGCCTTTGCTCATTTGTAAGCCAAAAAAATTCATACTATCTTTCTCTAGATTTATATCAGCTAAGCTTTTTTGAGTGTTACTAAGATTTGTATTTAGGCTAGAAATTTCAGCAGCTTGATCTTCTATACGTTTATTGAGAGTTGTGATGTTTGTTTTTAGCGAAGTCACGCTATCAGTAAGTTGTTTACGGTAGCGTTCTAATTTTGGACGCTCAATAACTTTATATCGTTTTGGACCATTATTATAATTACCGCTAGATTCTATGACTTGATCATATTGTTCTATCACGGTTTTGGGCGAAGTGTCTTCGTTTTGTGTTTCTTGAGCTTGTACATTTAAGAGCACACCTAAGCATAAAATGAGAAGGGGGAGTGTTGCTTTTGTCATGGGTTTTTAGGGTATTTGGTCAATTAGAAATAGTTTATGTGACTATCTCGTAGGTTTATTTACAACAAAAATACTAGAAATAATCAACTTAAATACGTTTAGAAGTAAGACTTGGTTCTTTAGTCATAAAATAAAAGCTCACTTATGTGTAAGTGAGCTTTTAAAATAAGGTGATTCCTTATACAATATTATTAAGGAAGCTATGCTATTAATAATAAGTAAAACGTCTTACTTTAGAGATGTATTTTGCAAGTCGGATCACTTGATGACTATATCCGTACTCATTATCATACCATACGTATAGTATGACGTTTTTTCCACCTTTTCTTACAATAGTAGCTTTACTGTCGTAAATACTAGGAGCCGAAGATCCTATAATATCACTAGAAACAAGCTCGTTATCTATAGAGTATTTTATTTGTTCTACAAGATCACCCTCAAGAGCGTACTTTCTTAAGGTGGTATTAAGCTCTTCCAGAGTAGTTTCTTTATTAAGCTCTAAATTTAATATCGCTAGAGATCCGTTTGGTACAGGTACACGAATGGCATTTGAAGTTAATTTTCCTTCAAATGTTGGTAATGCCTTACTCACAGCATTTCCCGCGCCTGTTTCTGTAATGACCATATTAAGCGCTGCGGCTCTTCCTCTACGGTATTTACTGTGCATATTATCAACAAGATTCTGATCGTTAGTATATGCGTGTATAGTTTCTAAATGTCCATAGTTTACTCCAAAAGAATCATCTATCGCTTTTAGAACTGGGGTAATTGCATTGGTAGTACAAGACGCTGCAGAAAAAATAGACACTTCATCAGGATTGTGCTCTAGGTGGTTGACACCGTGAACAATATTTGGGATTCCTTTTCCTGGTGCTGTCAATAATACTTTAGCAACTCCTTTTCCAGCAAGATGTCTACTCAAGGCTTCATGATCTCTAAAAGCACCTGTATTATCAATCACAAGTGCATTATCAATGCCATACGCAGTATAATCAATATCTTCTGGTGCATTTGCACTAATGATATGTACTGTAGTACCATTAATAATAAGCGCTTTTTTATCGACATCAATTGCTACAGTTCCAGCAAAATCTCCATGCACAGAATCACTCTTAAGTAGGGAAGCTCTTTTTTCTAAAACAGTAGCGTCTATTTTACCACGAGTGACAATAGCTCGTAATCGCATTTGTGCTCCTTTTCCAGTACGTGTCATAAGCTCTCTTGCTAATAAACGTCCTATACGTCCAAAACCATAAAGAACAACATCTTTTGGTGTGATATCATCACTTGTTTTTGCGGGTTTTAATTTTTTTGCTACAAATGAGGTTGCATTTATATGACCTTCTTCAAGGTGAAATTCATAGGTAAGTTTTCCTATATCTAGTTTTGCAGGAGGTAACTCTAATGTTTTAATAGCTTGTGCAATCTCAACACTATCAAAAATAGAGATAGGTTTTTCAACAAAAGCACCTGCATACTCGTGTAAATCTAAAATCTCACTTACGTTTCTGTCCATAAGTTGATTTCTAAAAAGAACAAGCTCTATGGATTTATCATACCATAAATCACTTGCAATTTTAATAAAGGCTACTGCCGCTCTACGACGGTCTGCTTGAAATGAAAGCTCTGTTTCGTAAGTATCTAAATGACTCATACTACTATTTACGTTATTGGATGTCGTTTTTTGATGGTACATCCTTTTTGAATTTTCGGCAAAAGTATAGATTTCAAACGTTTTCGTAACAGTAAAACACAAAAAAAAGCTCTTTTAAAATAAAAGAGCTTTTTGTAATCAATTGGATTATGCGGATTGAACTTGGCAATGTGTAGTTTGTCCCATGGATTGCCAGACATTTTCCCAAAGATAAGCTGATTGCCAATCAGGTGCTATCCAACTTCCACCTCCGCTACGAGTGCAGTAAACCCAACCAGCGTTAACTAGTTTTTGTTCTTCTTTACTAAGTTCATGTTTTTTTAATTTTAATAAATTCATAGTTTAAATATTTGTGATTAATAATTGAAAAATATTTATTAGTAATTATTTTAATTTTCAAATATAAGACGGTTGCGTTCTCCATTGTCATCTACATAAACAATACTAACGGGTTCGTTAGGATTTTTTTCATTAAAGATTCGTTTTACATCCTCTATGTCAGTAACCTTCTGATCATCTATTTCAGATATTACACGTCCAACAATACCATACCGACTCATTGCAGGTGATAATGTGTTATTAATAATAACTCCATTTTTCGCTTTCGCTTTAGAGAGTTCTTTAGGAGAAGCATTTTTTACTTGAATTCCTAGTCTCTCTATATCAAAAGTAACAGACTTAATAAGTGTTACTGGAACTGTAATTTCTTTATCTTCTCTTAATAAATAAACTTGAACGACATCATCTGGGCGTTTTGAACTGATATACCCCGATAAATCAGAAAACTTATTAATTTCTATGTTGTCGATACGTTTGATGATATCCCCGCTTTTTATTCCTGCTTTTTCAGCACCACTTTCGTAATCAACCACATCTACATAAAATCCTTCGGTTGTTGTGATTTCATATTTTTCAATTGATTCTGGACGTAGTGAGTTTATTGAATTTCCTCTTACTCCTAATATTCCTTTTTGTACCGAACCATACTGCATGATATCTTCTACAATTTTACGAGCATTGTTGGAGGGTACAGCAAACGCATAGCCTACATAGGATCCTGTTTGCGATGTAATTGCAGTATTGATACCTATAAGCTCTCCGTATGTATTTACAAGAGCACCACCACTGTTTCCAGGATTGATGGCAGCATCAGTTTGTATAAACGATTGGTTATTTCCATCGGACTCATCAATATCTCTTGCCTTTGCAGAGATAATACCTGCGGTTACAGTAGAAGTAAGATTAAAAGGGTTTCCTACAGCTAGTACCCATTCTCCTACTTTAGCGGCATCGCTATCTCCAAAAGGGATATACGGTAAATCATCTCCTTCAACATCTATTTTAATAAGTGCGATGTCTGCTTTTTTATCAGTTCCAATGAGTTCTGCCTTGTACTTACGATTATCGTTTAAGGCAACTTCAATTTCGGTAGCACCTTCTATCACGTGATTATTAGTAATAATAAAACCGTCACCAGAGATAATGACACCACTTCCGGCACCAACGATACCACCTCTTTGTCCTCCACCCCGTAGAAATTCCATCATATTACGTGGTTGTGTGTATTCTTGTTTGTTACTCACGTGTACAACACCATTCACCGTTCGCTCGGCAGCCTCTGTAAAATCTATATCAGAATTTAAAGCAGCTGTATAACTCGTTGGAGTATATACTGGAATAGTAGGTTGGTTTTGTACTATGTTAGGGGTAGAAGCTGGAGCTTCAATAAATAATTTGTAAGCGCCTAGAGTTATAACACCTGCTAGGACAGCAACAGAAAGTAAACTTGCTATTTTTTTCATTGTCTTTTTCATTTAGGTAATTATATAATGTTAAAATTAAAATTTTAGTATATACACATTTCATATTTAACTGCCTTTTAACAGCAGAGACAATATGCTAATTCCTTATTTTTGTCGTTCATCTATGTATAACATGACAATACCATTTTTTAAATATCAAGGAACTGGTAATGACTTTGTCATTATTGATAATCGGCACTTGTTTTTTCCCAAAGATGATACCAAACTTATTTCTAAGCTTTGTGACCGTAAATTTGGCATAGGTGCAGATGGATTGATTCTTTTAGAGAATCATGAATCATTAGATTTTAGAATGGTATATTATAATGCAGATGGTAACGAGAGTAGTATGTGTGGAAATGGGGGGCGTTGTATTGTCGCTTTCGCGAAAGCGTTACATATCATAGCTGACACTACTTCTTTTATGGCTATTGATGGGGTCCATGAAGCTACGATTATAGATGACATGGTACATTTGAAAATGCAAGATGTATCTAAGATTACAGCTACAGCCGAATATAGTTTTCTAGATACAGGTTCTCCACATCATGTAGAACTTGCTGAAAATTTGTCAGATTTAAACGTAAAAGAAAAAGGAGCGCGTATCCGATATAGTGATTTGTACGGTAGCGCTGGGAGTAATATTAACTTCGTGTCTCAAAAGGAAGCAAATACTTTTGCAGTTCGCACTTATGAGCGTGGGGTGGAAGATGAGACACTGAGTTGTGGTACGGGTGTGACCGCTGTAGCGTTAGCGATGCATCAACAAGGAAAGACAACATCAAATTGTGTACGCCTTACTGTAGAAGGCGGCGAACTTGAAGTGAGTTTTGAGAAAGACGAAGATGGATATAAAAATATCTTTCTTATTGGTCCCGCCACTCATGTTTTTGAAGGAAAAATCACATGGTAACACTCACGGGAAATAGTGTTTTTTTAAGAGCTTTGGAACCAGAAGATCTAATTGACATACATCGTATAGAAAATGATGAGCGTCTATGGTCTGTAAGCGAAACCCTTGTGCCTTTTTCTATATATAGTATCAAAGAATATCTTTCGAATGCGCATAAAGATATTTATGAGGTAAAACAACTGCGTTTAGCCATCTGCGAAGTCACATCAAAAACACTTATAGGACTCATTGATCTTTTTGATTATGATCCGCATAACGCAAGAGCGGGTGTCGGAATTCTTATTGAATCACAAGAGAATAGAGGAAAAGGATATGGAAAGGAAGCGTTGGCATTGATTCTCAATTATGGAAAGACACGTTTAAAGTTGCATCAGTTATATGCCAATATTCTCGAAGATAATGAGGATAGTGTTCAATTATTTACAAATGCTGGTTTTGTGATGGTAGGAATTAAAAAAGATTGGAGAAGAGTTGGTGGGGAAGGAGTACGCTTTCGCGAAAGCTATAAAAACGAATTATTATTTCAATATCTATTATAATGTATATTAAACGAATTTTGTTGATCATTGTCCTTGTTGGGGTTGTTGTTGGAGGTATTTTTGCGTACACTGTTTATAGTGCTATTTTTTCTCCTAACACAGCATTTGAAAATAAGGAAGCCTATCTTTTAGTAAGATCAGATGCTACTTTTGAAGATGTAAAAAAAGATATTGCACCGTTATTGGAAGATGTTGCATCCTTTATTTCTGTAGCAGAGCGTAAGGATTATGTTTCTAATATTAAACCAGGTCATTTCGTTATTAAAAAGGGAATGAATAATAATGACATTATAAACACAATACGCAGTAAAAACAAGCCCGTTAAAATCGCATTCAATAATCAAGAACGTATTGAAGACCTAGCAGGACGTATTGCCACTCAAATAGAGGCAGATAGTCTCTCGTTGCTTTTAGCTATGAAAGATCCAAATTTCTTAAAAGTAAATGGTTTTACAGATCAAACAGCGCTTACTATGTATATCCCAAATAGCTATGAGTTGTACTGGAATATATCGGCAAAAGGATTCAGAGACCGTATGCTTAAAGAGCATAAGCGTTTCTGGAATGATACGCGTATGGCAAAAGCCAAACTATTAAAAATGACTCCAGAAGAGGTCTACACGGTAGCTTCAATTGTACATAAAGAAACAGCGAAGGTAGAAGAACGACCTCGCGTTGCAGGCGTATATCTAAACAGGATTAATAAAGGAATTAAGCTAGATGCCGATCCAACGATCATATTTGCTTTAAAAAAGAAAGCAGATGATTGGGATATGGTTATTAAGAGAGTACTCTACAAAGATCTGGAAATAGAATCTCCGTATAATACGTATCGAAATGCTGGGATTCCTCCAGGTCCTATTTTTATGCCAGATATTTCTGCTATAGATGCTGTTCTTAATGCAGAAAAGCATAGCTATTACTATTTTGTAGCAGATATAGAGCGATTTGGATATCATAAGTTTGCAAAGACACTTTCTCAACACAATGCCAATAGTGCCGCCTATAAGCGCTGGATTAGCAACCAAGGAGTAAGACGTTAACAACAAATAAAACTGTTAATAACCCTGTTCTTAACTTTTGAGGCAGTTGGGTTTCGTGAATTCCCTTAAATCGTAATTTTAAATGTCAATATGATTGCAGTTTAGTGTTGCGCTTGACGTTTTAAAAGGGGGTAAAAAGAGCATTTATGTTTTTTAAATGTTTTTTCTTAAAAGAATCTTAATATTAAAATCGACGAAAAGCATTGAAAATAAAGGGTTTTGTTAAATAAACGGTAATTTCTGTTATTTTGTCGATTTTTGTTTGGTAGATTATTTTATTATTGTATTTTTGCCGGCCGAAATAGACAGCACTTTATAAGATTTTAAAGTTAAAAATCTTAGCAGTCGAAAAGCGATTATATGATAAGAAACCTGGTTAAAATTACAGTTCTTCCATTTATGATAGGGCTATTGTCACTAGGGAATATTTTAGAAAAGAAACGGGAATTCAATAAAACAGAAGACTTTTCTCAATATTCAACAAAAGGTTTAGACCTTTTTTATACTGCTCCTTTACCTGAAGAAACTCTTCAGGATGTTATTCCTTCTTATTTCCCCTTAGCTCTTACTGGGCAAATGTATATTGGATTTAAAGAAGCACTCGCATTTAAAGAATCCCAAGGTAATTATTTTAGTATAAACACCTTTGGATATCTTGGCAAATACCAATTTGGGGCTTCTACGTTAGATCTTATAGGAATAAAAAACACAAAGAATTTTATTCAAGATCCTGCTTTACAAGAAAAAGCATTTCTATTAAATACCTCTCGTAATAAATGGGTATTAAGACGTGATATAAAGCGTTATTCAGGAAGATGGATAGGAGGCGTTAAAATTACCGAATCTGGTATTTTAGCAGCAGCACATTTAGCAGGTCCAGGAAGTGTGAAACTTTTTTTACGCTCTGGAGGCGAAACAGGTTTTAACGATGCTTTTGGAACTTCTATAGAAAGCTACTTAAAGAAGTTTTCTGGTTATGATGTTTCTTTTGTTCAGGCAGTTAAAAGACCAAAATTAAACAATATTTTATAGTACAGTATTTTGATTAGTTACTAAAACAAAAAAAACCTCCGAGCATTTTGCTCGGAGGTTTTTGTTTCTAAATCTATATTGAATCTTATCTTTTCAGTGTAAAAT
>NZ_CALEMI010000163.1 GCF_937910895.1 uncultured Dokdonia sp. | reverse complement strand
CTGAGTTAAAAACTGAAAGAACCAAAATCTTCAAAATACAAAAGACCGCCTAAATTGTTTTTAGACGGCCTCTTTTTCTTGTATAAAAGTATACTTTAGCAAGATAATTTCAATGCGGAAATGATATTAATCCCTTATTTCTTCTTTACCATCAGCATGGATCGCAAATCTACCTTTTTCTTTATCATGCGTGTGATCATGCGAAGGCCAAGGCCAACCGCCAAATTCTGTCTGGCGATACTCAGCAATCGCATCGTTGATTTCCTGATAACTATTCATCACAAAAGGTCCTTGTTTTGCTACAGGTTCTCCAATGGGTTTCCCTTGAATGAAAAGGAAATACCCTTTTTTATCTCCATTTTGTATCGTAATTTCTTGATCAGGAATTAGATCGAGTCCGTGTCCTTTTGGGATTTGATATCCTTCGGTTGCAATCTCGTGACCTTCATAAAAATAAAGCGTTCTATTAAGACCCGAAGCTGCTGTAGGAACTGACCACGTTGCATTAGGAGCTAAAGTCACTAACCAGATTTCAACCCCATTCTCTTTTTGAGCAGCCCAGCTATCGGGTGCGGGTGATAATGCATTGGTATCTTGGTAAGTTCCCGCAATTACTTTTACTTGTATCTCACGATTTTCCTCATCCTTGTGGGTCACTACAGGGATATCTTCGTGCCATAACATTTTATAGTGTGGTGGTACCATTTTACTCGCTTTAGGCAAATTTAGCCATAGCTGAAACAGTAACAACGGATTCTCTCCTTCCGTATTCAAGAGCGGAAACATCTCACTGTGCTGCACGCCTTTACCTGCGGTCATCCATTGGACATCACCTTCTCCAAATCTCCCAGCGGCTCCTAACGAATCACTATGATCGGCGAGTCCTCTTTCTACGATGGTAATGGTTTCAAAACCTCGATGCGGATGCGCAGGAAAACCAGGAACCGTACGTCCATGATACATATTCCATCCATCTTTTCCGTTAAAATCCATTCCAATATTACGCCCCGCAAGTGATGCGTCAGGTCCTAATTGGTCATTCCCTTTTGGATACTGATCTAAGTGGTAAGCACAAAATAAAAAGGGATCTTGTGTTTCCCATTGTGATCCTAACTGTCTAATTTTCTGTATTGCTTTCATAGTCTTCATTTCCGCCCTTCGACTATCGCTCAGGATAAACTCCGACGGGCATCTCATTATTTCATTCCCGTGTAGATGGGAATCTCCTGTTATTAGTTCTTTAGTTTCTTATCCCTAGAGTACTTTGACAAGCTCAATGTGGCACTCAGGATAAGCTTTAGCGTATTTGTTCTGTTCTTAGTTGCTTTCGAGTTATTAGGGATTCTTTATACGCTTTCGCGAAAGCGTACTCATAAACACCACCCCTTAGTCGCAAAAATGTGATTCTATTACACGCTTAGTATCTCGCTCCTTGACTGATATTAGCCGATGATTTTTGAATAAAATCACGAATATCATCATTGGCTTTAATCAAATCTTCATTACGTAAATACATCATGTGTCCGCTACGGTATCCTTTAAAACTCAATCGATCAGAAAGCTTTCCTGAAGCATTGAGTTGCCACATCACATACTTTGCATTAAAATACGTAGTTGCGCCATCAAAATATCCACTCTGAATCATGACGTTTAGATTTTTATTGACACCCATCGCTTCTCGCAATGCAGCTCCTGTATTATTATTGGTGCGATCCCAAGGACGCACAGGCCCAAACATATTGTACGTTAAATCGGTTTTAAGACCTAATTCTTCCTGATAGTAATAGTTAATTGCTGGTGTAAAGGAATGTAACCAAGAGGTGAGTTCGCTATTATAATCAGGACGATCTCCTGCTTCTTTCACATCCAATCCTTTGTAACGAGAATCCAATCGACCGATGGTTAGGCCATCGCGATCTCTTAATAAGTCTTTCCAGAAATACGCTTTAGGTACTTCTAGGTTATGTTGTCTGATCGTACGTTCTGATAAACCAGAATAATACGCCATTTTTTTAATGACCTCTTCTTTTTTCGCAGGATCGATGTACCCAGTATTGACCATCACAGGAAGGAGTTCATTCACCGCATATTGCTCACTTTCGGCTAGAACTTCAGGAAGGTCTTTGTTTTGCAAGGCAGGTGGTAACATCTTGTGATACCAAGCTGCTGCTGTAAAATACGGAAGACGATTCGCCACTTCGACAGGCCCATCAAATTCAAATCCTATTTCTGTTGGAGATACGAGAATTACCCCGTTGATGTACATCCATTGGCTGTTTTGAAGTTCGGCTGCCAGACCAGAAACACGGGTCGTACCATAACTTTCACCAATTAAGAATTTAGGAGAACGCCAGCGATTATTTCTAGTGACAAAGGTATTGACCCATTCAGCTAAATACTTGACATCAGCATTCACGCCAAAAAATAGTTTTTTGTCTGGCATCTTCCCGTCTTTACCAGGAATCAAGCGACTATAGCCTGTATTCACTGGATTGACAAAGACGATGTCAGCCACATCCAAAATCGAATTCGGATTACTTTTTACACCATACGGTTGCACAGCAAACCCTTCATCATCAATTTTTAAAATACGAGGTCCCGTATAGGCAATATGCATCCACACCGAAGCAGATCCTGGTCCACCGTTAAAAGAAATCACCAACGGTCTGTTCTCATCATTTTTGATGTCGCTACGTTTATAGTAGGTGTATAGAAGAGAAGCGATCGGCATTCCTTCCTCATTCCACACCGGCTGAAACCCAGCCGTGGCAGTGTACGGAATTGTTTTCCCTTTAATCGTCGTCGTATGATTGGTAACGACCGTTTCATCAATAGGGACGCTCACTTTTTGAGACATCATATCTTTCGACATCGTTTTGTCTTGTGCATACGTTGTTATGCATAGAAGACTAGCAAATACAAATAGGGATAGTGTTTTTTTCATGGTTATTCATTTTCACCTCCGTGAAGACGGAGGTCTTAATTAATTATTATTTGCTCATTCCAAAATAGCGTACTGTTCTATTTTAGAGTATTACTCTATTTTTATTCCCCCTTTGGGGGTTAGAGGGATTTCACACCTCCCTCAATTCCTTACTTTGACAAGTGTCACACTGAGCTTGTCGAAGTGCTCAGCACAGACCTTCCTATGAGGGAAGCTTTATTTTGTACTTCCAACTTCCAACTTCCAACTTCGTACCTAGACCTATTCATGCTCTTAACTTCAAAATAACGGAAGATTCAAAACTGATTTGTGCCAAAAGCTACAAATCATTTTGAATACACCACCGCCTAAAGGATGCTACGTACACGTTATTCAATCGGCATTCGTATTTCTACTTTCGTTTTTCGTATTTATTCATGACTTTAACTTCATAGTAACGGAAGATTCAAAACTGATTTGTGCCAAAAGCTACAAATCATTTTGAATACACCACCACCTAAAGGATGCTACGTACACGTTATTCAATCGGCATTCGTATTTCTACTTTCGTTTTTCGTATTTATTGATGCCCCACGTGACACCCGCATCCTGGGATTGTAAAGCTATTACTTTCCTCATGCCATGGAAACGCTTCACTCTGCCTAGTGTTTTCCCACCAGAATTGTCCACGTTCTTTCTCTGTGTTTCCTACTTCATTCATCGTTGACGTATCGTATAAACGACCATTCACCATCGTATGCGTGACATTTTCGGTATCTCGGATATTTTCAAGCGGATTCCCATCGATGATAATCAAATCAGCGAGTTTGCCTACTTTGAGCGAACCAATTTCATCACCCGCACCGATGTACTCCGCACCGTTGATGGTAGCGGCTTGTAATGCCTGTAAATTGGTCATCCCACCCTGTTGCAACATCCATGTTTCCCAATGGGCGCCGAGACCTTGTAATTGTCCGTGAGCACCCATATTGACTTTTACGCCTTTATTGGCAAGTGCGGTCACGGTTTCAGAAGTAAGGATATGTCCGTTTTGATATTCTTCATCAGGGATCATCGTACGGTAACGTGCTCTGGAATCGACAAGCGTACGTGGTGTGTATTTGAGAAGCTTTTCATTCTCCCAAACGTTATCATTTTGGTAGAAATAATATTCCCCATTGATTCCTCCATAATTCACAATTAGCGTTGGTGTATACCCCGTTTTGCTAGCGCTCCATAATTCCAATACATCTTTATACACAGGCGCTACGGGAATATTATGTTCCACACCTGTATGTCCGTCCATAATCATGGTCATGTTGGTATAAAATGTCGAACCACCTTCGGGAACGACATTGATGCCGAGTTCGCGTGCCGCTTGCATCACTTGCTGACGTTGCTCACGTCGCGGTTGATTATAACTCTTTACGGACTTGGCACCAAACGCTTTCGTACGACGAATCGCAGAACGGGCATCATCTAGATTGTTGATCACTGCTTTAAAATCACCATCGGCTCCATACAGAATAAAACCAGTAGAGTAGAGGCGTGGGCCGACCATATTACCACTTTTTAAAAGTTCACTTAGCGTGAAAATCGTCTCTGTATTCGCACTTGGGTCGTGTGATGTGGTGACACCAAACGCTAGATTGGCATAAAATGGCCAGTGCTTTTGAGCGGGAAGTCCGTAGCGGAAAGCGCCCACGTGTGCATGTGCATCCACCATTCCTGGCATAATGGTCTTTCCAGACACATCAATCGTTTTTGCTCCTGATGGAATCGTCACATTCTGACCAATCGCCGTAATCTTATTATTAGTCACAACGATGGTTCCGTTTTCGATCACCTGATCTCCTTCCATGGTGATGATACGAGCATTGGTAAATGCGGTAACGCCTGAGGGCTTGTCTGTTTTCGCTTTAAGCGAAATAACAATTGCGTTCACCTCCATTTCTGGAACTTCTGTTGGTGATCCAGGTAAGAAGGTAAATCTGTTTTTGATTTCGTTAGAGAAATACTGATCTCCGAGTGTCCACATCACTTTTTGACCGTTAGGCGACCAGTGAAGGTTGATCCCTGCATCTTTGGCGATTTGTGAGACGGGAACATATTTGGAGTTATTATCAAGATCGATGGTCTGCCCGTTCATCACCAAAGGCGCGAGATAGGCTTTATGAAGATTGGTATAGGCAATCCATTTGTTATCAGGACTTGGGACGAGTCGGTTGGCGTATTTTGAAGTCACGTGTGTACGTTCGTCATTTCCTTCCAGATTTACTGAAATCAAACTCTTAGTCAAATCTCCAAAATACGTTCCTCCTGTTTGTAAAAAGATGCGTTTCCCATCGGTGCTATATATCGGATATTCTCCTTTTTGTGTAATCAGTTTCGGTTGTTGTCCTTGTGTTAGGGTGTAGATGCCAGGTTTTTTCGCGAAAGCGAGCCCCTGATCGGTATTGCGAGGTTCTTTGCGATAAATGATCTTGTTCGCGCCTGCCGAGGCAGGAGCAAAAGAAGGCGTCCGATAAATCCCTTTTTCTGTCGTCCATGTCTGTGATGTCCCGCCGTTGATCGATATCGAACGAATACTTCCATAATTTTCATCATTCCACGTGACATACACAAGCTGTTGTCCATCTGCCGAAAATGAAGGTTCAAATTCAAAGTCTTCGTTTTGGGTGGTGATGCGTTGCGGTGTTCCGTTAGGTAACGTCTTTTTATACAGCTTTCCGAGCGCACTAAAAACCAACGTTTTTCCATCAGGCGACGTCGTGGCATGACGAACCACTTTGACATCAAATTCATCAGGAGCGACAGGGGAGTTGAAATGCACGGTTTCGGCGATTTGTAAAGTGACATCTGCCGTAAACGGAATCACGGAATGGCTGTAATTTTTGATATTGACTTTATTGATTTTTCCCGCCGACCAGAAAACGATTTCTTCGTTATTTGGCATCCAATCAAAATTAGGATACACGCCAAAAATCGCCCACGCTTCCTGCTGATCTTTATTGAGCGCATCATACACCGGCCATTCTTCACCTGTCGCCAAGTCATGAATATACAACACCGATTTGGTGCGAACACGCTTTATAAACGCTAGGAGTTTCCCGTCTGGCGACACCGTAGGACGGGCAGCACCACCAGGGCCATTGGTGAGGGTTTTGATATCCCCATCCTTAAAATCATAGCGTTGGATGACATAAATCTGTTTGTTAGGATCTTTATTGTATTGGAAACTTCCACCCGGATAGACATCTTCACTATAATACAGATATCTTCCATCAGGCGACACCGAAGGTTCGTTGACATCCTGCTGATCGTTTTTACGTTTGGTGAGTTGTAACCCACTGCCGCCTGTGATATGATATTGCCATAATTCCCCAGCGCCTAACGAACGCCCAGAGGTAAAGTGTTTACGTGCAATCAGAAATTGCCCATCGGGTGTCCACGCAGCGTTATTGAGGAGTCGAAACGTTTCTTTCGTGACTTCTTTAGCTTCGCTACCATCTGGATTCATGATCCAAATATTATCGCCACCGCCTGCATCACTTGTAAACGAAATTTTAGAACCATCTGGAGAAAACTTAGGTTGTACTTCAAACGGAATCCCCGTGCGAAGCGCCTTCGCTTTCCCACCTGAAATCGGCATGGAATAAATATCTCCCATGAGATCAAACACCACCGTTTTCCCGTCAGGACTCACATCCAAGTTCATCCACGTCCCTTCATCTGTGGTAAACGAATGCGGTTGATAGTTAAAGCTTGCCCCAGGATTGGCGACATCCCACTTGGCTTCTTTAGCGTCTTTGTCTTTTTTGTTTTTCTTCTTTTTCTTTTGGGCGGATGCCGGAATTGCAAGCGCAAGTGCTAGAAATACTAAGAGTATTTTTTTGGTCATTATGGTGGGTTTAATACGGATTCTAAGGTACGGAAATGTTGGGAAAGGGGCGTGTTAAAGGGGTGTTAAGGGGGAGGTTTTGAAAATCTGATTTGTATATAATAAAAATAAATAAGTTTTGTAATTTGTAAAATGCTGGTGTAGTGTATATTTGGGTTGTATATTATAATTTAATTATTTAAAATGAGTTTTGAATATTCTGTTTTCATTAGTTATCGGAGGAATAAAGGTAATAGAGGTTTTTTGAAAAATTTCAAAGAAATAGTAGAAACCGAGGCCATGGATGTAACTAACTTGAAAAATGCTTTTTTTGACGAAGATTCTATTAGATGGGGAGTTGAATTTGACGATAAAATATATGATAGTATCATAAAATCTCATTTTTTCATTCCTTTGTTCAACTATATATACCTTCACGAAGATAATGATTGGTGTGCCCGAGAACTTTACTATGCAATAGAGGTTGAAAAAATTATAAGAAAGGCGTTAGATAATAATGACTTTTGTTACATACTTCCAATAATTCATAAAGGATCTATAAATATATTACCTAATTGCATTAATAATAAGAATGCAAAGGAAATACGCAGAATAATTCTTTCAATAAAAAAGAATAAAGACAATAATAAGACGGAGGATTTTCGTGATTTTTTAGAAACTAATTTTTCAAAAAATTTTGATATAAAAAACCAAATAGAAATAGACTTAGTTAAGCTTTGTTCAAGTATTAAAAAACCTACCGATGAAGAAATAAAAAAATGGATTCTAGAACAAAAGCAAATCATTCGTAAAAAAGAGTCCTTAACACCTCCATTATATACTAAAAATGAATAACGAAAACTACGATAAGGATATGATTGGTAAGGTTATTACATTTTACTCTTATAAAGGAGGAGTAGGAAGGACTATGTCTCTTATGAATGTTGCCTGTATAATGGCAGAAAATAAAAAAAGAGTATTAACTATTGATTGGGATTTAGAAGCTCCAGGACTTCATTCTTTTTTTAATCTAAACACTGAAGATTTATCGAAACCTGGACTAGTCGATTTAATTATTGAATTTATTGAATTTATTAAAATTGATAATAATAATGATGAAGATAAATTCATGCAATTTTTGGACAAAAATATTAACAGGTTTATTATCAAAGGAGCACCTGTAGGGAGTAAAGGTTTGAGTATAGACCTAATTAAATCTGGAAGGTTTGATAAAGATTATGTTGCAAAATTGAATAGCATTAATTGGATCGAACTATATAAAGAAGCTCCTACCTTTTTTAGAACATTAGCTATGTTCTTAGAGTCTAAATATGACTATACGTTAATAGATTCAAGGACTGGACTTTCAGACACTAGTGGTGTTTGCAATATGTTAATGCCTAGCGTTTTGGTTCTAGTTTTTGTTTTGAATAATCAAAATTTAGATGGTATAATTGATATAGCAAAGCAAAGTGTTAATTACAGATTGGATTCAAATGACTATAGAGATTTAACAGTTCTCCCATTACCATCAAGAATTGATAATGAGAATCCTAACGTTTTAGCAGATTGGATAAAAAAGTATACTTTAAAATTTGAAAAGTTATTTCAAGAATTATACTTGTTAGACAATTGTGAATTGGTAAATTACTTTAATAAAGCTAAAATACCATATAAACCTATATATGCGTATGGTGAAAATATTCCAGTACTTATAGAAAAAGGCGATAATGATTTCTTTATTTCCTATCATTATAAACAATTTTATGAACTAATTCAAGATAATATAGAGTCTTGGGAGGTTCTTTCTGCAAAAGAGTACCGAGTTAATGAAGAAAAAGCTCGTTCGCATTTAGAAAGAGGAATACATTTTATTTCAAAGAATGAGTTTGCTAATGCTATAATAGAATTAAAAAAAGCAGAACAACTTTTTCCGAAGAATGCTGAAGTTTATTTTTATTATGGAAAAGCACTCTATGAGTTGGCTAAGCAAAAAAAGGATATTTCTTTTTATGAAGATAGTTATTATATGTATGAACTTTCTGCAGCATTAGCTCCGAACAATTATCTTACTTTTTTTAATTGGGGTAATGTGATCTTTAATCAAGCGATCCTTGATAACAATGAAGTTTTGTACAAAGAAAGTTATGACAAATATAATACATCATTAAAATTAAATTCATCTCATGATTTAGAGTTTTATGAACCTAACGTACCTAAAGAGGTTATGAGTCAGGGGGCGGTTGCTATTGCAACATATTTAACTATGCTAAATAAAACTTCTGAGACTTTCTTAAATGAAGCACGTATTATTGTTTTAGGGGATAAAGGATCTGGAAAGACTTCTATGGTAAGAAAGTTAATAGATTTCAATGCAGGAATGACAAACCCAGAGGAAAGTACGGCAGATGTAGATACCTCCACATGGAAACTTGCTAAAGAGAATATTAACGTTCAGATTTGGGATTTTGCAGGACACACGGTTACGCATGCTATACATCAATTCTTTCTTTCTGAACGTTGTTTGTATCTCCTAGTGTATAATGGACGTACTGAAGATACCAGTAGCTTGGAGTATTGGTTGGATCATATGAAAAATTACGGAGGGAATTCTGAAGCGATTATTCTAGTAAATGAACGAGATACACATCATTATGAGATTCCGATCAATCGTTTAAAAGAACAATATGCGATTGCAGGGGTGTATTATTTAAATATAGAAAAAGACAAACAAAAGTTTAAAAAATTTCGAAATGATCTATCTGATTATATTGCAAATAACCCTTCTTGGAAATATCAGGAAATCCCTAAGAGTTATTATCAAGTAAAAGAAGAACTAGAACAATTATTTACTAAAAATAAAGTTGGAGAAGCGCGGGAATTAATTACAAGGGAGACTTTTGATACGATTGCTCAAAAATATGGGATAGAAGATTCAGAACGTTTATTAAAAGATTTACATGCGTTAGGAATTAGTTTCTGGTATAAAGGGATGGAACAATACAATACCTTGATCTTAAATCCAGAATGGATCAGTGATGGAGTGTATCAAATTATCAATTGGGTACATAATCAAAAAACACATGAGATCGCCTTATCTGATTTTAAGAAGGTGTTTGCAAAAGATAAAGAGCGGTATCCTAAAGATCAATATCACTTTTTGTTTGATTTAATATTGAATTATGAACTTGCTTATAAAATAGGTAAAGGAAATAAATTAATTATACCTCATTTATTAAAAGAAGATCAACCTGCTAATCTTCCTACTTTTGAAATAGGAGATAGTCTGATGCTAAAATACAAAGCAGATCATGCGTTACCACCGCATACCATCTCTCGTTTTATTGTGAAGCATAGTGATCAGATTAGAAAGCAAGGAAATACCTATTTTGTATGGCGGTATGGAGTGATTCTGGAGGATGGAAAAGGAAATACAGCCTTAGTTCGTGAATGGGATCGTGCGATTGATGTCTCTGTAAAAGGACCCTCTAAAACTGAATATATTAGTCAACTTCGAGCAACCTTAAATGCCATTTTTGATGGGTATAAAAGTGAGAAACCAGAGTTGCAGTATAATATTAATCCTTTTGGTGATGAATCGTATTTAATAGAATATACTCAAATATCTGAGCATATAGGAAAACCTCAAGAGAACTGGTTGGCTGAAAAACTAATATTATCCTATAAAGATAGAGGCCTAAATCACTATGATCCAATTTCAAATCAGAATATTAGTATAAAAGCAATTTTAGATGAATATAGTATTCCATACAATCAAAAAATAAATTTTATAAACAACCCTCAAACAGTTAATACAGGAGATCATTCTAATATACAGGCGAACACCCTTAACTTTAAAGAGTGTAATATCTCTTTGCAAGGGAGTCTAAATGAACTTGCTTTTGAACTTTCAGAGAATGGAGAAGCAGAAGCTGCTAAAGAACTTGAAAACGCAGCTAAGGCTTTAGAGAAAGTTGAGAATGAAACGAATCCAGATCAGGTTAAGAAAAAAGGTGTTTGGAATCGTTTAAAGCGAACTATTGCAAATCTAAATGATGAAAAATCAACCTTACATCAAGCGGTAAAACTTCTCAAAAATGGAAAAGCACTCGTCAAAGGAATCATGGATACGTATGAAAAAGTTAGCCCGTGGATAGAGCAAATGACTCAATCATAGAAGATTCTTCTATTTCACCTGAATGTCACCCTGAGCGTGTCGAAGGGCTATCCTTAGTTTGGGCTTCGACAGGCTCAGCCTGACAACCTATAGTCTTTTCGACAAAATGTAACGCCGAGAAATCCCACAAGCGGCTCATTTTTATATCAGAAAAGCCTACTGTCATGAGATTTCCTACCTGTGGCAGGCAGGCTCGGCGCTACGCTTTGTCGAAATGACTGCGCTCTTCATTTCGACAGAACGAGGTACGAGTGACGAGAAATCGCATAAAGTAGATCAATCATAACTTGACCTTAAAGCCATAGTTAGATGTGTGATCTCTCCTGCCGTCGAGATGACTGAATGTTCTTTTTAGTCTGTATTTTCAATCGTATGCAACCTCCCATTTTTAATCGTATGTATCACACTTTGTGTATTCCTAATATCCTCTAGTGGATTTTTCGAGAGTATCACTAAATCTGCTTTGTTGCTGATGGCAATGCCGTAGCCTTCTTTTTGGAGGAATTGGCTTCCGTTGTATCCAGAGGTTTGTAGGGCTTGTAGAGGAGTGAGTCCTGCGATTACCATTTGCTCTAATTCTTTGTGAAGCGATGGGCCAGGATAGGTGTAGGAGTTAAACGCGCCACAGTCTGAGCCGGCAAGGATGCGTACGCCCGCATCGTGTAAAGATTTAGTGAGTTGAATAAAGAATTGTTGGAGTTCTTTGCGGTCTTTTTTTGCTTTCGCGGAAGCGTTTAAAGCGCCTTTTACACGTCCTTCGTATGTTTTTACAAAGGCATCTTCTAGATGAGAAAGGTATGGGTCTTGCGAGTGATCGACTTCATCTAAATAACTCAAAATATCCCCAATATGAAGGGTAGGGGTGACAAAAACGTTATTGGACTTAAGTCGTGTAAAGGTTTGCTTTGCAGTCGCTTCGTCATAAGTGGCGATGAGTTGCGCCATGCTTCCCCAGAAACCGAGTTTACCGTCTATAATTTGTTGGGTGATCTCTTTTTCTTTGGAGGAACAGCCTTTCAAAACATAGTATAAATGCTCCACATTGTCGAGTCCAGCATCAATCGCTTCCTCTAATTCGACGGTAAATGGCATGTGTCCAGAGGTAATCATACCTCTGGTTTCGGCAGCTTTTATGATGTCTAGATAGTGCTTTCGCGAAAGCGTACTATCGTACAATTTCACATAATCTGTCCCGAGTGCTTGCAATGAGTCTAATGCGGTGGTAATGTCTTCTTGCGAACTTACAGGCAACGAACCTTCCCAACGCGCCTTGGGACCGTCAAGTTTTGGTCCTGAGGTATAAATCGTAGGTCCTATACGTTTACCTGCCTGAATTTCTTGATTCCATTGTTGGACTTGAGGTGTCAAATCACCACCTGCGTCACGCACGGTGGTGATACCGTAGTTGATGTACTGGGCTAAGAATTTTTCATTTTGAGCAATGAGGGGTTCGCCTCCGCGAAAATGTACATGGTTATCCCAAAAACCCGGAAGCACATACGCACCTTTTACGTTGATATGTGTAAAGGTGTGGAAACCAGTTTTCATCTCAGGCGTGGTTTCTACAAGAATGCCTTTATTGATATACAAGGTTTGTTTGGTGATTTCTCCAGATTGAACATCGATGACGTTAGCATTGGAGATCACAAGATCAAAACTTTCTTTATTGGATTCCTTGGAAGACTCTTTTGGGATTTCTTTAGACCCATCCTTACAACTTAGCGTTAGAAAAATAAGAATACAGCTACTAATACTTAAAAATTTTCTCATCGTTTTTCTTGTTTATATACTTTTCCATTTTTCATGACAAACGTCACATTTCTTAGTTTGGTTATATCTTTTGTAGGATCACCAGGTACGGCAATCAAATCTGCCCAGTAGCCTTCTTTAATGTTTCCTAGTTTTTCCAAATGAAATACGTTTGCATTGACAGCAGTTGCTGCACGTAATGTCTGAATGGGCGTCATCCCATATTCCACCATGAGTTCGAGTTCGCGATAATTCTCTCCGTGCGTATACACGCCCACATCCCCGCCAAAACCAATCGTCACGCCCGATTGTAATGCAAGTGCAAAAGAGGCTTTTTTAATACGGATGCGATCGGGGTCTGGGTCTGTGGCTTTATTCCATCCTTTGTATTGAGAGACGGCATCTCCAGCAGCCAATGTAGGATAGAAAGCAACGCCTTTTTCTTTCATGAGTTTAAAGGTTTCTAAGGTGCCTCCATCTCCGTGTTCTATAGTTTCGACCCCTGCAAGGATCGCTCTTTTCATCCCTTCGGGCGTACTAGCGTGGGCTACGGCATATCGTCCAGCGGTTTCTGCTGCTGCAATCATGATATCGAGTTCTTCTTGTAAAAAAGTCGGTTGCGAGGTTTCTCCAGCCCGCCAACGGTAGTCGGCGTAGATTTTAATAAAATCGGCACCATTGCCTAGTTGTCTTCGCACGGCTTTGATGACTTCAGTGGTTCCGCTGGCAGATTCTGCGCCGAGAGGAACGGTGACACCTTCGTGAAATCCTTTAGGACCATAGGCTCCCGTAGCGACAATTGCTGGTCCCGCAACCAATAGGCGAGGTCCAGGAATGATGCCTTGATCGATTGTTTTCTTTAAGTAGACATCGCTGTATCCAGCACCTTCAGAACCGAGATCTCTCATGGTGGTCACGCCTGCCAATAAAGAGTTTTCTGCGTGTACCACACCTCGTATGGCTCTTTCGGTATGGGATTCTTTTAATACCTGATCGTTCCAAGTCGTTTCATTATACGGGTGTAATAACAAATGCGAATGTCCTTCTATCAATCCGGGCATTAACGTCATGCCTTCTAAGGGGATGGTAAAATGACGATCTGTTTTGTCTGTTGAAACGCCTACATAGGCGATGATACTATCTCTCACGACCACTACCCAATCTTTATGAAGTGTTTCTCCATCAAAAACCGCATCGGGTTTTAAGGTGGTTTGCGCGTAGTTTTGTGTGATGCTTAATGCAATCAAAAGAAAAAGTATTTTCTTCATAGTTGGTATTGGTTTTGTGTACGCTTTCGCGAAAGCGGAAATCTTATAATTAGTTATTCGAATTAAGGGCTGAAAATTTAAACTTTGACTCATATTTAGTACGCATCACTTCTTTTTCTGACCCCAACCACCACTGTCTCTTGATTTTTGATTGGCTTCGCATAGGAGAATAATTTCTTGAATGCGTTTTTGTTTGGTTGCTTCTCGCTTTGCTTGATTGAGCCAGTATAGGTAGCTTTTTCGATAGCTTGGGGCAAAATTTTGAAAGTTTGTATACGCTGTTGTATTGGTATCAAATGCTATTTGTAAATCTTCTGGAATGATGCCATTCTCTACATTGTCTAGGAGTGTCCATGAGCCGTCTTTTTTGGCTTGTTTAATGAGGCGTCTTCCGCTTTCGTGCATCAGTCCTTTCTTTTCAAGGGTGATGATATAGGTTTTATTCAGTTTGCTCCAGACACTTTTAGGATTTCGCGGAGAGAAATACTGTCTTCGTTTTCCATTGCCTAGGCTTTTGACAGTGCTATCGATCCAACCGTAACAGAGCGCTACTTTCACCGCTTCTTCCCAACGCATGGATGGGGTATTTATTTCTATTTTATAAAAAATTAAATAGACCCCTTTTGTTGTTGTGTGGTTATCGTGTAACCAATCTCGCCAATCGGCATCACAGGGAAAATATAATTCTGGGATCGTATTTGTCATGTACTTAAATACTCTTTTTCAATTCAGTGATTTTATAAATTTAGGATCAAGATACTTAAAAATATGCGTTGTTTGGATTTCTTTTAATTTGGTGTTTCCTAAAACGTAAAAAGCCTTTAAGCTAATTTTAGCATAAAGGCTTTTTAGTGTAATTTAAAAAATTAGTTATTGGATAATCCCACCACAGCTGACGCGTGCTCCAGCATCACCACTAGGCTGTGACGTAAAATCGTCTGTTCCTTGATGAACGATAATGGCTTTTCCTACAATGTCTTTCTTTTCGTCTCCACATCCAATACACCATTCGTTTGTTTTGAAGTTCACCACGCCGTTTCCATTTTCATCGGCTTCAAAGTTTCCAATGTCTCCTTTGTGGTATCCCGTTTCTGCACCCCATTCTCCATGTGGTTGTGCAGTAGGATTCCAGTGTCCTCCTGCAGATTTTCCATCGGCTGATGAGCAATCTGCTTTTTCATGGATATGAATCGCGTGTGTGCCTTCAGAAAGACCATGGATAGCAGCCATCGTACTAACGGTACCATTAGATTCTTCAAAAACGACACTTCCAGTAGCTTTACTGTCACTTTTTGCTTCTAATGCCATTTTGAGCCTTTTGATTTCAACGTCTTCTTTTACGACTTCCTTTACTTCTTCAACGACCTCTTTTTCTGTGGTTTTTGTCTCTTCTTTACAGCTTGCAAATAATGCCATTGCTATCAGAGCGCTTGCGATATATGTTGTTTTCATAGGGTATGTTTTTTTGTTTTTAATGGTTTGGTTTAAAATGAACTCTAAGATACACGTTTTTCTATTTACTAAAAAGTATTATAGCAATTACAACTTATTATGGATTGATTACTATCTTTTAAAAGTTAAAATAACCCAAATAGAATACTTCTTTTTCTTTCAATCACGTATTTATACGTATTAATTAAGTTACTATATTTTTGTCTAAGTTATTGTTTTTATGTAACTTACAATGATTTTTTTAATCACTTTGTATATGAAGAAAATGCAAAATAGTAAATTCTAAAATTATCTAGATAACGAATTTACAACATTTTCGAAATGGAGGATATACTATATCTCCTTTAATAGATGAAGATAGATTTTATAGTATTACTATAAAACTATTTCAAGATTCCTAGCCTCATGATTAGTTCTCTTTGAATATGGAATATGTAGAAAGGCATATATGATAACAGAAGACTTAAGATAATTAGAATACTTTTTCTATGTCAAAGTGTTCTGTAGCTAAAGATATTCTATCGTGATGAATAGACATATTACTTGGGTGTCTATAAATGACCAAGTTTCATTTAATTTTTAAATATTTTAATTATGAAAAAAATACTGAATTTAGGAAAACAATTAAGTACAACGGAACAAAAAGATATTTTTGGAGGAGGACAATCTAAAAATCCTTGCCCATGTACTACTAATTATGAAAATCATGGTAATGGTGAATGCTCATATCCAGCAGTTCAATCTGGTTTCCCATCTGGGTTGAGGTGCCTTGGAAGCATACAACCTAATGGAACGTGTTGTGTTGGTTAACCTCTAAATATAAAAAACCAGGCTACTTTTGTAGCCTGGTTTTTTGATATTGATTGATGTGTTTATTATCGTTTAATTAATTCTCGCGGATCGGTAATTCCTCGTTTTAGATTTTCAAAAATGAGTAGCGATTTATCTACTTGCGTTTGATCGTTTTTAAACCGTTTTACATAATAAATCAATCCTCTTTTTCTACCGTCAGTTAATTTTTTAAAATAAGAAAACCCTTCTGGATCACTATCCATCACAGCTTGCATTGTCTCAGGAATTTCTACCCCATAGGTAGTGGTATTTTCAAAAAGTTGAAACTCAAAAAAATCGGTAGGGAAGACTCCCAATGCTTTTTGATATCGTTTTCCAAAACTCACAATGTAATTTCCTTGATATAAACGAAGCGCTCCATGAAATTCTATCTGTTGATCCTCAAAAAATGCTTTTATGTGAATGCGTTTATGCCCAGCCTCTGCAAAAGGAACTGCGTGTTCTTCGGGTATGATGACACCGTGAGTTCCTGTGATATGAACGGGGAATTTAGGCGTATGCATTGCCATCATTTACAAATTACATTTCCTCTCCAAAAAAGATCGCATTCATTAATAGCTTATTTGTTCCGTACCAGAAGGCTCTAAAATTGGTGTTATCTGTAAAAAGAATAATTTCTCCTCTTCCTGAACTTTGGTGTACAAAAGGTCTTGTTTCTGGAATCGCTTTTAAATTGATCTTGCTAATATATCCTGATTGTAACGGATTTTTAGTGTATTGAATAGGATTCTTATAGCTCGTTGAATCTGCTTTAATAAAAATGGTCGTGTTTCTAAATAGCGAAATCCGATCATCTTCATACCCAAAATTAATTGGGTGAGAACGATCTTGTTTTGCTTCAAAAATAGCACCTCCAATCACTTGCGCACCACTAAAATCTCTACGTTGCTCAAAAGTGACGTTCTTGGCAAGGTTCTCTGTTTTTTCAAAAGAGATATTCAACATTTTGTTTCTTTCCAACCAATTGGCAGCATTACGATATCCAATCAGCGTTCCTCCGTCTCGTACCCAATCTTTTAATTTTTCTGTTTTTCCTTTATCTAACACACCAAACGAATGTGGAATGATAATATCGGTATAACGGCTTAAGTCAGCGCGATCTAAATTTTTGATATCTAATTTTGTAATTTTCATATCATAGCGTGTATCAAATACATGCCAGATTTCTCCTGTATCGTGCGGATTAAATCCTTCTCCTAGAACAATCGCTACTTTTGTAGGTTTTAGTGCTCTAAACTGTCCACTACCTAGGTCAATTCCTTCGGTAAGTCCTGTGCCAACAGCAGTGATGTCTACTTTACTTTCTTTAGAAATGGTACTTAAAAACGCATTCAATTCTTGTGCATTCATTTTTTGATTTTGCACAGGAATAAAGATGGTTCCATAGTCATAAGAGTTTCCTTCTAGTGTAAATTGCTCCATACCTACTTTTGCACGTAGTTCTGCGTTGAGGATTTTGTTAAGTGCTTTAGGCGTGTAGTATTCATGCCATTGCATCAAGTAGCCGTAGGTACTTGTTGTCACTGCTTTTGGCGTACGCATCTGCAATTCCTGAATGGCAGGTCCAGCATTTGTGATGGTTGCATTCTCCGTAAAATTCAATCCAAAAGAAAGCGGGAATGACCAAGCCGAGATATCGTAGAAGAGGCTGTCTTCAAAAGTGGTTCGTTTTTCAAACATGGCTTTGATGAGTCGGCTTTGACGCTGACTTTTTGGTACAATATAACTATAGCCTTTTTTAAATTCTTTTCCGCTTTCGCGAAAGCTATTATCGACTTCATGCACTTCTATTTTATGTCTTTTTAATACTTCGGCTAAGTGGTACGCACTTGCGGCGTCTTTCTCACTTCCAAAAGCATACGCTCCACCTTTAGACTCTTTACGAGCATTATTGAAAAAATCGCGTTGGTAATCGAGTAATTCAGTTCGCATACTCTGTGCAGCTTCTAAAGTTGAAAGGAACGCAGTAAACTGATTTCTAATCGTAAATTTGAACTCTAATAATCCATTTTCAGTTTCTTGTACATGTCCTCGCGAACTCGCTTGTTCAAATAAAATACCAATACTTCCATTAATATCAGGAAAGGTAGAACCTTTGCCATAGTAAAAATCATCAAAACTCTCTTCTGTGTAATAAAGGCTACCTATTTTATCAAGTGCTTTTGCGTGATAATTTCCTATTTTTTTGGTCAGTTCTTGATTGAGTTTTGGCGTTAATGGATGCGTACGTGACTGTATTCCTGGTTGGAAAAAGAAAGAGGCATTACTCCCCATCTCATGATGATCTGTTAAGATATTTGGATACCAATGGTGAAATGTTTTGATACGGGCTCTAGATTCTGGTAATTGTACAGGTAACCAATCACGGTTCATGTCAAACCAATAATGATTAGAACGACCTCTAGGCCATACCTCGTCGTACTCACGATCTTGCGGATCTGCATTGATGTTGATACTTTTATTAGTATTTGCCCAATAGGCAAAACGTTGTAATCCGTCAGGATTAAACGAGGGGTCAAAAAGAATCACAGTATTTTCTAGTAAGGTATCTATTTTTGCACCTTGTGCTGCAGCCAAGTAATAAGCGGCTACCAGCCCTGCATTTGCTCCCGAAGGTTCATTACCGTGTATGGATAATCCTTGGTATACTACAATAGGCATCTTTGAAGTAGAAAGCGAAGTACTTCCTGTCTCCGTAAGTTTTACATGTTCTTTACGGATGTCTTCAATACGATTATGATTGGAAGGGGAGGTAATAGTCAACAAAAGTATGGGTCTTCCTTCAAAGGTAGTTCCTCTATTTTCTATAGAGATACGATCACTAGCTGCGGCTAGCGTACGCATATACTCAGATAGTTTATCATGACTTACGTGCCATTCTCCAGGCACAAACCCAATCACACTTTCTGGCGTAGGGATATTTTTATTGTAGGTGACGTCTTGGGGTAAGTAATAAGACATATCTACTTTGCCTGTTTGAGCAAAGGTAGGAGTGATCGCTAAAAATAGAAAAACGTAAAGTAAACGCATAGTGTAATGGTTGCTATTAGTGAGTTGTTTATTCAGTTAACTACTGAAGCACTAAAAATAAGATAAATTTTATTGTATAGTATACTATTTAGAGTGCTTTTAACAAGTCTCTTTATATGAGGCCCTCTTGATTTGTGTTCAAATAAAAACCCCATCAAAATGACGGGGTTTACTATTTTATATAAGATAGATGGTTATATATCTTCAAAATTCACATTGGTGAAATCTTCTGCGCTTGGAACTTCGGCTTCGTCTTTAGTTCCATCATTATCTTCTACAGTTTCTGAACGCTGGTAATCGCTTTGATGACGATCACTGATAACTTCTTCTCCTTTTTCTTCAAGAATGTAGGAAGTCATTTCATTTAAAATGTCTGTAAATCCAGTAAAATCTTCTTTGTAAAGATAGATTTTATGCTTTTTGAAGTGAAATGAACCATCGTCATTTGTAAACTTCTTACTTTCAGTAATGGTTAAGTAATAATCTCCAGCTTTTGTTGAGCGTACATCAAAGAAATATGTTCTTCTACCAGCTCTTAGTACTTTTGAGAAAATTTCTTCATTATCCCTCGAATCATAATCACTCATAATCAATATGTAGTTTTTAGTTTTTTAGTAATTCCTAGATCAAAAATGATAAAAAAAAGAATGTCGCCCAATTTTTTTTTACATTTCTTTCTCATCCAATTGTTTTAGATATAATTCTTTGTAATAACCTTCTTGTTTTATAAGCTGATTATGAGAACCTTGCTGTATGATTTTACCATCATCAAGAATTATAATTTCATCTGCATTTTTTGCAGAAGATATCCTATGACTTACAATTATAGTGGTTGTATCTTCACTTATCTGATGTAAACTCTCTAGAATCTGCTCTTCAGTTTCTGTATCTACAGCACTTAAAGAATCATCTAATAAGATTATTTTTGGTTTGCTTATAAGAGCTCTCGCAATTGATACACGTTGTCTTTCACCGCCAGATAACTCGTGAGGATATCTATTCGTATAAGTTTTATTTAAACCAACTTTTTCAAGTAAATCTATCGCTATCTCATTTCTTTCATTTGTAGAATACATTTTATGAATAATAAAAGGTTCAATAATTATTTTTGAAATAGTCATCATAGGATCTAGAGAAGAGTAGCTATCTTGAAAAACAATTTGCATTTCTTTTCTATATTTTTTTAATTCTTGTAATTTTAGATCTGTAATATTGTTATTATTAACAAAAATCTCTCCTTCCGTTATATCGAGTAACTTCATTGCCATTAAGGCACAGGTAGATTTTCCAGATCCTGACTCGCCAACCAAACCTAAAACTTTTTTAGCTTCAAGTGAAAATGAAACATTGTCTACAGCTACAAACGTATCATCATTCTTTGATAAAAAATTGGTAATATTTTTTGTTTCAGAATAAATTTTAGAAACATTTTTTAATTCTAATACCTTTTGCATTTATGTTCCTGCATACCAAAGATCTCTATCTTCTTTAGATATTTCTTTAAGCCTTTTTTTGCCTGGCTCTTTTCCAGGGATACTATCAATAAGAGCTTTTGTGTAAGGA
>NZ_CALEMI010000162.1 GCF_937910895.1 uncultured Dokdonia sp. | reverse complement strand
AAATGTTCTCCATCCATCCAGTCCATTGTGAGAATACGCTCGCTTGACAGTTCTGGATAATAGGTTGGAAACTTCAAGTTTGGAATTTGAGCACAATCATGAACCATGTCCATACTTTGAGCAAGCTCTAGTGTGTAATCGGTTTCTTCCAGCAATTTGTCTTCTACTTCTTTAAAATACTTTTCTTTTCCTTTTCCTTGTAGATTAAACATTCTGGAAGCAATCGGTTTCACTAGAGCCAGATCACTACTGATACTATCTGCAACTCCAGGGTATTGGATTTTCACAGCAAGTTTCTTCCCATCCAGCATTGCCTTATGTACTTGGCCAATGCTAGCAGCATTTACACTTTGAGCTTCAAATGTATCAAATAAATCTTCTGGGTATTTCCCCAAATATCTTTTAAAAGTCTTACGTACTAAAGGTGCAGACAATGGTGGTACAGAAAACTGCGAGAGCGAAAACTTCTCTACATACGCCTTAGGCATAATATTTTTTTCCATACTGAGCATTTGCGCTACCTTTAACGCACTTCCTTTCAAACTTTTTAAGCCGTCATATATATCTTCGGCATTATCTTCGTTTAATTTATCTTTGGTGAGTGATGGATTAACCACTTTCTCACCGTAATATTTTACATAATTCACGCCTACTTTTGCACCCGTCTTCACAAGCTTGGATGCTCGTTGTAATTTGTTGGTAGGTATGTGATCTATTGTTTTCATAAGCTTTGTTTCCTCGCAAGGGGAAATCTATTTTTACTTTTTATTCTCTCGGAGGAGGGAATCTTACTATCTTAAACGTGTTCTTAGGTTCTAATCTTCCTTTTTACGCTTTCGCGAAAGCAAAATTTTCTTTCACCAAAAACTTACCAAAATCGATAATACTTTCTAGTGGTGTTGTTTCAAATACGTCAAAAATGGCTTTGACAGATTTTTCTATCGCTACATCAGTCTTTTCAAATCCAGGCGAATTGTCATTCATCCAATAACGTAAAAGGAATAAAAACTGAACCCAAGCGCCTTCACTAAAAAGCGATACTGGATTTTTAGTAATTTTATAGGACTTATCTTCATTTCCTTCTTCAATAAGTGATGAAGCAAAGTCACGAACTTTCACACGTAATTCTTTAAGTTGTGCTAGGTTTTTAAGAGGCATACTGTGCTCTTTTAACACAAATAATACATAACTTCTGTTGGCAGTCAAATTTCCAAACATCGTAAAGAAGAAAGACAACATTTTGTCTTTGTTTGGGTAATTTTCAAAATCTTTATCCTTGTGAAGCGTCGCTACAGTGCTATCATAAAGTGCTACCCAAACATGTTGTTTTAAACCTTCAAAAGAACCGAAAAATTTATAAAACTCTGCTTCGGTACATTTGATGTCTTTACAAAACTTATAGATAGTTGCTGGTGGTTTACCATGCTCTAATACATAATCCATGTACTTAGAAATGATATCTGAAGCGGTTATATTTTTGGTAGTTGCTTTTTTTACGGTTGCCATATTTACTAATTCTTTAGTAAAGATATGTAATGTTTACCGTATTATGTAAATCGTTAAACAGAATTTATTGTTAAAGTTATTTCAAAAAAATTGAAAGAAGGTATATAAGATATATTTTGAGGTTATTTTCCTGAAATTCAATATTTTGTATGAATATTTAGAATTCACCAATATGCCATAAAATTCCTGAAGGATCATATAGGAAAAATTCTTTTCCCCAATCATTATAGTGAATCTCTGAAATACGTACGTTTTTATACGTTTTTTCGAGTTCTAGTGCTCTGATATGTTTGAGGTGAGATTCCAAATCCTTCACTTCTAGAAATAACATCGAATTGTTTACCCAATCCTTTACGTAAGCATTTTGTAAATAAAACCCAAAATCGCCTAGTTTGAAGTATGACATTTTCGAGCCTAAGTTTCGTTCTTCAAACCCTAAGTCGAGATAAAAGTTTCTAGAGAGTTCGTAATCTTTCGCTCCAATAAAAGCTCTGATAGATTTCACAGTATATTCCATAACTTGGTTTGTTTAAATGCTTCTTTAAATATACTCTAATATTTGGTTTGATTTAAAAAACGATTACTCATTACTTTCTGTGTATGCTTTTTTGTAGATAGATTTAGAATAATATGCGGTGGCTTTCTGGGCGACTTCAATTTCTTGAGGAGAGAGTTTAAGTTCAAAATGAGCACATATTTTTTCGAACTCATTTAAGAACGTTGGATAGGTGAATTTTTGTCCGTTTCTGTTTGAATACATTTGTGCTTGTGTACGGTGTTGGTTAACCATGTGTGTGAGATACGCCTCTTTGGTGGAGTAGAGATAGTCTTCGCCTGTAAAATGTTTTCTAAGATGGTCTACAGGATGATCCCACCATTGTGTAATCCCGCCGTCAGATTTTTGTAGAGATGTGACGACTTCTTCTGTTTTTCTGTCTATATAAATCCATTTTGTAGTAGGGTAGAGTTCTTGGAATAGCGCTATCATAAATACATTCCAAGACGTGAATTTAAAAATCACATAAATCTCGTTTCCTAAAGGTTGGCGATAGCTTTCAATAATTTTTTGTAATTGTAGTTGTACATCTACTTTGGGAAGTGCATGGAGTAGGTAAGCGAGTAATAAGCCATTAACAGCTTCTGGTTCAGAAACCACTCGGATTTGATCTGATGTTTGTAACATCCTTACGAGTAAAGTCGATCCACAGTGTGAGGTATGAAAAACAAATCCTTTAAGTGTGAGTTCATCTTTAGGGTCGGTATCTTTTATATCCTCTAATCTACGATAGCGTGTCGCTTCTTGTGTTTTTCTTATTTCTTCAAAACCTTCATTAAAAAAAGGATAGTCAAAAACGGTAGCTGGCAAAAAACGGCAATGTGTTATGGGTTCTTCTACAATCGTAGTGTGTATAGGAAACAGCTTTTGGGGTTTCTTCATAAATACAGATATGCTAATTTTATAGACTTTAAGTACGCCACTTCGACAAGCTTAGTGTGACATTTTGTACTTCGTAGGATACAGCACACACTTCTGCTTTATTCCATTTCGCAAACCTGCCTAGCCAGCAGGAGCGTATAAAACCATAGTCAATACATCTTTAAAGCGTGCATTCTCATACTAACTTATGTAGTAAGTGCTCAAAGAGTCTGATTAATCTACTCTTTCTACTTCACTTTCTAATTTTAATACCGTATCTCCGTCCTCTTGTTCTATAAACAGCGCTTTATCATCGTCAGATCCATTTCTGGTTACTTCAGAACCTTTTATAGTTTTGGTAATCGATTTTGTATAGGTTTCTTTTACTTTGCCGGTAGCGTGTCCGTTTCCCCATTTCCAAGTTACTTCTGTTCCTTTGCGTATCATCTTATTTTATTTTTTAAATTATCAATTTTTCACACGGAAATTACTACGAATAAAACAATTCGGTCTTATATGATTTAGAAGAATTATTATTTAATTTTTATGTAGAAAATTACAACTCTAATACCGTGGATTTTGGTTTTACATCTTAATCGTTTCAATCAATTCGCCATCTTGCGAATATCTTTTAATGGTAAAATTAAAGCCTTTTGCCATCACGGTCGATTCCAAATTTCCATTTGGATAAAAAGATTTGGAAACTCCATCAGGTAATTCATTTTTTGTAGAAAGTATTTCTTTTAGATTTCCATTGTCGTGGTAAGTATATTCTTCTTTATACACATTGCCATCTACATAATTAAAGATCTCTTTTTTCTTTCCGTCTTTATGATAATAGGCACATTCTCCGACTTTATTTCCGTTGACATAATTTTCTGAGACCAATAAGATGTTTCCTTCTTTTGTATCAAATTGTTTTCTTATACCGTGAAGGACTCCATTTTTGTAATTTTCAGTCATCATCAAATTACCATTCGCTAGATATTCGTTCCAAACACCATGAGGCTGACCATTAAGATAGGGTTTCTCCCAGGCAATTTTATGATCTTTAGTGTACGCCATATTGCTTTGGATCACACCATTTTTATCATATTCAATAATGTAATAGGAACGGTCTTTTAAATAGGTTTTCCACGCACCTATTTCTTCTTCTTTTCTGTTGTAGGTTCCTGTTACCTTAGGCAGACCATCTTCAGTATATGTTTCATAAATGCCATTATAATTTCCTTGACGATCATAACTTATAACACTTTTTAGAGTTTTGTTCTCATAGTATTCTTTTTTTACCTGAGATACCATGGTAATAGAACTCAACAATACCCATACTAAAAATAAGTTCTTCATAATGTTCGTACTCTTAATAACAGTTATCACTTTTAAACAATGTGTATTATTTCAAAATTTAAATTTAGGAAATAATATATACAATCGGAAATCCCATCAGCTACAAGCATAGCATCTCTTTACGCCAATTTGATGATATATTATATATTAAATTGTATATGAGGGTGATAGCATCAAATTATGTCTTTCGATTTGCCATTTTTATCCCTATACCAATCACAATCCCACTTGTAAGAAACATAATAAGACTATACACAGCGGGAGCAATCGCATAATTTTCATTGAGTAAAATTCCAGAAGCAATCGCAATCGCCATCGTTCCGTTTTGGATCCCAGATTCTATAGCGATGGTAATGGATTGTGTGCTATTTAATTTTGCTATTTTCGCTGTCGCGAAACCAATGATCATCGTCATGATATTTAAAACAAGAGCCGCGATTCCTGCTTGTTGTAAATAAGGAATGATGTCTTCTTTTTTCTTTACAACCAAGGCGATAATCACCAAAAATAAGACAGCCGCCGAAGCAATCTTAACAGGCTTATTCATCGTATCTGCAAAGGCAGGGTTTGCCCGTTTGATGATCATTCCAATGCTAACAGGAATAATGACAACGGCAAAAATCTGAATCACGGTTTGTAGCTTATCTATTTGAATCATTTCGTTGGCATTCAGAAATTGTCGTAAGGCAAAATCTACCACAAAAGGAATCGTAAAAATTGTAATAAGACTAT
>NZ_CALEMI010000161.1 GCF_937910895.1 uncultured Dokdonia sp. | reverse complement strand
TTTAAAGTTAAAGATCTTTCTTTATTTGATAATCGAGATTTAAATGCTCTGAGGCTTATCTTTAAATCAAATGGTTTGTTCCTTAGAAATGTCTCATGGGCTTGTTCTGGGGTACTTTACTTAAAAAGGATTCGTAAATTTTATTGATGAAATACCACAAATTAATGTGTAATTTTGAAAAACATGAAGCAAGACGCATTACTTTCTGTTAGAAATCTATCGATTTCATTTCCTCAAAATGAAAAGATTGAAGAAGTCATACATCACATCTCTTTTGATCTTTATAAAAATGAGATTCTTGCTATTGTTGGTGAATCTGGATCTGGAAAATCAATTACAACACTTGCTCTATTGGGATTGCTAGATAAAAAAGCAATGGTTAAAGGAGATGTTCGTTTTAGAGACAAGGAGTTACTTTCATTCTCTGAAAGAGCTTACAGAGACATACGTGGACGTGTAATCTCTATGATTTTTCAAGAGCCTATGAGTTCTTTAAATCCATCTCTTACCTGCGGGTATCAAGTTATTGAGATCTTAAAACAACACACATCTTTGACTCAGAAAGAAGCGAAAGCGAAGACGTTGTCACTATTTGAAAAAGTAAAATTACCCAATCCAAAGGAATTGTTTGACGTGTATCCTCATCAAATAAGTGGGGGACAAATGCAACGTGTTATGATAGCGATGGCTATTGCTTGCGATCCAGAGATTCTCATCGCCGATGAGCCCACTACCGCACTGGATGTTACCGTACAGAAAGAAATTATACAACTACTTAAGGATATTCAGCAAGAAACAGGGATGAGTATTATTTTTATATCTCATGATTTAGCACTTGTAAAAGAAATTGCAGACAGGGTACTTGTTATGTATAAAGGAGCTATTGTTGAGGAAGCTTCTGCAGAGATTCTTTTTAAAACCCCAGAGCATACGTATACAAAAGCGTTGTTAAATGCCAGACCTTCTCTTGAAAATAGATTGCTTAAACTTCCTACCATCAAAGATTATCTGACCAATACACTACAAACAGATATAGAAATTCCTGAAGACCGCGCTAGAAGATTGAAGGAGTTGTATGAAACAGAGCCTATTTTAGAGGTGCGTAATGTTGAGAAAACCTATATTTCAAAAGCAGGATTGTTTAGTGCTTCAAGAGTTGTTAAAGCTGTACAGGATGTTTCTTTCTCACTATATGAAGGAGAGACATTAGGGCTTGTAGGAGAATCAGGGTGTGGAAAATCAACATTAGGAAATGTTATCTTACAGCTTGACAGAGCATCCGCTGGAAGTATCCTTTATAGAGGGACTGATATTACAAAACTAAAAGGGAGAGCATTAAGAGCTTTGCGTAGAGAGATACAAATTATCTTTCAAGACCCTTATGCTTCTTTAAACCCAAGACTTACCGTAGGACAAGCGATTATAGAACCTATGGAAGTACACAAATTATTTTCTACAAAAGAGCAACGAAAAGAGAAAGCAATAGAAATCTTACACCGTGTAGGCTTGGAGAGCTCTCACTTTAATAGGTACCCCCACGAGTTTAGTGGCGGGCAACGACAGCGCATAGGAATTGCTCGTACCATTGCGGTACAACCTAAGTTAATTATATGTGATGAATCTGTAAGTGCATTAGACATCTCTGTGCAAGCACAAGTATTGAATTTATTAAACGAACTTAAACAAGATTTTAAGTTTACGTATATTTTCATTTCACATGATCTTGCGGTGGTTAAATATATGGCAGATCAGCTTGTGGTGATGAATAAAGGTAAAATAGAAGAGATAGACGAGGCAGATCGTATTTATAATAATCCTAAGAAAGAATACACTCAGAATTTAATAGAAGCGATTCCTAAAGGAGCTTAAATCATAAACAAAAACACTTTTCTAGCTAGGTATAAACAATTACCCATAAAGGTGAAAGCATCTTTCATACTTTCAAAAAATGATTTGATAGGTTGTAGAGAGGACTTTTTTTGCATGGTAGGTTTATTTAGGGATAAAAAACAAAATCCGCAGGGCTCCCCCCGCGGATTTCTAACAAATCATAACATTAAACACTCGTATGAGTTTTAAAGCTATAAGATTTAATAAAGTTTAGTTAATCATTTCAACTGATTTTCCGTACACTTTATCGGTTTCAATTATTGCATTTGGGGAGTGCTAAAGTAATATTATTTTTTACTTATGCAAACTTTAATCTTAAATTTTTTTTGAAAAAGTTAAAATTTTGTGTATTTCATCGATTTTATTGAGTTTTTAATCGTCAAAATGCAATAAAAAGGAAAAACCTCTTTTATAGATTCCTGTTTTTATGGAAGTATTATTATTTAAATATCTGAGAAATTTTTCCTTTTTTGTTTTCTACGTGTTTTCGTACATCACATACATCTGCAACTTTATAATAAGATCGACCATAATTAGAGCGCTTGTTTTCTTGAAGTTGTTTGGCAACTTGATTTGTCATTTTAATCGCAAACTCTTCTTCTTTATTAGGAAAAGAAAGATCACGCCCATGTAGTCTAGTTTTTCGCCTCTTGAAGACTGATCTCTTTTGCGTTTAAGGTAGTCATCTGTTTCATACAGCTCATTGTAGCAGTGTATTAATTCATGGGCAAGTACTGCCATAGGAGAATTATATCCTTTATTATTTATGAGCCACTTTTTTTTTGATTTTTTCTAAAGACAAAACCATGCGTATTGTAAAAACCTATAGTATTATCTATAGGATCATAAAAATTCTTACCTTCAGAATAGATAAGCTTGATATCATTTTGAGTATCTGCAATGAGCACATCTATAATGTATATAGTTTCCAAGACACCATCATCTTCATAAGTAATAGTAAGTGCATTGGTTTTATGTAAATAGTCAAGAGCCTTGGTGTTATTACGTAAGAATCGATCAGGAATTGTTTCATAATCGCGATCTTCTGTATATGTATACTGATGCGGTTTTTTTTTGAAGATCGTAAATAGTCATAAACTATAGGTTCATTTCTGGCACATGATCTGGGATTATTAGTTTTCCTTCGGTTGCGTTTTTAATGGTTTCTATAGAAACTTCAGGAGCTCTTTCTAAAAGCAAAAATCCGTCTGGTGTTACTTCTAAAACAGCAAGGTTAGTAACAATCTTTTTTACACAACCCACCCCTGTAAGTGGTAAGCTACACGTAGACAATAATTTTGATTCCCCAGCTTTATTGGTATGCATCATAGCAACAATAATGTTTTCTGCACTTGCTACTAGATCCATAGCACCCCCCATTCCTTTTACCATTTTTCCAGGTATTTTCCAGTTGGCAATATCACCATTATCGGCTACTTCCATAGCGCCTAGTATGGTAAGATCTACGTGTTTGCCACGTATCATGCTAAAGCTAGTTGCACTATCAAAAAAACTAGCACCAGGTAGGGTGGTAATGGTTTGTTTTCCTGCATTGATAATATCTGCATCTTCTTCTCCTTCATACGGAAAAGGTCCCATACCTAAGACGCCATTCTCACTTTGGAACTCTACTTCTATATCATTGCGCACATAATTTGCTACCAATGTTGGAATTCCTATACCTAAGTTTACGTAATATCCATTTTTTACTTCTTGAGCAATGCGTTGTGCGATTTGATTTTTATCTAGTGCCATGTATACAATGAGTTAACGGTATAATCAATTTATGATGTAATAAGTTTTTATGCGATTAGGGTTTCTGCCTCACAGTTCTTTGTTCGATACGCTTTTCATAGTTCTCTCCTTGAAAAATACGTTGCACAAAGATGCCAGGGATATGTATTTGATTAGGATCTAATGTTCCTACAGGTACAAGTTCTTCTACTTCTGCAACGGTTATTTTGGCAGCGCCACACATATTTGGATTAAAATTACGAGCTGTTCCTTTAAAAATAAGGTTTCCAGCAGCGTCTCCTTTCCATGCTTTTATAAACGCAAAATCGGCATCAAAGGCATATTCTAAAACGTACATTTTACCGTGAAACTCTCGAGTTTCTTTTCCCTCTGCAACTTCGGTACCGTAGCCAGCAGGCGTATAAAAGGCAGGAAATCCTCCTTGGGCCGCTCTGCAACGTTCTGCAAGTGTCCCTTGAGGAATCAGCTCTACGTCCAACTCTCCACTGAGCATTTGTCTTTCAAACTCTGCATTTTCTCCCACATAAGAAGACACCATTTTTTTTATTTGATGCTTTTGTAATAACAAACCTAGACCAAAATCGTCTACGCCTGCGTTGTTAGAGATACAGGTAAGTTCATTTACATTAAGGCGTACGAGTTCTGCGATAGCATTTTCAGGAATACCACTAAGTCCAAAACCTCCAAGCATCATTGTCATGCCACTTTTTACTCCTTGTAAGGCTTCTTGAACACCGTTAACTTTCTTTGTGATCATCGTTATTTAATTTGTACTAAAAATACAAAAATTAGAGGGGAGTACGCTTTCGCGAAAGCATAAAAAACCCCATCAAATTTGATAGGGTCAGAAATATAGTTTTAAACGAAATAATTAAAAATCTAATTCGTCAAATTCATCGTTGCTGGGATTTTGTGATTTATATTTTTCACAGTCTACTTCAATGGAAAGATCTTTTGGTTTTACAAAACTGCCATCAGAGATATCAAGGTCTTTATTACTATACACATCTTTCATGTATAACCCCCATATAGGAAGCGCCATGGTGGCGCCTTGTCCATATCGGGTTGTCCTAAAGTGTGTTGCTCTATCATCACCACCTACCCAGACACCAGTCACTAAATTAGGAACAATTCCCATAAACCAACCATCACTTTGGTTTTGAGTAGTACCTGTTTTTCCTGCAATAGGATTAGTAAACTCATAAGGATGTCCAGTGACGACTTCTTTATAATCAGCACGGTTGGATTTTCCAGAGCGTAATCTACGTCCTGATCCAGATTGCGTGACACCCTCCATAAGTTTTAAGGTAACATACGCAGCTTCTTCACTTAATACATCTTTGGGATTTGGTACATGCTGATAAAGAATAGTTCCGTTTTTATCTTGTATGGTACTTATAATTTGTGGTTTTATATACACACCTTGATTTGCAAAAGCACTGTACGCAGAGACCATCTCATAAAGACTTAAATCTGCCGTTCCTAATGCAATAGAGGGTACTGGAGGGATATTACGGACATCTACTCCCAATTTTTCTACAAGATCAATGACAGGTTGAGGCCCTACTTCATTCATTAATCTGGCAGAAATAGTGTTAACAGATCCTGCTAAAGCATCTTTCATGGTCATCATACCACCGTAGTTGCCATCAGAATTTTTAGGTTCCCAATCTTTCGTATTTCCGTGTCTTCCTGCGGCAATACTAAATAGAGTATTAGGGAGTGTATCGCAAGGCGAAATATGTAATTGGTCTACTGCAGTAGCATATAAAAAAGGCTTAAAGGTAGATCCTACTTGACGTTTTCCTGTCTGAACATGATCATATTGAAAATGAGCCATATCAATACCACCTACCCAAGCGCGAACTTCTCCTGTTTGTGGTACCATAGACATCATTCCCGTACGTAAGAATTTTTTATAATAACGTATTGAGTCCCGAGGCGTCATCGTGGTGTCTATATCGCCTTGCCAAGAGAAAACACTCATCTCTGTTTTTATATCAAAAGACTTGCGTATCTCGCTCTCACTTTTTCCAGCAGCTTTCATTTTACGCCATCTTTCAGAGCTTTTCATAGCATTATTAAAGATAACTGCTACTTCGTTTTCATCAATATCTCTAAAAGGAGCCGTCTTATTCTTTAAATTCTGTTTGTCAAACTCGGCTTGTAATCTAGGCATGTGCTTTTGCACAGCGTCTTCTGCCATACGTTGCATTCTAGAATCTATGGTGGTGGTAATAGTTAAGCCATCTCTATAGATATTATAGTATTCTGGATTTCCATCTGCGTCTATTCCTTTAGGGTTTTCTTCAATCCACTTTGCTAAGAATTTTTTAAGATTCTCTCTAAAATAGGTTGCTATCCCATCTCTATGTCCTTCAGGAGTATATCTAACAATCATAGGTAATCCCTGTAATGAATCTTTTTCGTCAGTGGTAATAAAGTTATTTATTTCCATCTGCTTAAACACTTGATTACGGCGTCTCTTAGATTTTTCTCTAGAAATTTCTCGGTGTGGATTAAACTGTCTAGGATTTTTAAGCATGGCAACAAAAACGGCAGATTCTTCTAGAGATAAGTCGCTTACATTTTTATTAAAATAAATACGAGATGCAGAGCTTATTCCAATAGCATTAAACAAGAAGTCAAACTTATTGAGGTACATTGTGATGATTTCTTCTTTAGTATATTGACGCTCTAAACGTGTGGCAATTACATATTCCTTTGCTTTTTGAATGAGACGCTCAATCGTAGATTCTGGAGGGTCAGAAAACAAAAGCTTAGACAATTGTTGTGTTACGGTACTAGCTCCTCCATTTTGCCCTAGATAGGCGATCGCTCTTGCCGTTCCTCTAAAATCGATACCTGAATGCTCATAATAACGCTCATCTTCTGTAGCGACTAAGGCATCTACAAGATGTTGAGGTAAATCTTCATATTTAATAGGGGTACGATTTTCATTATAATAGGTTCCCAATTGTTGTCCATCTGCAGAAATTATTTTGGTGGCTAGATTACTTTCAGGATTTTCTAATTCTTCAAAAGTGGGAAGTTTACCAAATACATTCCAGCTAGCGAGTAAGAACAACAATACCATGGCTAAAATTCCTCCAGCAAATAATGCCCAAAACCATTTAATGAATTTTGTAAAATTATTTTGAGTAGTCGTGGTCGCTTGCTTTTTTTTAATTTGCTTCTTTGCCATTATTCTTGATTTTGAGGGCGTTCTATACGCAATCCTACTTCTGTAATTCCTTCTAAGCGTTCGTCTCCAGTGATATTTCCGTTTTTACGAACGGCATGCTCTATGGAGAATTGGTAGGTTCCGCTTTCGCGAAAGCGTACGCCTTCTTTATACCATAATTTATTTTCTTTTATATCATTAAATCCAGTTCCTAGCCAAGCTCCTTCTGGCGTTGCCATGACATACTCAAGGGTGTCTGTAATTTGCTTGCCATTGGGAAAATTCATTCTTGTAATCAAAAATAAATTACTGTATTTATAGTCATTGGTATTACGTACTTTAATAAATACGTTGTAGGGTGTTATACTATCTACGTCAGAAATTTCAAATTGGACCGGTTCCTGTATATTCCACCCATTCTGTATCGTTTGATAACGATCATATACGCGATTGGTATCACAGGATATTGTGGTAATGATAAGCAGTAAAAGTATCGCTGCTTTACGCATTGTTATTAGGTTTATTTTTTGATCTATTACGCCTGTTATTAGGGCGTTTAGTATTTGTGTTTTGTTTCTGAGCAGGTCTTTGAGTCGATTTTTGCGCTGGGTTTTTTGAATCTGTCTTCTTTTGTGGTGGCTTTTTATCGGTTGTTGTAGCGGGTACACTTTTTTTATTTCGGGTGCGATTATTTCGGCGCTTGGTTGGCGTTTTTGGTTTGTCAAAACGGGTAAGACTATCTTGTCCTACAACGTTTCCAAAATCAATTTTAGTATCTTCTATTAATTCTGATGCAAATTCTTCTAGACTTGCAACAGGATCTTTTGCTTTGTTTAATTTTATAATTTCATTGGCTTGCGCTGCTGCTAGCTTATGCCAGTTCATCCATTCTCCTTCATACGCGTACCAAAGAAATCCTTGAAAAATATCTATTTTTTGGCATACTGCAGTTCCTTTTTCTGTAAATAACTTAACGTCTGTTTTAGGAAATTCTTTTAGAGCATCTAGATATGCATCTAGCTCATAGTTAAGGCAGCATTTAAGTTTTCCACATTGACCTGCTAATTTTTGGGGATTAAGAGATAATTGCTGATAACGAGCAGCTCCTGTGGTTACCGATCTAAAATCAGTGAGCCAAGTAGAACAACATAATTCACGACCACACGATCCAATCCCTCCTAATCGAGCCGCCTCCTGACGAAGTCCAATTTGTTTCATCTCAATACGTGTTCTAAATTCTTGAGCAAACTCTTTGATCAGTTGTCTAAAATCTACACGATCTTCTGCGGTGTAATAAAAGGTAGCTTTGGATGCGTCTCCTTGAAACTCAATATCAGATATTTTCATTTGCAGATCTAGACGTATGGCGATTTGACGTGCCTTTACCTTCATAGGTTCTTCACGATCTCTGGCTTTTGTCCAAATGTCTATATCTTTTTGAGTAGCTTTACGATATAATTTAAGCGTTTCTTCGGTGTCCTCTTTAATTTTTTTACGTTTCATTTGAACACGAACTAATTCACCAGTAAGTGTTACCATACCTATATCGTGTCCTGATGCTGCCTGTGTGGCAACAATATCTCCTATACTTAATGATAGGTTTTCAGTATTTTTATAGTAGTCTTTACGGCCGTTTTTAAAACGAACTTCAATGTAATTAAATGTTTGCTGTCCTTCTGGAATGGCCATATTTGAAAGCCAGTCAAAGACAGTAAGTTTATTACATCCATCGGTACCACAGGTGCCATTATTTTTACAACCTTTAGGTTGCCCGTCGGCTCCTGTTCCACAATTTCCACACGCCATAGTACATATATCTTAAGGAAAAACACTTAAAAATCAATATTTAATTGATATATTTATATGCTTTACTCGTTATTATTATTTAGATTTGATAGTTACGCTAAAAGTTTAAAGATACCAATTTATTAAGGTTCTTTATATATTCATTTAGCATTAGAAAAAGTTATCGAACAAATTTAAGACTTAAAGTTCACCTTATGAAACTAATTCTACATGTATCCTTTTTGTGTCTTACACTTCTCGTACTTGGAGTAAGTACAGCGCAAGTCGCTGGTGGAGAAAAAGTTTTTAATCCAGAAGGGATTCATTGTGTTTCAGCAGAAGAGTATGAAATATATCATGCTGCAGTATCAGATAATCTAGAGCAACTCACGCAACAAGGATTGCGACTATATCAAAATAATCAAAGTAATTCCTCAGAGCAACAAACTTCTTTTATTTGGCCTGTTCAGCAAGCCGATGGTTTTGATTATACGAGTACTTGGGGTATTTCTGTGTATTTTGATCATGACGAGACTACAGGGGGATTACAAGACTGGAATTGTGGTACACGAACGTATGATACATCTAGCGGATATAACCATCAAGGAGTTGATATTTTTCTTTGGCCTTTTTCTTGGAAACAAATGATTGAAGGACAAACAGAAATTATAGCGGCAGCAGCGGGTCAAATTGTTTATAAAAATGATGGGAGCTTTGATAGAAATTGTACTGCTGGTGGAAATGGTCAACAGTGGAATGCTGTTTTTGTAGAACATTCTGATGGGAGTGTCGCTTGGTACGGTCATATGAAAGCGGGGAGTCTCACATCAAAAAATGTAGGAGATACCGTAGCACAAGGAGAGTATTTAGGGATTGTTGCTAGTTCTGGGAACTCTACAGGACCTCATTTACATTTTGAAGTATATGATGAAAATAATAACCTTATAGATCCTTATGCGGGTCCTTGTAATGATTTGAACGATACAAGTTGGTGGGCAGATCAAAAAGAATACCTTAATTCTGGAGTAAACGCAGCACTTACACACACAAATCTTCCTGATTTTGGAACTTGCCCTGATATTGAAGAAACATTTGAAAGCACACAATTTGACCCTGGAGATACGATATGGTTTATAGGGTATTATAAGGATCAAGTTACTGGAACCTCTTCATTAAACCAGATATATGATCCTAGTGGCACTCTTTATTCAAGTTGGAATACAAATTTTAATGATGATTTTGTAGCTTCTTGGTGGGGACAACAAAGAACTATAAATGATCAAGTAGGGGAATGGACCTATATTGTAACTTATAATGGAGAAAGCAATACTCATACATTTAATGTAGGACAACTTTCTGTAGAGGACGAAATATTTGATGAGGTCAGATTATTTCCAAACCCAACAAATGGTATCGTAAACATAGGAGCACCCGTACCTCTAAAGCAAATTATTGTAAGAGATGCACTAGGTAGAACAGTTCTTGAATATCTTGATCTGAGCAGTATTAGTATAGAAATGAATCTTTCAAATTTAAGAACAGGTATTTACTTTGTGACTGCACAAGCATTAGATTCTGATGCACAAACGACGCTAAGAGTGCTTAAAAAGTAAAAGATATTAAAACCCAGAGTAAGCTATGGATACTAAAAATCGACCCAAGATTCTAGGTATTAGACCCAGTCTAAAATTGGGATAAGCCATAGATCCCGCTTTCAGCGGGATTAGTTCAACTCACTATTTTTATGCGTCTTTCAGACTTTATAAAACAGCATTTCACTAATAAAAAAGGGAGTGAATTATACTTTGTTTTGAAACTTCAGTTTTTCTGAACGCCCTTTTTTGAATATCTTATTGCTATTTCCTTTCCCACTTCGTAGCTTTTTTTGCTCTTCATAAGGAAGTTGTATAACCTCAACACATTCTTGAGAACAACAACTTTCCATTTGTGTCTTGCAAGAGTCGCATTGAATAAATAAAAGATGACAAGCTTCATTGGCACAATTTACATGGGTGTCACAAGGATTCCCACATTGATGACAATTTGAGATGATATCTTCAGAGATGCGTTCTCCCCTTCTGTGATCAAACACAAAGTTTTTGCCCTTAAATTTATTTTCAAGATTTTGTTGTTCAATTTGACGAGCATATTCTATAATACCTCCCTCAAGCTGAAATACATTTTTAAATCCTTTATGCTTAAAGTAGGCGCTTGCTTTTTCACAACGTATACCACCTGTACAATACATGACAAGCTTTTTGTCTTCCTTGTGATCTTTTAGATCATCCTCTATGATATCCAAAGAATCTCTAAAAGTATCTACATCTGGTGTCACAGCATTTTTAAAATGACCAATCTCACTTTCGTAATGATTACGCATATCCACCAGTACAGTGTCTTGGTCTTCTATCAAAGAGTTAAAGGTTTTTGCATCTACGTGAACACCTTTATTTGTTACATCAAAAGTAGCATCATTAAGACCGTCTGCTACAATTTTGTCACGCACTTTTACCTTGAGTTTAAGAAAGGATTTGTTATCCTGTTCTATAGCAATATTAAGACGCACATTTATTAAAAAAGAAATTCCGTCCAAGAAAGATTTGAATGCATTAAAATTTGTTGCAGGCACAGATAGTTGTGCATTAATACCTTCTTTGGCGACGTATATACGACCTAAGACATCCATATTGTCCCACGCGATAAACAAATGATTTCTAAAAAGTTCAGGATTACCTATATGTGCGTATTGATAAAAAGAGAGTGTGAAACGCTCGTCTCCAGCCTCATCAATAAGGGCTGCTCTCTCTTTTGCACTTAATTTGTTGTACAGTTGCATGCTATACTTTTTAAGGTTAAAAGAATTAATTTTTTGCAAAGATAGAGGATTTTAAAAAATTAAAGATTGACTCCACAAAAAATGCCCGGAGGTCGATCCTGCGGGCATTTTTTTGAACGGCTAATTCATTTTGTTAGACTTTATTTCTATTTGTGTTACAAGCACAGAAATAGGATTTTCACTAGCCGCCCTCCAACTTTCGGCAATGCGTCAGCATCAAATAACGCTTTGCGTTTAGTTGGATTTCATTATTTTTTATTTGTTGTAATCTCATTGTTTATATTACTTCTCATGAAGTAGACTTATAAAAAAGGAAAGGGTTGCGTATTTTTTTGAGGATTCTTTTTTTTGTTAAAAAGTATTACGCTTTCGCGAAAGCGTACCTTGCCATCTTCAAATAGAAACCCTACTTTTACTTACCAATTTTTAGAATTCAAAAAGAGAAGAAAATGAGCAGTGAAAAAGACGCAAAATTAAAGGCATTACAACTTACACTAGACAAACTTGATAAGACGTACGGTAAAGGAGCTGTTATGAAGATGGGAGATCAGGCTGTCGTTGAGGTAGAGTCCATTCCTACAGGTTCTTTAGGTTTAGATGTCGCTTTAGGTGTAGGTGGGTATCCACGCGGACGTGTTATTGAAATATATGGTCCTGAATCTTCAGGAAAAACAACATTAACGTTACACGCTATTGCCGAGGCTCAAAAAGCAGGAGGAATCGCTGCATTTATAGACGCAGAGCATGCCTTTGATCGTTTTTATGCAGAAAAACTAAATGTAGATATAGAGAATCTTATTATATCACAACCTGATAATGGAGAGCAGGCATTAGAAATTACAGATAATCTAATACGCTCTGGTGCGATAGATATTATTGTGATTGACTCTGTAGCGGCATTAACACCTAAGAGTGAGATCGAAGGAGAGATGGGAGATTCTAAAATGGGATTACACGCTCGATTGATGTCACAAGCATTACGCAAACTTACAGGGTCAATAAGTAAAACGAATTGTACCGTCATATTTATTAATCAATTACGTGAGAAAATTGGAGTTATGTTTGGTAACCCAGAGACCACTACAGGAGGAAATGCTTTGAAATTTTATGCTTCTGTCCGTCTTGACATCAGACGCTCTACCCAAATTAAAGATAGCAACTCCAATGTTATGGGTAATAAGACACGTGTCAAAGTTGTTAAAAATAAAGTAGCACCACCATTTAGAATGGCAGAGTTTGACATCATGTATGGTGAAGGAATTTCTAAGGTAGGAGAAATTATAGATATAGGTGTCAACTATGAGATTATAAAGAAGAGTGGTTCTTGGTTTAGTTATCAAGACACAAAACTGGGTCAAGGTAGAGATGCTGTAAAAGCATTATTACTAGATAATCCTGATCTGATGGAAGAACTAGAAACTAAGATTCACGAAGCCATTAAATTAGCAAACGAATAAAGAAACAAAAACCTCCTAAATTTAGGAGGTTTTTTTATGAGCAGACGCAACCTTTTAAAGATTTACGTATCTACAGTATATAATATCCCCCATTATATATGAAAAATATAAGCATAGCCTCCATAATTCTCCTACTCCTTGTAGGATGTAGTACAGATGATGCGCCTTTCTTCTTTTTTGAAGTTACGCCAGTAGATATAGTGAGTAACGTACCAGATTTTTTTGTAGTAGGTAAAACAGATACTATACAAGTAACCTACAAAAGACCTTCTACGTGTCACGGATTCAATGGATTTGATATCGTAAATGATGGCGATGTAAGAGAGATTGCCATTATTACAAAAGTAGTTCAAGGAAGAACAACTTGTTCTGACTTAGAAAATGATGTAAGAACAGCACCTTTGGTAATAACACCAGAAGAAGCAGGGCAGTTGAATCTAAGTTTTTTTACAGGTAATAATGAAATAGGGGATCCAACATTTGTAACATTTAATGTACCCATTATAGAATAGAACAAGAAACTAACCAATAAAGATATTTTGAGTTTAGACCAACTCATTGATAATTGTAAAAAGAAACATGCAAAAGCCCAAGAAGAGTTATACAAGCGCTATGCTAGTTCACTTTTTTCGGTTTGCTTAAAATATGGTTCTAGCTATGCAGATGCCGAAGACATACTGCAGGACGCTTTCATCATCATTTTTGACAAGGTATCTCAATACAAAGGTCAAGGCTCTTTTGAAGGATGGTTAAAACGGATAGCAATCAATACAGCACTCCAGCGATATCGTAAACCAGGAGTACTTAATTTGATACATGAAGAAAATGTGAGTGAAGTAGATGTAGAGGTAGAAGAAGAAAGTGTGCCTCTCGATTATTTACTTAAAATTATTCAAGAATTACCAGATAGATACAGAATGGTATTTAACCTGTATGTGTTAGATGGATATTCACATAAAGAGATTTCTAAGTTATTAGAAATTTCGGAGGGTACGTCCAAATCTAATTTGGCACGCGCCCGCAAAATATTAAAGAATAAAATTGAGGTAAGTCAAGACTATACCTTAAGTCAATCTCAAAACCAATGAAACAGAAAAAGAATATAGATAGGCTTTTTCAGGAGAAATTTAAAAACTTTGAAGCTCACCCAAGTGATCAGGTGTGGGAGAACATTGTTAAAGCAAAAAAAGAAAAAGAAGATCGTAAAATTGTCCCTATATGGTGGCGATTAGGAGGTATAGCAGCAGTCATATTATTACTTGTTACCATAGGGACTGCGTTACTTACTAACACTTCAAAAACAACCAACACAGCTCCAGAACTCGTAGAGTCAAATCAAAAGGGAAGTACCAACCAACCAACAGGTGTGTTATCTACAACAGATACAGATTCATCTACGTCTAAAGAGGATGATTCTGGACTCGTTACAGAAAACAGCACAACCGAAGAATCAACTTCTACAGATGAGAGAATAAAAGAAAATAATACACTTTCTGGAGTAAGTAATACGCAAGGAGCTGTTGTTGTTAGTCAAGATAAAACGACAGTAATTCAGGATCAGATAACTATAAATAAAGAAAGAACAGGTCAGAGATCAATAGATAATACGGAAACGTCAACAAAATCAAAGACTGAAGATATAGCTTCTTCCAAACAGCCAGATACTAATACATCACAAAAACAAACAGATCTTATAGACCCTACTGTCAAAATCAATAAAGGGATTGATGATGCTGCGGTTGCTGTTTCAGAAGAAAAAACAACAGATGCCTCCCAAAATACAGAAATAGAAGAAGAGTCAAAAAAATCACTTGTTGATGAAGCAGCACGTATTGTAGAAGCCAATGCACAAGATGATGATACACAAGTAAAAGAAGCTATCGCCAACAGATGGAATGTAGGAGCTGTAGCTGCTCCTGTATTTTATGGTGATTTTGGAGGTTCTGGCATTGACCCTCAATTTAAGGATAATGCAAAGACAAGTAATTTGAACTTGAGTTATGGTGTACAAGTCAGTTATGCAGTGACTCCAAAGTTTAAAGTACGTACAGGTGTAAGTAATGTAGATCTTAATTATAATACACAAGATATATCTTTCACACCTAGTAATAGTGCCCGCACACTGAGGGGTATTGATTTTTCTCAAAGTGCTAGTTTTTTAGATATTACAGATCGTGTGAATCCTTCATCAGCTACTCCAGGAGTTCCAGATGGATTAGGACAAGGAGGTAACACAGTTTCTAGTGGAGAGATTCAACAAAATGTAGGATATATAGAGATTCCTTTGGAAGCTATTTATGTGCTTTCTGACAAGCGATTGGGCGTTGAACTTATAGGAGGGGTAAGTACCTTAGTTCTTAATAATAATGAAATTTTTTTAGAATCAAACGGGCTACGTACAAATTTAGGAACTTCAAATGCTCTTAATGATGTAAGTTTCACTACTAATATTGGTTTAGGGCTTAATTATAAAGTAACAGAAAAAGTAAAAGTAAATATAGAGCCATCACTTAAATATCAACTCAATGCGTATAATAATAGCGTAGGAGAATTTAAGCCTTACTATGTTGGACTATATACAGGAGTGAATTATCGCTTCTAAAAAAGACACTTGCCGTTAGGTTAGTTTTTTAGTTGGTTAGGTTAGTTGTTGCAAAATAATGCAATAATTACAGGAAGGCGCCGCTGGTTACGGCGCCTTTTCTGTGATATATTTTAAGCAGTATGATCTTTTTTTAAAGCATTAAATATAATATGATGCGTTTGCTCTCTCAATTCTTTTTTATGAATTTGTGATAACCCTTTTGTGGGTATAAATGGAAAAACTTTTGCTCTCATCTTTCCAGGGCCTCCTTTGTAAAACTGATAAGGGAATAATTTTTTGTTATCGTAAAAAACGATGGGAACAATAGCTATTTGATGGTCAATAGCAAGACGGAAAGCACCATCTTTGAAACTATCCAAAATAAGAGAAGTATCACTGGGAACTCCTCCTTCTGGGAAAATACATATACTTAATCCTTGTTCAAGCCTTTTTTGTGCTTGATCAAATACACCCTTACGACTTCTAGCATTACCGCGATCTACAAGAATACAAGTACGTTTATAGAAAAAACCAAACAAAGGAATTTTTGCGAGCTCTGCTTTTCCTACAAATACAAAAGGATTTTTTGAGACATGAAGCATCAACATAATATCGAGCATAGAGGTATGGTTAGACACCAGCATATAACTTTCTCCCTTTTTAAAGGATTGTTCTCTTGTCACAATAGGATAAAAACCCATTCCTAGCATAATACCTCTTGCCCAGATACGCGCCAATCTAAAAAACAAAGGATACCAAGACTCTTTTAGGATACTTATAATAAGTATTGGAAATAATATAAGTATAATAATGAGCATAAGGAGATAAAACCATATTCTCCAAACTGCCATTCCTATTTTTCTAAAAAAATTCATCGCCTCAAAAATAGGTAAAAGGTAGTAGCCAATGCCTAGAAAAAAGTAACTTTGCTGTAAAAACTATTCATAATCTTATGAAAAGTGATTAGAATAAGTATTAATTATAATGTGATACCTACTTAATATAGGTCATTCGTATGGCAAGAATTTTAACAGGAGTACAAAGTACAGGAACCCCACACTTGGGGAATTTATTAGGAGCGATTATTCCAGCAATCGAAATGGCGAATACGCTAGGCAATGAGTCTTTTTTGTTTATTGCAGATATGCACTCGCTTACCCAAATAAAAGATGGAGCAGTGTTAAGACAAAATACCTACAGTACAGCCGCTACGTGGTTAGCTTTTGGACTCGATATAGAAAAAACGGTGTTTTATAGACAAAGCGACATTCCTCAAGTGACAGAACTTTCTTGGTACCTAAGCTGTTTTTTTCCATACCAAAGACTTATGCTTGCACATAGTTTTAAAGATAAAGCAGATCGTCTGGAAGATGTAAACGCTGGATTGTTTACATATCCTATGCTTATGGCAGCAGATATTCTCTTATATGATGCAGAGATCGTTCCTGTAGGAAAAGATCAGGCGCAACATTTAGAAATGACAAGAGATGTAGCAAGTCGTTTTCATGCGGCTACTGGTGGAGAAACCTTTGTTATGCCAAAAGTAAAACATAATGAAGGAACGATGTATGTTCCAGGAACTGATGGAGGAAAAATGAGTAAATCTAAAGGGAATATCATTGATGTTTTTCAACCTGATAAGAAGTTACGCAAGCAAATTATGGGGATTCAAACTGATAGTACGCCTTTAGAAGAGCCAAAAAATCCAGATACTTGTAATCTATTTGCGTTATATAAACTCATAGCATCTCCAGAACAAATTGCAGCAATGCGCGCAAATTATGAAGGAGGCAATTATGGATATGGTCATGCAAAACAAGCTTTCTATGAATTGCTTATAGAGAAGTATGAAACACAAAGAGAGCGTTATAATCATTACATGACACATCTTGATGAGGTAGATGCGGCATTAGCTATTGGAGCAGAAAAAGCAAAAGCAGTTGCAAATGAGGTATTAGCAAGAGTTCGAAAGAAAGCGGGATATTAATTCAATTTCAGATCAAATAAAGTAAAGACAGTAAATAACCTTATATTTAAACCCAATCTTTTTTGTATGGATATTATGAGTTTTTTGAGTGGTAGTGGTTTGTTCTTGATACTAGCACTCTTGTTAATTGTTGTATTTATATATAATAAAATTAAGAATAGAAAGCGGTAATAGTACGCTTTCGCGAAAGCATAACATGGCAAATATTCGCATTACAAAACAATTTACATTTGAAACGGGTCACGCTCTTTATGGGTATGATGGGAAATGTAAAAACGTACACGGTCATAGCTATGAACTTAGTGTAACGGTGATAGGGATTCCTATTTCAGATACAAATCATGTAAAATATGGAATGGTGATTGATTTTGGGGACTTAAAAAAAATAGTAAATAGAGAAATTGTGGATGTGTTTGATCACGCAACAGTTTTTAATAAAAATACGCCTCACGTAGAGTTAGCAAAAGAACTATCAGACAGAGGGCATAATGTATTGTTAGTAGATTATCAACCTACTAGTGAGATGATGGTCATTGATTTTGCTCAAAAAATACAACCACTACTTCCAGATCATATTAAACTCCATTCGTTACGACTTCAAGAAACCCGCACAAGTTATGCAGAGTGGTTTGCAAGCGATAACTAGCCTATGAATATTCCCGAAGGAAAGAAAGTTTATTTTTCTAGTGATAATCACTTAGGAGCTCCCACTCACAATGAGAGCAGACCTAGAGAGCAAAAGTTTTTGCGCTGGTTGGATGAGATTCGGCCAGATGCACATGCTATTTTTTTATTAGGAGATCTTTTTGATTTCTGGTTTGAGTATCGTACGGTTGTTCCTAAAGGTTTTGTGCGAACACTAGGCAAGCTTGCCGAGTTTAGGGATAGCGGCATAGAAATATATTTTTTTGTCGGGAATCATGATTTATGGATGAATGGCTATTTTGAAGATGAGTTAGGAATCCCAGTATATCACGAGCCCAAAGTATTTACTATAAATGACAAGAAATTCTTTTTAGGTCATGGCGATGGTTTAGGACCTGGTGACAAAGGGTATAAACGAATGAAAAAAGTCTTTAGAGGACGTTTTTTTCAGTGGATATTTAGGTGGGGCCATCCCGACATAGGAATGCGTATCGCACAATACTTTTCAGTTAAAAATAAATTGATCTCTGGAAATGATGATCATATCTTTTTAGGAGAAGAGAACGAATGGCTTGCTACGTACGCCAAGCGTAAACTTGAGACAGCACATTACGATTATTTTGTCTTTGGGCACCGTCATTTACCCATGGAAATTAAAGTAGGAGAACAATCTACGTATTTTAACATAGGCGATTGGATTCACCATTACACCTATGGTGTTTTTGATGGAAAAAACTTTCAACTCAAAGAGTTCGAAGTTTCTAAAGACTAACGATTTATTCATAAAAAGAAATCTCATGCGTAGTTATCTTGCCATAGTATCAGTTATTATTCTTTTTACAGCTTGTAAACCTTATCAATCCGTTACTATGAGACTAGAACAGACGACCTATGATAGTTTTAGAAGCGATCAAAAATCATTTACATCAAGAGATGGCGTTATAAAATATATAGATAAAGGGAAAGGTCCTGTGATTGTCTTACTACACGGAGTTCCTACTTCTGGGTGGTTATATCGTAAAATGATAGATCCATTGGTAAAGAGCGGTTACCGTGTGATTGTACCCGATATGTTGGGTTTTGGGAGTAGTGATTCTCCCAAGGGATATGAGGTGTATTCTGAAGAGATGCATGCACAACGACTATTAGAATTAATGGATGCGATCTCAGTAGATTCTTGGACACATGTAATGCATGATGCAGGAGGATTATGGACTTGGGAACTATTAGAAGTAGCTCCAGAAAAGGTACAGAATTTGGTCATTCTAAATAGTATTATTTATGAGGAAGGATTTGATCCCCCAATACGCTTCAAGCCTGGATTTATGGCACGCGTAGCAATGTGGGGCTATCGTAATGGAATTACTACCAATATGATGCTCAAAGGTCTTTTTGATAAAGGTCTCACAGAAAACACTCTGAATAAAACAGATGTAGAAGGATATAAACGACCTCTTAAAGAAGGTAAAACAAAAGGGATGTATTATTTTTTTACACAAACCTGTAATGCACTTCCAGAATACCAACCGATGATCCAGAAAATAGAGATGCCCGCTATGATTATTTGGGGTAAAAATGATACATTCTTGCAACTAGAACCACAACAAGAGGCGCTTCAAAAAGATTTAAGAATCGCAGATAAAGATGTACATATCATGGAAGCAAAACATTTTATTCAAGAAGAAAAACCACAGGAAATTGTCCAGATGATCTTAGCATTTATCAAACAGTAACTTCATTTATTTAGAAAATCTTTAAAACCTTGCATAGTGAAGACTTTCCAAATAGCTGTTAATGCTGCAATTATTTTTAATATGGTTGAAAACGTAATCAACTCATTCCCATAAGGCCAATGATGATTTTAAATAGCGCCCCTATAGTCATAATGATGTAAGCGATCAAAAAGAATAAGAGTATGTGTTTTACCTTCATATTAATACTACTATTTAATATCTTTAATACGCAGTTGTAAATGTACCTCCCCATTCCATGCATTTTCATCTAAAACGTATGCAGCACTAAAAGGCTTTTTATTGCTTATCAAATCATACGCGTCACCTATTCCAAAACCGATTCCTCCTATTTTTTTTCCTTTGTTATTTTGAGTAACAGTCACTTTAAGATGTGTCTCATCTGCACCCACTTTTTTACCATAGCCAGTATCTACAAGATTTTCTGTCATAAAGGTAGGAGTCATATTTCCAGGTCCAAAAGGAGCAAATTGTTTGAGGATACGATAAAATTTTGAAGTAATATCTTGAAGATCAATTTTGGCATCTATCGTAATTTCAGGAATGAGTAATCGCTCTTCACAGCTAGCGTTCACGACTTCTTCAAAACGTTGTTTAAAAGCCTCGTAGTTTTCTTCTTTTAGAGTAAGACCTGCGGCATATTTATGACCTCCAAATTGCTCAATAAATTCTTCACATTCATGTAAGGCATTATAGACATCAAATCCTTTTACAGATCTTGCAGAAGCTGCAAGTTTATCGCCACTTTTTGTAAAAACCAAAGTTGGTCGATAGTAGGTTTCTATAAGTCGGGAAGCCACAATACCAATCACTCCTTTATGCCAATCTTCCTGATAAACTACGGTAGTTTTTCTATAAGCTTCTTTGTTTTTTTCAATTTGTATCAGCGCTTCTTCTGTAATAGACTTATCGGCATCTTTGCGATCGGCGTTATATTGTTCTATTTCGGAGGCATACTGTTGAGCGGTCTCAGCATCGTTTTCTACAAGTAGTGTGACTGCATGATTTCCGTGTTTCATTCGTCCGGCAGCATTAATACGTGGTGCAATGATAAAGACAACATCGGTAATAGTAAGCGTGTCTTTTTTGAGTTGCTGAATAATAGCTTTAAAACCAGCACGTGGTGCAGTGTTTATCACTTTCAAACCATAATACGCAAGAATTCTATTTTCCCCAGTAATAGGTACAATGTCGGCACCTATCGCAGTGGCAACGAGATCAAGATATGGATGCAGTTCTGAGAAAGGTTGATTACGCTTTCGCGAAAGCGCACTTATTAATTTAAACCCTACTCCACAACCGCACAACTCATCATACGGATACTCGCAATCATCGCGTTTGGGATCTAAAACAGCCACCGCATCTGGAAGTTGAGGTCCGGGTCTATGGTGGTCACAGATAATAAAATCGATTCCTTTTTCTTTTGCATAAGCTACTTTATCTATCGCTTTAATGCCGCAGTCTAATGCAATGATGAGGGTTATATCGTTATCTGAAGCATAGTCGATTCCCATATAAGAAACACCATATCCTTCGGCATAGCGATCTGGAATATAGGTGGCAATCATCGGATGAATGGTCTTTAAATAGGAAGAGACCAAAGCAACACTTGTTGTACCGTCCACATCATAATCACCAAATACAAGAATATTTTCTCCCTGTGCAATGGCTTGCTCAATACGATGTACAGCCTTATCCATATCTTTCATCAAAAACGGATCGTGTAGATCGTCTAGAGAGGGGCGAAAAAATTGTTTTGCTTTGTCATAACTATCGATGCCTCTTTGTATTAAAAGCTGGGCAATGGTAGTGTCAATTTGCAGCGATTGAGAAAGCGTCTGTACGTTTTCGGGGTTTTGTATAGGTTTTAGATTCCACCGCATGAATTACTGTGTATTTATTTTGAAGATCCACGCATCTTTGAGATCTTGATCCTTTTTTATTTTCTTTAATTCCTCACGTAATACGATAAGATTTTCGTGAGCTCCAATAGAGACATAATAAAGATTGTTTTCAGGTCTTTTAAAAATAGTCGATTGAATGTTTTTACTCTTTAGTTTTTTAGCCCATTTTTCAGCATTTATTTCGGAAGAAAAAACATTGGAGATCAAATAATATCCACTTAATATCTCAGGACCTTTTATAGATTTTTTATCAATAATTTCTATCTGTTCTTTTGGAGTTGCTTGGACTTCTTCTTGTCTTTTTTTTATGACAACTTCTTCTTTGACAACAATAGGTACTTCTGTGAGTATCTCAGGTTCTTTAGGAGTAGGTACTATTACAACTTCTTTGACCACTTTTTTTTCTTTAATTTCTACTTCAATTTCTTCTGTTTTTACTGTTCTATTTGCAACAATCTCTTCATAAAAAGTTTCATTCAGCGTGGTTTGAAAGGCAGCAAAATACACGTGATATCGATCGGCTCGTGTTTTAAACTGTAATTTAAAACCATGGTCACTTGTTGCAATGCTTTTATTAATTTCGTTGGGAATTGTAATTTTAGCGATATCAAACCCCAATGTATTTTTACTGTTAGGAATTCGATCTGTAAAAAAGGTGTTGTTTATAGTAATACTACTATTAAAAAAATTATCAGAAGCTCTAACGGCATTATCTAGGGTCACAAATTTTTTCTCTTGAGGATAATAAATAGCGATTTGATCTTTTTTTAATGTAAGATCTCCTTCAAGAGCACTTATAGTAATGGCAGTTTGGGTTTCTGTTTTTTCAGGAGATTTAAAATTTCCAAAGTCAATAGCGACTCCTTTTTTATCAATATGATTAAAACCATTGTAGGTAGTAATATATTGAAGCGGATCTTGATCCCGTTCATAAATAACATATAACATCCATCCCGCAGCGCTTCCTCCAGAAATATAGCCTTGGGTAACGGGAATATTGGCAACACTATAAGAGCCATTTACTGTTTGGTTCTCTTTTATGAGATCTGTAATATCTTTATAGCACGTATACGGTCTGCTTGACGTTATTCCTTTTACAGTTCCTTGACCTCCGTCATATACCAAATCTCCTCTAATAGGAATATAGGCTGCGCCTGGCCGTTTTAATTGAATCTCTTGAATATCTTCGGTAGGAGTCCCATTTGCTTTATATACATAGCGATTTCCTTTTGCTACTTTAGTTCCTTTTTCTGTAGGATAGGTAGCTGCCCAATACAATGCGGCATACCGTACAATAGCGTCTTCAGGAATGATAAGGGTAGCACTACTAGAATTATAGGTAGCGGTAGTAGCATCTATATCTACATATTTCATTTTGGTCTCGTCATTAAGACCACTTTTATCGTCTGTTGCTTTATTTTTATGCTTACTTACATTATTATTTCCTATAACTTGGGTATCTCCGTGGATATAAAATTCATTGACCCTCGTAAACTCTCTACTATTTTGAGCAAGAAGCACTACAGTAAACAATAAGCAAATAGGAACAAGAAAAATACGCATGAGATTTGGGAAGTATATGAGTTAGGTATTGCTTTTATGAAAGTGTACACCAATTTCTAGTGTAGCAAATCGTCTAAACATTTCCATAACCCCACAATAGGTGCTTTCAGAGAGGTCTACTGCTTTTTGAATTTTTGTTTCGTCTAGATTATTTCCATAAAAATGATAATCTAACCAAACCTTATGATAATATTTAGGATGTTCTTCTGTGAGTTCTCCTTTTACTTCCATTTTGAATTCTGGAATAGCAATACGCATTTTATTCAATACAAAAACAATATCAAGACCTGTACAACCCGCAAGGGAGGACAGCATCAATGCTTTTGGGCTCATTCCTTCATTAGTTCCTCCATTTTCTGGAGATGTATCTATGAGCGTTTTGTAGCCTGTTGGGCTATCGGTTTCAAATTGCATTTGTTTTTTATAGGTAGTAGTAACTGTGTGTGATGCCATTATTTTATGTTTTGTTGAGTCATTGAAGGTACAAAAATGATAAGGAAATCTGTATCCTGCTTTCGCGAAAAAAATCACAACACCTTATCATATAAGATGTAAAAATACTATTTATAGTATATATAAATTCCTATAAACGGGGTATATTTAGGGACACGCTTTCGCGAAAGCGAATAATAATAAAATTGATAACTATTGTGAGGTATAAAGAAATATAACTATCACAAAATAATAAAAAAAGTATGCCATTAGTTACACCATTGAGTTCAGAACACGATGAAACAACAAAAGAACTTGCCGAATTTTTTAATGAGACCTTAGGGTTTTGTCCTAATTCTGTATTGACGATGCAACGTCGCCCTGATATTTCAAGGGCATTTATAAACCTCAATAAAGCCGTGATGGCAAATCAAGGAAAAGTGACCTCTGCATTAAAACGTATGATCGCTTGGGTATCTAGTAATGCCACAGGATGTCGATATTGTCAAGCACATGCTATACGAGCAGCAGAACGTTATGGAGCAGAACAAGAACAATTAGATAATATTTGGGAATACAGAACACATCCGGCTTTTTCTGATGCAGAGAGAGCTGCATTAGATTTTTCTCTAGCTGCTAGTCAGATTCCTAATGCGGTAGATGCCTCCATTAAGTCAGCATTATATAAGTACTGGGATGAAGGAGAGATCGTAGAAATGCTTGGGGTTATTTCACTATTTGGATATCTTAATCGGTGGAATGATTCTATGGGAACAACATTAGAAGAAGATGCTATAGAAAGTGGAAATCAATATTTAGGAAAGCACGGCTTTGAAGTTGGAAAACATACCTAATACGTCTTTGTAGAAATACTAAAAACAAGAGTGGTTTTGTGTGAGAAAGATGAATTTTTAAATTCATCTTTCTCACATTTTTTTGACATAAAACCTAAAAAAACAAAATAATCTTATAGCTAATCATTAGCTTTTAGATGTTTAAACCGTAATAAAACCTAAAAAAACCTTTAAAATAGTGTGGTAAAAACGTAATTTATTCTTATGTTTGACTCGTAATTCTTACTTTCTATAGTTTTAAAAGTCTATAAAAGGCATATTTATCGGATAAAAAGCAAGTTAATGTTAAAAAAATCACACGCTATTATTTTTAAATATGTATAAAATCTATTAATTCTATATTTACTCGAAAATTTAAAATAACCAATTTGAAAATAATGAAAAAACAATTACTAATTTTTAGTGTTTTTGCTTCTGCTCTTTTCGTTTCTTGTAGTGACGAAGAAATAATAAGTAGCAATGATACTAGTACAGACTTAGAGGTGACTATTGAGCAAATAGATTTTAATCCTGAAACAGCAGAACCAAATAGTAGGTTTAATGATACAAGTGAAGGTCTTTATCATGGGGTTTTCGTCACACTAGATACAGAGATTCACGCAAAGATTTGGATTAACATTAATAATGATGGACAGTACAATGCCACGGTTGTTTCTAATCAAGGCGATAGATTTAGATTTTTAGGAAAAGAAGTAAGTCGCGACGGAACCAAATTTTCTTTTGTTGGAGAAAGAGGATCTTTTGATTTTGATGTATCTGATATTGAAAACCCAGTAGCGACCCATGTGATTGTAGACGCTAAAGAAGCACACATTGCAACTGTAAAAGATAGAGAAGGACAACGTGCAGCGGTTATTTTGGGATCGTTTACGACAGATGATGATCCTATGGATGTTATATCAGGAACTTGGGATTTAATGACAGATGGAACTCCTAATCCAAATGCATTTAACTTTCCATTATTGACAGAAGTGGTGATCACAGTAGCAAATAACGGAAATGTATATAGTGATACAGATTTTGAAACGTTTGACTACCCTTGTTTTTTTAGTGTTAATGACGTAGCTCCTGTATTTTTACATGAAGATCCTATGACAACACCAAATGGGCGTAATGAATTTTGGGCACAAGACCAATCATTTGCTTTAGGGAACGCTACCTTAACCTATTGGTTAGGTCAAAGTAGTGGAGCCGTTGATACCAACCCTACGTTAACAAATCATGGCTTTCATAACAATGATTTTGCAGATCCTCCAGTAGCTGGGTGTACTGCTATTGATGGTAAGAAAGGAGTATGGTTCTGGAACGGTCGTTCAGGTTTTTCTAGTTTTGATGATCCATTTGATGTTCCCATGAGAGCTGTAGAAAATATAGACTATGAAGGATTTAAAGAAGCAATTTCTGAAATGACTTTTCAAAAATAGAAGGCTGCTTATTCAAATAAAAAGCATTCTATCATAATATAGAAAACCTCCATAACAAGAATTTGTTATGGAGGTTTTTATCTTTAAGAAAGAGGCTCAAAGAGCCTTTTTTAAAGATATCTTCAACAGTCATTAAACCCCCTTATTTTTCATATAAAAATTCCGTAAATTCGCACCCTTATTAAAAAGCATATACCATGAGCGCTAAGTTCACTGAATATAAAGGATTAAACCTTCCTCAAGTAGCCGATGAGGTTCTTGCCTTTTGGAAAGAAAATAAGGTGTTTGAAAAGAGTGTCACTACCCGCGAAGGTGCTACTCCTTATGTCTTTTTTGAAGGACCGCCATCTGCAAATGGATTGCCAGGAGTACACCACGTACTCGCACGTGCGATCAAAGATATCTTCCCACGTTACAAAACCATGAAGGGTTTTCAAGTAAAACGTAAAGCAGGATGGGATACCCACGGACTTCCCGTAGAGCTAGGCGTTGAGAAAGAGCTCGGAATCACCAAAGAAGATATTGGCAAAAAAATTACAGTAGAAGCATATAACGAAGCTTGCAAAAAAGCCGTGATGCGTTATACCGATATCTGGAATGACCTTACCGAAAAGATGGGGTATTGGGTAGATATGACAGACCCTTATGTGACTTATAAATCTAAGTACATGGAGACGGTTTGGTGGTTACTTAAACAGATTTACAATAAAGACCTATTATATAAAGGGTATACCATACAACCGTATTCTCCTAAAGCAGGAACAGGGCTAAGTTCGCATGAGCTTAATCAACCAGGATGTTACCGAGATGTAACCGATACGACCGTTGTCGCTCAATTTAAAATAACGGGAGAAGGGTCAAACGCATTAGCAAAAGAATTGGCAGATGGACACACGTATTTTTTAGCTTGGACCACAACGCCTTGGACATTGCCTTCAAACACTGCATTAACGGTAGGAAAGAAGATCGATTATGTGCTTGTAGAGACGTATAATCAATATACGTTCGAGCCAGTGAAGGTGATTCTAGCAAAAGCACTGGTAGGAAAGCAGTTTTCTGGTAAATTTTATGAAGTTGGAGGTGATACCGCTGGAGTTAACACTGAGCCAAGTCGAAGTGCGAAAGCGGACTTAGATACTTACACCTCTAGCGATAAAAAGATTCCATACCTAGTCACACGAGAATTTAAAGGAGTTGATCTTTTGGAATTGCGATACGAGCAACTATTTGATTTTGTACAACCGCATGACAATCCTCAAGATGCTTTCCGTGTGATTGCAGGAGATTTTGTAACAACAGAAGATGGAACAGGAATTGTACACACGGCACCTACTTTTGGAGCAGATGATGCCTTGGTTGCAAAACAGGTGTCTCCAGAAATCCCACCATTATTAATCAAAGATGAAAATGACAACTTAGTTCCACTCGTAGATTTGCAAGGGAAATTTCGCCCAGAGCTTAAAGAATTTGGAAATAAGTACATCAAAAATGAATATTATACAGACGGTGAAGCCCCAGAAAGATCGATGGATGTAGAGCTTGCGATTCGTTTGAAAGAAGAAAATAAAGCCTTTAAAGTAGAGAAATATGTACACAGTTATCCGCATTGCTGGCGTACAGATAAGCCTGTTTTATACTATCCGTTAGATTCTTGGTTTATCAAAGTAACTGATTTTAAAGATCGGATGCATGAATTGAATCTCGGAATTAACTGGAAACCTAAAGCAACCGGAGAAGGGCGTTTTGGAAACTGGCTTGCCAATGCCAATGACTGGAACCTGTCTCGTAGTCGCTTTTGGGGAATTCCTTTGCCTATTTGGCGCACCGAAGATGGTAAAGAAGAGATCATCATAGGTTCTATAAAAGAACTCAAAGAAGAAATTAAAAAGGCGATAGACGCAGGCGTTATGGAAAGTGATCCTTTTAATGGATTTGTTGCCGATGATATGCGTGAAGAAAATTATGAGCTTGTTGACCTTCATAAAAATGTGGTAGACCGTATCACGCTAGTATCTTCGTCTGGAGAAGCGATGCGTCGTGAGAGCGATCTAATTGACGTGTGGTTTGACTCTGGAGCTATGCCCTATGCACAATGGCATTATCCATTTGAAAATAAACAACTTGTTGAAGATACCTGGCGTAAAGCAGATTTTATTGCCGAAGGAGTAGACCAAACAAGAGGATGGTTTTATACGCTGCATGCTATTGCAACGATGATTTTTGACGATGTTGCGTATAAAAATGTCGTTTCTAACGGATTAGTACTTGACAAAAATGGACAGAAAATGTCCAAACGGTTAGGGAATGCGGTAGATCCATTTGAAACACTAGAAACGTATGGGCCAGATGCAACACGCTGGTACATGATAAGTAACGCAAATCCTTGGGATAATTTAAAATTTGATCTTGCTGGAATTGAGGAAGTAAAACGTAAGTTTTTCGGGACACTTTACAACACCTATAATTTCTTTGCACTCTATGCAAATCTTGATAACTTTACGTATGCCGAAGCAGATATTCCTCTAGAAGAACGCCCAGAAATAGATCGTTGGGTGCTTTCTGAATTACATACGCTTATTGCGAAAGTAGATGCTTTTTATGCTGAATATGAGCCTACAAAAGCCACAAGAGCGATTGATGCTTTTGTACAAGAAAATCTATCAAATTGGTTTGTGAGATTAAGTCGAAGAAGATTTTGGAAAGGATCGTATGGAACCGATAAAATAAGTGCCTACCAAACGCTTTATACGTGTTTGCTTGAGGTGGCAAAACTAGCAGCGCCTGTAGCGCCCTTTTTTATGGAGAAACTCTATAAAGATTTGAACGGAATCACAGAAAAAGAAAATTTTGAGAGCATACATCTGTCACAATTTCCAAAAAGTGATACTAATTACATAGACAGTACGTTAGAACACAAGATGGAAAAGGCGCAAACAGCAAGTTCATTAGTATTATCACTTCGTGCAAAAGAGAAAATCAAAGTACGCCAACCTTTACAGCGTATGATGATTCCCGTATTGTCAGAGAGTGATCGCGAAGAGATCCTTGCGGTTGCAGATCTTATAAAATCGGAGGTAAATGTTAAAGAGATTGAGCTTATAAGTGATGATTCTGGCATTTTAGTTAAACAAATTAAGCCTAATTTTAAAGTTTTAGGACCTCGATTTGGGAAAGATATGAAGCTGATAGCCAGTGCTATAAGTAGATTTGGAGCTAATGAAATTGCAAAAATTGAGCTCGACGGACAAATTGAGATTGAAATTAATGGAAAAATGACTACATTAGAATCTGGTGATGTAGAAATTTCTTCTCAAGATATAGATGGCTGGTTAGTAGCAAGTCAGAATAAAATGACCGTAGCGCTAGACATTACCATCACAGAAGAACTTCGTAAAGAAGGGATCGCGAGAGAGTTAGTAAATCGAATTCAGAATTTACGTAAAGATTCTGGCTTTGAAGTCACAGACCGTATAAACATCGTTTTACAAGAAGAACCGCTTATAAAACAAACTATAAAAGATAACGCAGATTACATAAAAGAAGAGACATTAGCAGATTCTCTGGAAGTAGCAGAAAAAGTAACAAATGGGCTTGAAATAAGCTTTGATAACATAATAACCTATTTAACCATATCAAAACATTAAGTATGGAAGATTCAAAAGGACAAAGGTATAGTGATGCAGCGTTAGAAGATTTTCGCAAGATCATACAAGACAAAATTGAAAAAGCACAACGTGATTTGGATTTGATCAAAAGTGCATATCTCAATGATGGAGATAATGGCACAGATGATACTTCTCCTCAATTTAAGTCTTTTGAAGAAGGAAGCGCAACGATGAGTAAAGAGGCAAATAGTACCCTTGCTATACGACAAGAGAAATTTATTAGAGATCTTAAAAATGCGATTACGCGTATCAATAATAAAACGTATGGGATTTGTCGTGTTACAGGAAAACTGATTAATCCTGAACGATTAAAATTAGTACCACACACAACGCTGAGTATAGAAGCTAAAAATATGCAGAGCTAAAAAAGACTATAGCGTCCTTCGGGACGCTTTTTTATGAAATATTATTTCTTATTCATACTATTTGTTGTGTCTTCAGGGAGTCTGTTTGCACAAAAAAAACTATTTAAAGAGTATGATGTAAGTGATACTCATACAGTATTTATAGAGAGTGACGAGATATTTCAAATCAAATTTACCACAGCTCAAACAGATAAAATAGCCATATACACTCAGATAGAAGGTGAGACTTTTGAAAACGCATTACTTCATACAGAGATTGTCAATGGGGTACTAAAAATCACTACAGGGTACACTCCAGACTTTGTTCCTTTTAATGATAAGTTATCTGCCCATAAAATTTTATCTATTGTTCTAGAAATTATATTGCCAGAAGGACTCGTTATTGACGTATATTCAACATTAGCAAGTGTATATGCACAAGGAAACTACAAGAAAGCACGTATAAATTTAGGAAGAGGAGGTTGTTATTTATCTAATTTCCGCTTTCGCGAAAGCGTATATATCAACACCATATCGGGTAATATAGTAGTTGAAACGACAAATACTAAGATTCTGGCACAATCTCGTAATGGAAACATTGATATTGCTAAAGCAATGATTGGGGTTAAAACAATGCACTTACAGAGTATTGATGGTGACATAACAGTTATAAATTCACAGTAAAAAGGCTTATTTTTACCATCCTAAATAAAGTATATGTCATTAAAAAAAGCAGGACTGATTGTCTTTTTAATACTCCTTGTCGATCAGTGTACCAAGATTTATATAAAAACACATTTTCATTTAAATGAATCGATTCAGGTTTTTGGGTTGGATTGGTTTCAAATTTACTTTGTAGAAAATGAAGGAGCTGCTTGGGGGACACGATTACCAGGTGAGTATGGTAAAATTGTACTTTCGGTTTTTCGTTTAGTTATAGCTCCATTAATAGGATATTGGTTGTATAAATCAGTAAAAGAAAATGCGTCTAAACTTCTTATCATTTCAGTCTCTTTGATATTTGCAGGTGCTGTTGGTAACATTATAGATTCCCTTTTATATGGTGTAATTTTTGACGCTAGTTATGATAATCAAGTAGCTACATTTTTACCAGAGGCAGGCGGGTATGCAAAACCTTTGTACGGAAAAGTAGTAGATATGCTTTATTTTCCATTTATAAAAGATGCTACATTTCCAAGTTGGCTTCCTTTTATAGGAGGGAAAACATTTACATTTTTTAATGCGATATTTAATATCGCAGATATGGCAATAAGTACAGGGGTAGGAATTCTTCTTGTTTTTAACAAGAAAGTGTTTCCTAAAACAGATACTTAATGAAATGAATTGTAGTTAGAGACGACCTACCGATACTAGCTACAATCTATATAAGAATCCTAAAAATTAAAATTAAAATGAAAAAAACTACGTATGCTTTAGCCCTCCTATCTGTGGGAGTATTTTCCTATTTACTTATAAATAGTGGCACTGATAAAACAGCAGAAAAGAGTGCAACAACCTTAATTGCGCCTACATTTGAAAAAACAGAAAAAACGCCAATTGAGCAAAAACGGCAATTTGCACAAGAGAGACTGGAATATGAATTAGCGTTTCAAAGAGACCCTCAGACGGGTGAGATTCCTAGAGATCAAAAAATATTAGAACTTCAATCATCTCTTGAATTATATCGAAATCAAGACGCAACAAGAAGCTCTGATAATGTATATGTAAATAGAGGCCCTTCTAATCTTGGAGGGCGTACCCGAGCCTTAGCTATAGATATAAGTGATCCTTCAGGAAATACGATGCTTGCAGGAGCAGTAAGTGGAGGTGTGTTTAGAAGTATTAATGGAGGACAAAGTTGGAATAAAGTTTCTCCAAATGGAGAGATACATAATGTAACTGCAATTGCTCAAGATCCTCGCGAAGGTTTCCAAAATATTTGGTATTATGCTACAGGAGAACTTCGTGGAAACTCAGCTAGCTTAGGAGGATTTTACTTTGGTCAAGGGGTTTGGAAGTCTGAGGATGGAGGACTCAATTGGGAACAAATACCTGAGACAGATTCTGTTTTTGGAGACTTTGATTCTTCTTTTGACCTTAATAATGCATTAGCGGTGAGTCCTATAACAGGAGATCTTTTTATAGCTTCTATAGGAAGAATACATAGATATGACGGTACTACGATTATTACTGAGTTACAAGAGGCAGGTGATGGAGGCTTTACTGACGTAGCAATAAATGCAGAAGGAAGAGTATTTGCTACTATTCAAGGTAATTCTTCCATAAATGGGGTGTATACTTCAGAAACAGGAAACGGTTCTTGGGTCCGGATTGCTCAAAATGGAAGCCCTGCAGGTTGGGACGCAACGGCTAATATTAGTCGTATAGTAATAAGCACCGCTCCTTCTAATAATAATTTATTATATGCATTATATACAAACGGAAATAATACTGGAATAGATGCAGACTTATGGCGTTATGATATAAGTACCGATACGTGGACAGATTTTTCTTCTACTCTGCCAGATGAGCCAGGCGGAGATTTGACTGGGAATGACCCATATACCCACCAAGTAGCGTATGATCAAGTAATCAATGTAAAACCAGATGATGAAAACTTTGTCATTATCGGAGGATCTAATGCTTATAAGATAGAAGATATTGAAAATGATCCTATGTTTACAAGAATAGGAGGATATCGTAATAATGAAAGTTTTGCGTTGTATGATTTAGGAGGGGGAGATACACACCATCCAGATATTCACGCTCTTGTTTTTGATCCTGTCAATCCTACTGTGTTTTATACAGGAACAGACGGAGGTGTGCATAGAACAGATGACGTAACTGCCACTACAGTTGCATGGGTAAATCTTAATAACAATTATCAAACCTATCAATTTTATCATGTGGCACTTGATCCAGAAGAAGGATCTGACTTTGTTTTTGGAGGTGCTCAAGACAATGGAACTACCTTTGGAGGAACTACTGTTGGACTGCCTAACATAACAGAACACGGAACTTTTTTTGGAGGAGATGGCGTTTCAGTTGGTATAGGGAGAGAAGATGGAGGTAATCCTCTTAGACTATATCTAGGTTCTCAGAATGGGCAAATTGCACGATTTAATCAGGCAAATAATACATTTATTGATATTACCCCTGCAGATGAAAATAACAGCATTTTTGTAACATACTTCTATCTTGATCCAGATAATACAAATGCTTTGTACTATGCAGACGGTGGAAGAATGTTTAGAACAACGGATGCTATAGGTGTTAGTTCAAATACGTGGGATGATATGGGCAATTTGTCTATTAGTCAAAATTTAAGACAATTTGCTGCGACAAGAGGTACGTATAATCCCGCTTCAAGCTATTTGTTAATTGGAGGACAAAATGGGGGTGTCTTTAAACTGAATGATCCTCAAAATGCTACAAATCTGTCAGAAGCCATTAATATTACCCCTCCAGGTGCTTCTACATCTCCAAATACCATTGTAACAGGATTTGCTATCCACCCTACAAATCCAGATATTGTGATGGCTGTATATGGCAACTACAACGTTACTAATATTTTTCTTACCACAAATGCAACAAGTGATACCCCAACGTGGGAAGTTATAGAACGTAACTTATCTGCATATTCTATACGTTCTGCAGCTATTACAGAAGTAGATGGTCAAATAGGATACTATGTGGGTACTGCCAGAGGTTTGTTTAGCAGTCCAGATCCAACTCAGACAGACTGGTTACTTGAAGGAGGAGGACAAATCGGAATGGCTTTAATAAGCGGACTTGTATATCGCCCTTCTGATAATAACCTTCTTATAGGAACGCATGGTAATGGAATGTATGATACGGTAGCAACGGTACTTTCTGTAGATGAGATTACAGAAAATAGTTCTGAAAATATACTTCGTGTTTTTCCTAATCCTACAAGCGATATCTTAAACTTCAGAACTTCTGGAGCTCATCTTATTTCAGCATATCAAATTATAGATTATACAGGTAGGGTGATAGATGAAGGATTTGTAGAAAGTCTTTCTCAAGGAACGATAGATGTAAGTAATTACACAAATGGAGTTTATTTTATAAAGGCAATCACTCAGAATAATGGCAGTGTACTCACTAGATTTATTAAGAGATAAAAAGAAAAAATAGTTCATAAAAAATCCCGCCTCATAGGCGGGGTTTTTGTTTTATGAAAAGAAGAAATAGAATTAATTCTTCCAATCATTGTCTTCAAGATTTACATCCGCCATTAATCTGCTAGGGTCAATGGTCATTGATTTTATTTTTGACATAGGAACATCTACAGTAAACGTATAGGTAGGATGTGTCCAAGGCCAGTCTTCTAATTGTGTATAATTGGTAGTATTCGGTTTTTCATTACGCATCATACGTAAGGGCACATAATATATAGATGCTCCATTATTGGTGGTTATTTGTAAGTCTATGGGCATAGGCATAAGTCCTTTTCGCGAAAGCGTAATTTTAGTCTTATTTCCATCTGCGACAACTTCTGTAATAGCATAGTCTATCGTATTTGTTGTTTGCGTCCAGTCAGTGAGATACCAGTCTAGTTGAATACCAGATACTTTCTCGGCAGTACGTTTAATATCATTAGGTGTTGGGTGTTTAAACGCAAAATCATCAAAATACTTTTTCAACGTTTTTGCAAGATTTTCTTCTCCGATAACATAGCCTAATTGAGAAAGGAAAATAGCGCCTTTACTATAAGCTGTAGCACCATAAGCACCGTTTCTGTCATAACGATCTGCATGTGTTGTTTGTGGTTGTTCGTTGCCACTTTCTACAAGTCTATAGTAGCTTCTGTAAGAACCCGTGTGAGGATTTTCATTATTTTCTTGCATTACTTCGTTCATTGCTTTTGCAGAGATATAGGATGTAAACCCTTCATCCATCCACTCATGTTTTGCTTCGTTAGTTGCTAATAAAAATTGAAACCAAGTGTGTGCAAATTCGTGTGCTGTTACGCCAACTAAACTTCCAAAGCTTCGTTCACCCGTAATTAATGTACACATAGCATACTCCATACCACCATCACCTCCTTGTATCACAGAGTATTGTTTGTAAGGGTACGTACCAACATGTTTATTAAGATACGAGAGAATACCAGCGGTTTTAGGTTGTAGGTTTTTCCAGTTTTCTATAATCTCAGGATTATTTTTATATAAGAAATGTAATTCTACACCATTTTCTGCGATGAGTGTATCGTGAAGATAATTTGGATCTGCAGCCCACGTAAAATCATGTACGTTTGGTGCTACAAAATGCCACGTATATTTTCCTTTTTTTGATTTTGGATTAGCAGATGCTCCCTTGTCTTGATAGCCATGACCTACTTCGTTGCCATTTTGAACATATCCAGTACCTCCAAGCGTAAAATCTGCATCGATGGTGATTTTCACATCAAAATCCCCCCAAACACCGTGAAACTCACGTGCAATGTAGGGATCGGCATGCCATCCTTCAAAATCATATTCGGCTAGTTTAGGATACCACTGTGTCATTGATAATGCAACACCTTCTTTGTTATTACGACCACTACGACGTATTTGAACTGGTACTTGCCCAGTAAATTCCATATTGAATGTTGTCTTCTGTCCAGGAAGAATAGGCGTTGCCAATGTTACTTCCAGTACTGTTCCAGCAACAGTATAGGATAGCTTTTTTCCATCTTGATTAAGACTGTTTACCTTCATAAATCCAATTTCATCAGGTAATAACTTACTTATTCTATCACCTACACGACGATCTGGATCTGCAATAGAGCGTGATCGCACATCCATTTCACTGCCCGGTTGAAAGGCATTAAAATAAAGATGATAAAAAACTTGTGTTAGTGTGTCTGGAGAGTTGTTTGTATAGGTTAACCTTTGCTTTCCATCATATTGATAGTTGTTTACATTCATGTCAATTTCCATATTGTAATCAACGTGTTGTTGCCAATACGACGTATTTTGTGCCGTAATATGTGCTGTAAAAAAAAGAGATACACTTACAAAAAGCGTATATTTTAGAATAGATTTGATCGTCATTAGTTATTTATTTCTGCCAGTTTAAAGGCATTATACATATTTGCTATCTTCCCCGATTTGGAGAGTTCATTAAATTTTGCTCGCTTAGTTTGATCACCAGCAACAATCACAGAATTTGTAATGGATAAACCGCTATTTATAATAATTTGTTTTATCCGTTTTGCTTTAAGCCTAGGGTAATAACTTCGTAACATGGCTGCTATACCAGCTACATTTGGAGCTGCCATAGAGGTACCTCCCAGAAATTCATAGGTGTTATTTGGTGTGGTAGACCATATATGCTCGCCTGGAGCAAATATATCTACATTAGATTTGCCATAATTAGAAAAAGAAGCGACCATCTCACTACCATAGGTGTCGTTTAAAGCTCCAATAGTTAAAAAAGTGTCACTCATTTCTGAGGTAGTATCTAATTGGTCATTAGGGTACACTCTGTTGGAAGGGTCATCAAGATTGAGGCCTTCATTACCAGCAGCATTTACAATAAGTACATCATTTTTAGCAGCATATTGAATCGCTTCATACACCCATTCTGGATTTTGTGCGTAATATTTTCCAAAAGAGGTATTGATCACTTTGGCACCATTGTCAACAGCATACCGTATCGCAAGGGCAATGTCTTTATCATACTCGTCTCCGTTAGGTACCGCACGCAGTACCATGAGTTTAATATTACTATTTGCGACGCCGTCCATACCAATGCCATTGTTACGTTGCGCAGCAATAATACCCCCTACATGAGTCCCATGTCTGGCAACTTCTGGTTTAGGACCTATTACATTATTATTACCATACGACGTATCAGTAATATCATACGGGTTGTCCCCTAGTATTGATCTATAATTCACTTGGAGACCATAATTTTTTAATTGACCTTCAATCTGTTCCAGAGTTTCTTCTATATTTTTTATAAATGAAGGAATAGTATCTTCAAATTGAAACATCTGCGATAGAAAAGCAATATGATTTTGCATTTCTTCAGTGGGGTTTTGTATAGCTCTTAATTCTTTAGGGGTATAGGTTTCTTTGCCTAATTTTTTTGAAACAGCAGCATGTGATATTTTCACTTGCCTAAGAATCTGAGTGTATTCTTGTTTGTAACCTAGTAACTCTTCGTACTTCTCGGTGCGTTCGGCTCTTGCCTTTTGATACATTAAAAAAGTACTTCTCTTATTGGCTGGAATTTGAGCAATGGTCTTGCCTTTAAATTCAGTATCGTAGCGATCTATAATTCTAGCAAGTTCCAATTGTTCTGTTTCTACATCACCTAAGAAGTTCCATCCATGGATATCATCTATATAACCGTTATTATCATCGTCTTTTCCGTTTCCTGGGATTTCTTTAGGATTTGTCCAAATCGCATTTTTAAGATCTTCGTGATTAATGTCTATACCGCTATCTATTACAGCAACGATAGTTTGTACACCTGATTTTTTAGGAAGGATTTCTGTATACGTTTTTTCGATACTCATCCCAGGAATGGTATCTTTTATTAAATCTTTTGCCCCCCAAGATTTTTCTTGGACTTCTGTAAGAGGAGCAATTTTTAAGGGGTTACTATCTACATTTGCTTCTACAACAGTAACAAGAGCGCTAGGAGTATCACACCCTACTATAAAAGCAGTTATACTAAGTACGAGGGAGATTTTTTTAAAAATAGAATGCATTTTAATAAGTAATAAGTTTAAATAATATCGTTTAGTGTAAAAGTGTCTTTAAGTCTCACCCCTTTTTCTGTGTGTTGTACTGTAATGATAGGATTATGAGCATCATGCTCTAACCAAAGGTAATATTCTTTATCTGCAGCAGTATTTAAAAAGAGTTCCTTTTCATCAAGAGTTAGTAAAGGGCGTGTATCATATCCCATCACAAAAGGCAATGGCAAATGTCCAGCAGTGGGAAGTAAGTCTGCCATGAATACAATCGTTTTATCTTGATAGGTAATGTGAGGAATCATTTGCTTGTCTGTATGTCCATCTGCAAAAAAGATACCAAAACCTAATTCTGAAGACTCTTGGAAAGCAGTCCCCTCTCTTTTGATAAACTGTAATTGCCCACTTTCTTCCATGGGAAGTATATTTTCTTTTAAGAAAGAAGCGACCTCTCTTCTATTAGGTTGAGTCGCCCATTTCCAATGATCTTTATTGCTCCAAAACGTAGCATTCTTAAAGGCGGGTTCATATCCTGTTCTGTCCTTATTCCATTGTACAGAACCTCCGCAGTGATCAAAATGAAGATGTGTCATAAAAACATCGGTAATATCATCTCTATGAAATCCGTATGTTGCGAGTGATGTATCTATGCTGTGATCACCCCATAAATAGTAATAGCTATAAAACTTATCAGATTGTTTATTCCCCATTCCCGTATCTATAAGAATAAGACGCTCTCCATCTTCTATGAGCATGCAGCGCGCCGCAATATCAATCATATTATTAGCGTCTGCTGGATTGGTACGTGTCCATAAACTTTTAGGAACGACGCCAAACATAGCGCCACCGTCAAGTTTAAAATGACCAGCTTCTATGGGATATATTTTCATAAGATTTACTCGTATTTTTTTGATACAAAAGATAAAAGTTGTGTTAAGAACGTATGCGCTTTCGCGAAAGCGTATAAAACCATCTTCTTCTTATACCTAGAATGTATGCAAAATAACGAAAAAGGCATTTTAACAAAGATTTCTTGATACCTTTTTAACAAAGAATTGTATATTCCTTACTTGTGGAGTAATTTTGAGTTTTTAAATAAGAATGTATGTTAGAACTAGCGGGAATCATTATTTTGGGAATCATTGCGCAGTGGGCTGCTTGGCGATTAAAACTGCCTGCAATTTTGCCATTAATTCTCATAGGTCTTTTTGTAGGTCCTATTTCTACCTTACTTTCTGAAGATGGAACTAAATGGATAGAACCTTTATGGAATGGAAAGAAAGGTTTATTTCCTGGAGAAAGCCTTTATTATTTTGTATCACTTGCCATTAGTATTATCCTGTTTGAAGGAGGTCTGACACTTAAACGCTCTGAAATAAAAACGATAGGACCTGTCATTACAAAACTGATTACTATAGGAAGTGCGGTCACCTTTTTCCTTGCTGGGGCTGCAGCGTATTTTGTTTTTGGACTCAGTCTTAAAATTTCGTTCTTATTTTCAGCTTTAATTATTGTGACGGGACCTACGGTTATTTCTCCTATCCTTAGAAATATTCCACTTAAAAAGGATGTCTCTTCTGTATTGAAGTGGGAAGGAATTTTGATTGATCCTATTGGCGCTTTGGTAGCGGTATTAGTTTTTGAATTTATAAGTGTAGGAGAAGGACAACAGTATACAAAAACAGCGCTTATTGAGTTTGGAAAGATTTTACTTTTTGGAACCACCTTTGGGTTTACGTTTGCTCACGGACTTGCCTTTGCGATTAAGAAAAAATTAATTCCTCACTATTTATTAAATGTAGTTTCTCTTTCTGTCGTGCTTCTCGTGTTTGTAGAATCTGATATTTTTGCTCACGAATCTGGTCTGCTCGCAGTCGTTGTTATGGGTATGGTGTTAGGAAATATGAATTTACCTAATATTAAGGAACTGCTTTATTTTAAGGAATCTTTGAGCGTACTATTAATCTCTATATTATTTATTTTACTCTCAGCAAATATTAATATAGAAGACTTACAATTATTATATAGATGGGAGACCATTGTTTTATTTGCGATTGTTGTCTTTATTATACGACCTATTGGGGTGTTTTTGAGCACCCAAGGATCCGATCTCAAAATGAATGAGCGTATTTTTATAAGTTGGGTAGGACCACGAGGAATCGTTGCTGCGGGTATTGCGTCACTATTTGGATCAAAACTACTATTAAAAGGAGAGCCAGGCGCCGAGTATATCACGCCTTTGGTCTTTATGATTGTATTAGGGACTGTATTATTGAATGCGACCACTGCACGAGTTTTTGCAAAGGCAATTGGCGTTTTTCTTAAAAAATCTGATGGAATCCTTATCGTAGGAGCTTCTGAAGTAGCTAGATTAATAGCCCGTTATTTACAACGTAATGATAGACATGTTGTGTTATTAGACAGTAATGGTAATAATGTAAATATGGCAAAAGAACTAGACTTAGAAGCTATTGAAGCCAATATCTACTCAGACGATATTACAGATAATATAGAACTTAATCACGTAGGGTATCTCATGGCGCTTACAGGGAGTAGTGAGATTAATAACTATGCGATGAGCAGGTTTAGAAAACAATTTGGAGAAAATGGTTCTTTCCGATTGATTTCTAAACGAGAGATGGATGACCCCAATAGTATTCCTAAAGAAGGACTTTTTTCTCCTACAGATGATTTTATAAATCTAACAGAAGTAGCCCGGAAATATCCAACCATTCAAGAAGTCCCTGTCAATTCTCAAGAGGAATATAAAGCGGTGACAGATGTGTTGTTAAAGGATAAGGATATGATTCCGCTTTTTGTAAAAGAAAAAGATGGGGTTATTGATATTATAGGTTCTTTTGCTGATGAGATAGAATTCAGATCCTTTGAAGGCAGCAAAGTTGTATATCTAGGAAAGCCCATGACAAGAGAAATAAAAACAATAGAAACCTAAAAAGTGGCTTAAGCGTTTTTAGCAAGTTTATAATAAGTGTTGTAATATTTGATGCATAGTGCGCTTGCGCGAAAAAACATCCAGACTACAAATGCGATCCAAATGCCTATAAGTCCCCAATCCATCCATTTACTAAAATAGATCATAGGCACAAACCCTAAAAATGTAGCTACTAATAGGGTGTTACGAAGATACCCCATTTCTCCCAATCCTTTAAATATAGCATCTAGCGTAAATGCTATGGAGTTGAGAGGTTGTATGAGTATCACAATATAAAAGACACTATAAAACGCCTTAAGAACGGTATCTTCATTGCTAAATAACTCTCCAGCCATATTGTACCCAAAAGTACAGACGATCATCAGTAGTCCTGCTACAATGAGGTTATAGGTGTTTACTCTTCTGGTGAGTAGCCAGAGATCTTTATAATTTTTTGCTCCTAGTAATCTTCCTCCTAATACATTTCCTGCAGCTCCATATCCGTCTATAAAAAAGGCAGTAAACAACCATATATTGGCAGCAATCGTATGAGCAGCAACACTAGCAGTCCCAAGAGCAGTGGCTTCTTTTACAGCAAGCACAAGTGCTACATTGAGTGATAACGAACGTACAAAAAGATTTAAACTCATACTAATAAGTCTATTGATTTCTGGATGCAACGGAAAACGTAATCGTAAGGAAATATTTGTTTTGACTAACAAGAAGATCAGTGCCATGATTGCCATCATCGCTTGCGATAGTAAGCTAGCCCAAGCGGCTCCTTTTACTCCCATAGGCTCTATAAGACCTTCAATTCCATAGACGAATGCAAAATCAAGCCCTATGTTAATTCCCGCGCCAGACATCGCGACAAGCATAGGCCAAAATGTATTTTGCAATCCCCTAAAAATCCCAAAAATAGCAAACGTAAAAAGTGTTAATGGGAATCCCCATACCCTGATATTGTAATAGTCAATGCTTAAGTCTAACACCATTCCTTTGGCATTAAGGAATGTAAAAATGTCTTCTACAAAGAAATAAGTCGCGCCTAGAACAATAAAACTGAGTATCATATTAAAAAAGATGGCCTGCGCAGGAAGCACTTTAATATCCTCTAGTTTTCCAGCACCTAGGTTTTGAGAAATAATAGTAGAAATGGCACTTCTTGTTTGACCTAAGATCCAGATAAGCATCGATAAAAAGGCACCAACAATACCCACAGCAGCGAGAGACTCTGTACTATAGGAAGACATATTACCCACCACAGCAGCATCCGTACTAGACAGAACAGGCTCTGCTATTCCAGCAATGATGGCTGGAATTGCCAGTTGCTGAATACGTTTAAAAGAAATATCTATAGATGCGTTTGAGTTGATAAGGCGTAGGGTTTAGTAACGTTTATTCGTATAGGTTTCTTTTAAAAGCAGTTCATAACAATAAAAAGGATGTTCGCTTTGTTTGGGAAAATAAATATTTCCAAGACGTTTATATCCTCTTTGCTCATAAAATTTCTGATTTCTTGGATTTTGGCTAAAGGTATCCAAACGTATGGACGTGGCTTTTTTTGCTTTCGCGAAAGCTTCAGCATAGTCCATTAATTGAACCGCATACCCTTGTTTTTGAAACGATGGATGTACAGCAAGCCTATGGATATAAAGATTGTTGTCATTTGGCGAAAGCCAGTTAACAGAGGTATACTCCTCATCCATAAAGGTAGAAATCACAATAGTGCCTACAATCTTATTTTCTAATGTATAGACATAGAGCTCGTTACGATCAATATCGCTCTCAAACGCTTGTTTTGAGGGGTAGTGCTCATTCCATTGATGAATGCCTTTGGAGCTCATGACCTGTGCACAGGCTTTAGTAAGAAGTAGAATTTCGGGGATTTCCGAAATTTTTGCGGGTACAATCACAGATATAGCCTATTTTTGCTTAATATATAGCTAAAATAAGTCTTATTCCATGAAAAATATACTTGTTCCTATAGGTTCATCCAATAGTGCCATTACTACATTACAATATGCAATTGATCTTGCTGAACAGGTGGATGCTAACGTATATGTGATTTCAGTTTTTCAAGAGTTTTCTAAAGTAGGAGGGATGTCAAAAGTAAACACCTTACTGAAAGAAGAATCTGAAAAGCGTATTGATGCCGTACTCAAATCTGTAAATAAGAAGAATGTATCTGTGATCGCACACCCGATTAAGGGAGAAATTCTAGAAGGGGTAAAGCGATTTAATAAACATGTCCCTGTAGATTTAATGATCATATCTCCGCGTAGTAATTCACAAAGAGAAGATGTATATCTAGGAAAGACTTCTGGTAAACTAGTGAAAGAAACAAATATTCCTGTGTTAGTCATCCCAGAAAATGAAACATTTAAGGTGCCAAAAAAGATATTAATGGCGTTTAAGGATGGGAAGTATTCCCGAAAGAAGTCGTTAGAGCCTATTTATAAATTACAAAAACTTTTTAAAATAAAGATTCATCTTTTACATGTTGAGACTCCAGATAGTACTCCAGAAATGCTAGAAGTGAGTGATAAATTGAAGAAGATTAGTGCCTCCTATACCAAAACAAAAAATGCAACTACCTATCAAGGCGTTTTAGAGCATTTCCAATCTAATGAACCTGATATGATTTGTGTGGTACGCAGAAAGCGTGGTTTTTTTAAGAAATTATGGGAAGCAAATGCCGTGTTAAAAAGAGATTTTTTCACAACAAAACCGTTACTTATTTTACGAGTAAAGGAGTAATTATATGATGATTGTGTTTTTTTCGCTTTCGCGAAAGCATATACAATCGTATTTGGGGATGTAGCTCAGCTGGCTAGAGCGTTTGACTGGCAGTCAAGAGGTCGTGGGTTCGAGTCCCATCTTCTCCACAAAATCAGGAGGTTATGTAAAATAGCCTCCTTTTTTGTTTCAACAGCTTGTTTTTAACCTGTTTACTTTTTTATTCTTATAAAATTTTTACGAAAAATAGGTATCTTTAACGTATGAACGTACGCCTTAACGAAGATCAAAAAATCCAAATCTTAAACGCTAGTGATGTGTATAAGATTATGCAACAAATTCTATTGCGACAAAATAAAATACGCCGTAGTCAGGAATATTTTTGGGTAGTTGGTTTGGATAATCAAAACAATGTCTTATTTGTTGAGTTAATTAGCATAGGCGGTGCAAACCGTGTAAATGTATCTCCACCCGATGTTTTTAGAATGGGGATCTATAAACTTGCTCTTAAAATGATTTTGATACATAATCATCCTAGTGGGGTTTTAAGACCTTCTGAGGGTGATAAAAACTTTACAGATCGACTTTTAAAAGTAGGAAAGATCATTGATATTAAAGTGATAGAACATCTCATCATTACAGAAACCGATTACTACAGTTTTGCAAATGAAGGTCTTATTAAAGAGTTTGAAAATAACGGTCTTTACGAACTTGTACGCAAGGAAAGTGAAGAGATGAAAGCTTTCAAATTAAAACTTGAAAAAAAGGAAAACGAAAAAAACAAAGCTATTGAAATTGCGAAACGTCTTAAAGGCTTAGGTCAGGATAATGATTTTATTAAGAAAGCTACGGGATTGACAAAAAGGGATATTGATAAGATATAATTGTTCTTTGCAATTTCAGTTTACAATTATTTGTTCAGATTATTCAATTATTGAAAATGTAAGCCATAAATTCTTATACTTTATTGTATGCAGGCTTTTTACCATAACAATCTTTATCTATTTTTCGAGATTTGGTAAGTCAATCATATTCAATATTCTGCTAAATAATTCTTCCAAAGATCCATCATTGTATAATGCACAATTTGAACGCCCATTAGGTTGTTGTTTTTTTGAGTTAGAGAGAACAGTCATATTTGAAAAATTTTCACCAAATACATTACAAACGGTCTTTGTATTATTGAAATAATCTATTTCACCGATACCATTATATCCATTCCAACACCAATTAAATTTAACCTTATTAATATCTGGTTTATTTGCAGTTTCAGGATATGCCCGTTGAATTTCAGTAACCCAAATGTAAAATATATCAAACTCACTCAATATACTTGCTCCAAAATTATTTATACGAAGTGTTTTTCTACTCATAAGTATCAAATTTAAATTTTAGAACGGTTTAATACTCTTTGCTTAATCTTTGCTTCAATTTTTATTGTATGTTGCGAGTGTAAGCTTGCATACAACGTCCTCGTATAAAAAACGTAGCCTTGCTATAGTTATGAGGTGTTCCGCTTAAAGATAGTGGATTTGTGGGGAATTAATTAGCCTTAACCATCGCCTTTGGCTATGTTTTTTATACGTTGTACCTGTTGCACAAGTCTTGCTAAAAATACATAAAATTAGTAACTTGTTGTATGCAAGGATTTAAGATTTATCAGGAGAAATTATTCAACAGTTTTCAATTAAGTGATCGGGTTCCCGTCACCAATTTCTATAGGCTTTTAAAAGAGGTGTTACATTTAGATTTTTTGTACTCGGATACTGATCAGTATTATGGAAGTAGTGGTCAAAAGAGTATTGATCCTGTAGTGTTTTTTAAGTTTTGTTTAGTAGGCTATTTAGAAAATATCATAAGTGATCGTAAGCTGATCGATCATTGTAGTATGCGCTTGGATATTTTATATTTTTTAGGCTATGATATTGATGAAGAATTACCTTGGCATAGTACGATCAGTCGTACGCGTCAGTTATTTCCAGAAGACGTATTTGAATCTGTTTTTACGCATATTTTACAGATGTGTATTTCTAAAGGAATGGTCAGCGGTCATACGCAGTGCATAGACTCTGCTCCTGTAAAGGCCAATGCGAGTATGGATAGTTTGGAGCTGAAGGTTCCTTCTCAAGACTTGGAGGCTCATTTATCAGAGATCCGTCATATTAGTGCTCGTGATAAAGAGGTTTTTCGCAAAGCGAAGGAAAATAAAGCGAGTAAAGAACAACAAATCATTACCGCTAGTCAAAAGGAATTAGACGGTATAAAATCGAGAAATAAGAAATGGTCAAAAGACCAAGACCAACGTCCAGGTTCTGGGAATAAAGGGAGTCGTTATACCAGTAATAAGACACACTACAGTCCCACAGATCCTGATGCTCGCATTAGTGTCAAACCTGGTAAGGCACGAAAGCTAAATTATTGCAGTCAGTTGAGTGTAGACACAGCTCATCATGTGATTACCGATATACGTGCCTATCATGCCGATGGGAAGGATAGTCAACAGCTAGAGGATATAACCAACCGTTTACAACGTCGTTTATGGAAAGAAGGCTTTGTATGGCAAAACTGTGTAGCCGATACGGGGTATAGTAGTGGTGAGAACTATGCTTTTTTAGAGGCAATGGGTTTGAAGAGTTTTATCCCCGCACACGGTACGTATAAAGGTGGTCCCGATGGTTTTGAGTATGATGAGCAAAACGATCATTATGTATGTCCACAGGGAAAGATCATCCCTTTTAAGAAAGTATTTATAGAGAAGAAGAACCAGACGAAGAAGAAGGAATACCGAGGATCAAAGCGATTATGCATCGACTGTCCGATCCGAAGTGCATGTTTAGGCAAGAGTGCACAGGAGAAGAAATTTACAGTCACGTATTATCGAGAGGAATATGAACGTAACATCGCTAGAATGAAAAGTCCCCAAGGGCGTTATATGAAAGGCAAACGACAAAGCACCGTAGAGCCTGTTTTTGGTACGTTAACTCAATTTATGGGACTCAGGAAGATCAATACGATAGGACTTCAACAGGCAAACAAGGTGATGCATCTGAGTGCTATGGCTTATAATTTGAAGAAGTATCTCAAATTCGCTCAAAAACGGGTAAAAAGTGGAGTAGGGATGGAGTTTTTGTTAGGATTTTGTAAATCATCCTCTCATCACTGTTTTGCTTCGATATAAAGGTCTCTAAAATTCCATCTCAATAGTAGGTGTCATAAAAAAAGTCTCTAGAGAGAGGCTTATAATGCACCATTTTCATCAGAATTATGGACTTGTGCAACGGTTACCGTTGTTAGCTGTAGTATTCGCACGACTTATTTGATTCTCTTTGATAGCAGTAATTAGTTTAACAATAGTTGCTATAAATGTCCATAGAGCAAGAATAGAACTCCACACAGCTAATTCTTTGAACTCACCTGCATATGTGAAATTATCGTAAATGGTGAATCCAAAAAATACAAACGGGAATATTAAACAAAAAATGATAATGGGCGCGTAAATAAGAAGAACTCCGAGACAGCCAAAGAAACCTTTTGAATTAACCTTATTCGCGAAATCTGCTACAGTTGACACAGGAGAGAGCAACTTCATCACCCTTTTTGTTACAAGGTTATTGTGACTCTCAAATTCATCCAATTCTTCTTTAATATCAGTTATTCTATCGCTAAGAATTACAATTAAGAGCAATAATATGGCATATACAATTGGAAATGTAAGTAAAATAATTTCGGTTTGATCTATTGAAATTAAAGGAGTTTTCACTTCCGAAACAAAGGAATTATCTAATAGAAAATAAATCAAAGGAAAAACAAATAAAAACAAAAAAATACGATTTAACCGTTTCTGCAAAATTTCTGATTTATTGTATAATAATTCGTAAATTTTATTCTTGTCCATTTAGTTTGAATATTACAGCTAACGTGTTTGTATATGGTTTAAGCACCTAATTTCGTAAATAGGCTAGAACTAGCAATAAATTATATACGGCTAGGCAATGTTATTACACGTTTCCTAAAACAGAAAAATCCATAGCTACAATAGTTTTTCTAACTGAAAGTCCATTTTCTTTTAAGAAAGTAATAATGTAATTCAAATATTCACTAGAAATTTGATATTTATAATTTGGTCTATCATGTCCATCTGTATCTTCAGAAAAGTAAACAACACTCTCATCCTCCAAATATGCCATTCTATTAAATAGTGTTCTTTCTTCGATTCCTAAAATTCCAGCTAATTTAGTACAAGCAATTTCATGCATATAAGTTAATCCTCTAGTTTTCAATTTTCCTCGTTCAGCTATTAAGCAAATATATTCTCTTTGACTTTTAGGTATAGAGGCTAATTTATTATAAACATTTGTGTATTCAATAAGGTCATTTGGTTCACCATAATAATCATCCATTTTTTGTAAATCTTTAGGAGGATGATTTGGTATTTGCTCAACGTAACGATAAATAGAACTTTCAAAATCCCCATCTACGTCCATAGGTTCTAATTCAATGATTAATTCCCTAAATGATCTGGAAAAGAAAGTATGAAGAGTTTCCAATTTGTCAATGTTTAATGTTGAAATATCTCTTGTTAAGTCATTTATATCCAAAATATTTTTTTCTGGATTAAGTTTTGTTTTAGTTATAAGGTTTTTTTTAATTGAATATTTACTCTGTTTTGTTCCAATAATTAGAATCTTAATGATATAGTATTTTCCAAGTTGTTCTTTAGTTACCTTTTCGAGGGTATTATTTATTTTATCGGAAGTTTTGGTCGAGGTTATTTGATAAGCCGTATTCTTACTTAAATCACCTAAGTCAATTCCTGGCTCATTAATTCTATCTCCATTTAGGTTGGTGAGATTCAAATCATAAACAATGTTTAATAATTCCTTAAAAAAATCTTCACTCACTTTTGTTAAATCAAGTAAGCCAACTTTATTGCGAAGTTCTATTTGAGATAGAAGACGAGCTAAATCGTCAATTATTTTTCCAATTATTGTTCCTCTTGTAATCATTCTTTAATGTTGCCTAACGATAAATATATGGCAAGTTGGGCAGAAAACAAGCGATTGTTTTTGGTTTAACCACAAGCCAAATCTTTTTATTTTGTTTTAATTTTTTTCTTTTAATACCAAATCAAAAGATTTGGCGACCTTGCAAATAAGCAACAACCTTTGGCTTAAACGCTAATTGCCCTATTTGCTATATATAGTGTAGGGTATTGTTTTATTCCTCATTAATATTTTTTGAAATTGCTTTCCTAACCTTGTGTTCAACATTCAAATACATATCTACTATTGAATCTTTTTGTTCCACTTTTAGAGAATCGGTGTTTTGGTTTGCTTTAATTAAATGAAAATATTTAGAAAAATCAACTAGTATACTGCTATAATCTGTACTATCAATATATGGTGCTAATTCAGAAAGAGCCCTTTGCGTTGCAATCATCTCATTTGTGATTGACATTTTACGATTAAAATCAAGCTTCTCCATAGTTTTGGAGAATGAGGAATTAAATTTTTTGTACTCTGGTATTATGATTTCTCTATTCAATTTTAGTTTTTCAATTTTCATTGATTCTAACTGAAGTGTAGAACTATTATAGATAGAAAATCCAGCAATTAGAAGAGATACTAAGGGTAAAACAATTGTTCCTATTCTTTGCCAAATTTTATTTTTATCTCTTTCTTTTTTAATGAACTACCCCGAGGCAGAGCCGTCGGGGTATCAAAATAATTTGAGCTGATTTCTGTGCAACTCAGTATATTTTGACTTCCCTTGATTCTGAAGGTACTTCTTTATCACTTCTTCATTCGCGTATTGACCTACTGTATTCACATAGTAACCACTCGCCCAAAACTTCCCTCCCCAAAGCATCTGTTTCACCTCAGGGTGAAGTCTAAAAATTTCTTTTGCAGTGATACTTTTGACCGCTCCTATTATTTTTTTTGGAGCGTTCATCGGAATGCTCTGAATCAGAAAATGAACATGATCCCCATCTAATCCTATTTCAACAAAATGAATCTCATAACGCTCTTCTATCTGCAAACAGATATCTTTGAATGTCATTGAAACTGAATCATTCAATACTTTTCTCCTATATTCTATAGGGCAAACAAAATGGTATAAAAGCAAACTTTTATTATGACTCTTGTGAATATGATCACTCATGAACACAAATATATGAATATCTTTACGCTACACCCGAGGCAGAGCCTCGGGGAATTCTATTGATTAAAATATTCGTTTATATAATTTATTCCCCATTCTATTAAGTTATAACTGAGTGGTTCTGATTCAATAGAATTTCTAAATCTATTTCGGAATATATCACAGGTATTAAGATTTTTAATATCTTCTTCTTGTGTATTGGATTTAGCAATCCATTTTGGTCTATTTGAGCCTTGATTCATTAAGACTTTCCATTGAACTAAGTGCTTAGAAGGGATTTCTTCTTGGAATAATTCAGGAAATTCTTTCACAATATTTTTAATTTCCTCTTCACTAATGTTTTCTATTCTTTCTGTTATCCCTTTGTATGTTATTTGAGGCACACTATCGTTACTACTTAAAATCCATATTGCTGTGACATTTTTAATTTTCATTTTTGTTTGTACTGTTTGTTTGTACTGTCTTGTATATCTTAAGTTTAGATTTTATTAAAAGTAGGTAATTTTAATATGAATCAGAAAGAACAAAAGAGAGGAGCAAGGTCATCTTGTATATTGAGACATTGATCTCGTTTTTCTTGAGGACCCCCTCTCTTTTACTACACTTATTTCGAACAGTTCTGTGAGACTTCCGATCTCGTTTTTAAGTTGTTGAAACTACTGTAGTGTTGTTCTTTCATAAACTAATAATATGAATAAAATTACAAATTATTTTGGGATAGACATTAGCAAAGATGTCTTTGATGTTGTAGACTCTTGCGATGTTCATTATCAGTTTACCAATTGTCAGAAAGGTTTCGATGATTTTCTTGATATTCTTGACGAGTCATCACACTGCGTAATGGAATCTACTGCCTTTTATCACGTGCAGTTGGCAAACGCATTGGTTCAGTCTGGCATCAAGGTAAGCGTTGAGAATCCACTTGCTGTTAAGCGTTACATTCAGATGCACCTCTCAAGGATTAAGACAGATAAGAGTGATGCAAAGATGATCTGTCAGTATGCCCAGCAGGCAGACTTACGTCTTTGGGAAGAACGTACAAAAGACCAGGTAGGCTGTTTACAGTTGATGAGCCTTATTAATCAATATACAAAGCAGATCGTAATGACTAAGACTAAACTCGAAGGTGAGGCTGCTCTTGGAAATCCTGTGAAGCTTGTTGTGCGATCATTAGAAAAAAACCTGAGAAGATTAAAGAAAGAGGTCGACTTTCTAGAACTGGAACTTCTGAGGATTGTCAAACGAGAACATCAGGATCTTTTAACTCGGATAGAGAGTATTGTTGGTATTGGTAGAAAAACAGCCGTAACACTCATTGTCCTTACTGAAGGTTTTGAGAAGTTTGAGAGCGCCAAGCAATTATGCTCCTATGCTGGATTAACACCAATTATTCGTCAGTCTGGATCCAGTCTACACGTAAAAGCACGGATCAGTAAGATGGGTAATAGAAGATTACGTTCAATGCTCTTCCTTTGTAGTTTTTCGGCCAAAAAACATAACAAAGCTTGTATTGCCCTATTTAATAGAATGGTTGCCAAGGGAAAACCACGTAAAGTAGCGCTGATTGCAGTATGTAACAAATTATTGAAGCAGGCTTTTGCTATTGCAAAATCTGGAGTGCCGTATGATAGAGAGTATCGCTCCGTATTACATTAAATTATAAGAATGTAGTTATGCTGTTAGGCTTGTTGGATTGGAAATAAATCGACGTAGAAGAATTATTCCACTTCAACAATGCCCCAAAAAGTATGTGCTTAAATTAATGAGGAAAAAGCTTGGAATTCTACACAGTTCTTGAAAAGTAGCGGATTTTAATGCGCTTACTGTTCCGTTATTTACTGTTGTTTGATTTATATATTTCACTTTAGGTTTAGCGATCATACCGCTATTATTTTTATACAGTGTGTCTGTTGCGCAACTAGGTTTTTTATCAAATTAATGTTATTTTGATGAATTAAAAAAAATGATTTTTATTGAAAATCAACATCTTATAAATCTTTTAAAAAGTAACAAACACATTTTTTTCAAAAAATGAACTTGTGCAATGGTTACCAGTGTTGTAAAACGTTATTTATGTCATAAATAGTAGACTTATATTAATTATTAATGCAATTATAGATAAGAACGCACCTAGTAAAGATGATTTCATAATTGAATAATAGACGAAAATTATCCAAGCTAGAATTTGTAAGTAAAAAATGAAATTAGAAAATAAAGCGATAATGTCAACACCATCATATTCTGAATAAATCATATATGAAGGAATAATATTAAAATATGATAAAATTCCAAATATGATAATTATTATCAATGCATAATAAGCTCTAATTTTTGGTATTTCCTTCATAGAGCTTTCAATATTAGCTTTCGTTAATTGAATAAACATCCAAAAAGAAAAGAAAAGAGCAGTTAGATTAACTAAGTCGCCAAAAAAAGACGTAATGTCTTCACTTTTATCATAGGTTAAGTTAGAAATGAGAAAATCATCATTAAGAACCTCAATCAAATTATATCGAAATAAGTAGCCAATAAACAAAATTATTATTGGTGTTATTAAAAATATTAACCAAACACTGTGGGTGAAAATGTGATTAAATCTATTTTTTATAGGGTCAGGATTTAGTTTTAAAAATGGACAGCCAATTATTCCAAAATTTGGGAATAGATATTCGTTTTTTGTTGAATCTTTAGCAATACTTTCTAATTCTAAACGATGATATACGAAAAATAAAGTATAGAAAAAGAAAATCACTAAACCAGAGAGTATAAAAATATAATTAAAATCAATGTTGATACCTACAATACTTGTATTTAGTCTTTTATCTTGTTCCTTAAATTTTTTTAGTTGGTCATAAGAAATTTTTAAATCCTCTCTTAAAAATTCTTTAAAGTCAATTAAATTTAAATTTCTTAAATATGCTGACAAAAAATGCCCTTTTGTATCATCTCTTATTTCAGAATTATTATTATTGATATAAAAATTCCTTGGTCTGAAACCACCTATCCCATCTGGATAGCCCAAATGATGTCCTGTGAGAATGTAGTCGATAAATCGATAATTAATTTCTTTATCATTTGGGTTTTTGACTAGTTTTAATAGGCTTTCAACCCATTCATTATCTAAAATATCAGAAATTTTCTTAAACTTAAAAATTGAATCGAGCTTCTGTTTACTAATTTCAGAAGCTGTCTTGAAATCAATATTTTCGTAATCAATTAATAGATTTAATTCACTAGCGAAAGATTCACAATTTTCAATAATTGTATTGATTGAGTCCTTGTTAGCTTTGGGAATTTCAAATTGCTTAATATTTGGATAATCTTGGAAACTAGGAGAAAAACCATCTGTGTCGTATAAATAGAGATAATGAAAGCCTAACTTGATTGTGTCCTCGAACTTCCCATTATTATTGTGCTTTAGGTAAGCAAATGTAAAAGATTTAACAAATTTGATTTTATTTTCTTCATACGTATTCAGTCTATTTAATCTTTCCTTTTTAAAGTATAAGTTGTCATATAGATATTTTTCTCTATCATTCGTTTCTTGAATATTTGAATTGAAAACGAAAATTCCTAGGATGTAAAAAATTGAGATGGTAAACAAGATATTTGCATACTTGATTTTTTGTTTAAAAATTACCTCAAAGTTTGGTTTCATAGGTTTTAATGTAATTCTATTCTAATGTTTTACAACAAAGGAACAAGTATACTGGCACACATATATCCATTATGTTTTTTACAAATCTAATGGATTTTTAATTGTTTTTATATGATTATTAGCTACTTGGGTATATATTTCTGTTGTTTTCGTGTTACTATGTCCTAAAATCATTGTCGATTTTAAAGATGGGTTGCAAGAATGCCTTAGTATATGACCTTAATTTTAATTAGAAACCACATTTATATTACTATCCAAAATAGCTTGTAAATTAGAGGGCATTTTATAATCTGTAAGTACTTCGCCTGTCATTGTATCTATCCAATCTGAGTTTTCTGGATTGTATTCCCATTTTTCAAAATCATAAATTTCTTTAATAAAAGTTGTCGAGTAAATTAGACTTGAGAAAACATGGATTAAGAAGAATACTCTTCAAAAACAACATCCTGACTTCCAATCTCACAAATTAACTGTGTCAACACCTTTTCAAATTCTAGAAGTGTCTCTTCGGTGATATTAGCATCTCTACCAAATTTGAAGGGCATAAAGCCATTTTTGAGCTTCTTAAAAGAGATAATACCCGCCTTTGCAGGAAAGGAGATGCCTCCTGTTTTATAGAGCATATAGGTATATAAAAGTACTTGAAAGGCTTTTTCATATTTCCCTTCAGGGAGTAAAAGATCATCCCATTCTTTTATACTAAGATCTGCAGGTTGTACGCTACCCGATTTATAATCGATGATACGGATCTCGTCATTACGAATTTCAACGCGATCTGCGGTTCCTTTGAGCATGGTAGGAAAAGATAACTGGTCTGCTACCAAGGGAGTCTTTAATCGTTGTTCTAGCTGTGTAATTTGGACGCGATCCCCGCGTTGGATGCATTGTTTCTCAAACGCAAGAAAATTGATGAGATACCGTTGGATGACCTCATAAATAATAAGATTCTTCCCTTTAGAAAGATTCATACTTTTAAAGATGAGATCAAATTGCGCTTTTACAACAGGCTCAATGTTGTTTTCTATCGCTTCGATATGCGCTACAGTCAGCGTTGTATTCACATAAGGCTGATATACATATTCTAATACATTGTGGATAATGGTACCCATTGTATTAGCAGCCACGATTTCTTCTACTTCATCTAATTCTTTGATACCCAACACATATTTATAATAGAACTCTAAAGGATTGCGTAAATACGTGCCTAGCGATGAAGGAGATAATCCCGAAGCAAATAATTTTTTGAGTGACTGTAATACCGCATCTGTCTTTGGAATACTTTGTATGGGTAAGGTAGTCATCCTTATTGCAGGAGTTGCCACTTCTTGATGAATAGGATGTATGCCTTCTAGTTCTAATTGAAGAATAAAACGACTCTTTTCTGTAGTTCCAATTCCCTCTGTCGCCGAGGTGTATATGAGATGAATATGCTCTGATCGATGTAATAATCTGTAAAAATGGTACGCATATACCGCATCTTTTTCCTGATACGTAGGTAATTTATGCATATACTTTAAATCATACGGGATATAGGAATTGTTGCTTTTTCCGGCAGGTAAAATCCCTTCATTAAGAGACGTAAGAATCACATATTTAAAATCGAGTAATCTGGATTCTAACATCCCCATAATTTGAAGTCCCTGGTGTGGATCTCCTTGTAAATCTATAGTCTCAGAAGAGATGGTATCTCTATAAAAACGGATAAATGTAGGAATGTCTTCTATGTATGAATGCGTTTTATTTAATGTATTTAATTTGTTAAACGTTTTATAAAATCCATATAAGTATTCTAAGTTGAGTGCATCTTGAGATGGGTCAAGCGTGTTCTTAAGGATATGTATAAGCGATAAGCAGTTATCAATCGCTTTTGTAGGGTTTTCTTCCCAAAGTTCAAATAAGATCAAAAGTGTTTCAGGAAGTACTGTGAGCACTAAAATATCTTGTAAATCTTCAATTTTTATATATATCGTATTAGATTGTTGAATCGCTTTAATAATCAATTCAGCTTGATCCAATAGCATTTTTTGTATAAGCGGTTGTTGGAGTAACGTGATTACATTTTTATAATAAAATCCTTTTTGGTTATGCTCTTTTTTAAGCGTAAAAAAATGTTCAAATAAAGAAGCTGGCGGTGTTTGCCTTAATGGAATCCCCATCGTCACATTAATGTTCTTAATGTTTTTTGGGAGTGCATTTATAATAGGCAACAAAAGCGTTTCATCTCCCAACACAAGCACAGTTTCATTCAATTGCTCTTTTGTATATGAAGTAAGATGATTTCCAATATATTTTGCAAGTTGCAAGCCTTGCGTTACTTCTGTAATGGTAATTTCCTTTTTTTCATTATAATGTGTATAAACAGTTTCAAAAGCATTTGTTTTAAAGTAAGGCCAATTTTTTTTGTGCTCTCGCATAAAAAGGGAAGCTTCATGGGAAGTATTTTCCATAAAATGAGACGCTGTATCCCAGTAAATCTTACTATTTCCTGTAGCTAATAAAGCCTGTATAAGATGTTGCTCAGAAGTGTTTAGCGCATTAAATCCTAAGAACACATGCTTTTTTGATTTATTAGTATCAATATAATGCTCAATATCTTCGGCAGCTTTTCTATAAATAAGTCCTTGGTGTGCTGTGTTTGCATCAAGTAATATAGAGGTAAAAAGAGTGTAATATTCAGGAAGAAGTTTCCAGAATTTAAGATAGTTTTTTACGAGAGAAGTGGCATCTTGTTCCTTAGACCAGTGGTTTAAATCTTGTATAGCACTCAAATAGTCAAAAAAGGAAGAATGATCAACAAGATAGCGATCTATCTCATTAAAATCACCTAATAAGGTTTGTGCCCATCCATAAAATATAGAAAAAGACTCTTTGTCTTTGGGAGGTGTTATTTTTAAATAGGCTTGATATAAGGCAAATATTTGATCTGTTTGCGAAGCTTGTTTAAGACCAGATAGATATTCTATAAACTCCTCAATGCTATATATTTCAGGCGAGAAAATAGACTTTTCCAGATGTTGTGCAATATGAGTACGAAGAAAGTTACCTGCGCGTCTACTGGGAACAATAAATGCAACCAAAGAAAGGTCATCATACTCTTCTAAGCAGGCAGCGATAACATCTTCTATAAATGATTGCATATCTCTAAAATAATTACTTCTTAGGGAAATAAAGAGGATATATTAAAATAAGTTTAAAGAAATAAAAAAGCCTCGCGATAGCGAGGCTTTTAAATATATTATAAATTTTTTCTATTGCTCAAGGATAGAAAGCTCTACACGTCTGTTTTGTTGACGTCCAGCAGCAGTATTGTTAGAAGCTACAGGTCTAGCTTCACCAAAACCTTTAGACTCTAAACGAGAAGCAGCAATCCCTTTTCCAGTTAAGTAGCTTCTTACTGAAGCAGCTCTTTGGTCAGAAAGATTTAAGTTGTATGCATCACGTCCTCTATCATCAGTATGTCCTTCAATTAAGAAACGAGTTGTTGGATACTCATTCATAATTTTAGCAACGTTATCTAAAGTTGCATTAGACTCAGCACGGATAGTAGCTTTGTTGTAATCAAAAAGAACTGATTTGAACTGTACATTAAGGTCGTTAAGAACTTCTACAGATACTTCAGGACATCCATTGTTCGCTACAGTACCTGCAACATCTGGACACTCATCATCTTTATCTAATACACCGTCACCATCTTTATCTTGGTAAGGACATCCATTGTTTGCACGTGGACCAGCCTCATTTGGACAAGCATCGTCAGAATCTTTGATACCATCACCATCAGCATCTGGACATCCGCCTAAAGCGGCAACACCAGCTACAGTAGGACAAGCATCCTTAGGATCAGGAATACCATCGCCATCAGTATCAGGACAACCTTCAAACTCAGGTAAACCAGCTACAGTAGGACAAGCATCTTTAGAATCTTGGATACCATCACCATCAGAATCAGGACATCCGTCAAATTCAGGAATACCAGCAACTTCTGGACATGCATCATCTTTATCGTAGATACCATCACCATCAGTGTCTTTTCCACCAAAAGCAAAACCTACAGAAGCAGAATGTTGGAAATGCTTAGGTCCCGTTTCGTCTTCAAATACATGCTTATATAATGATTGAACGCCAAAGTTGAAGTTTTCTGATAACCAGAAACGTACTCCAGCACCTCCGTTAGCAGTTCCAAATCCAGGAGTTCCTCCTGTAAGTTGACTATCTAACCAAGTATAACCCGCTCCTACTGATAAGTAAGGATCAAACCAATTACTTCCAATAACTTCTTTTAGACTATATGAAACAGCTCCGTCTACAGCAAAATGTTGTAATTCATTCACAGGGCTTGTATCACCTAATTTGTCAATTCTGTTTAATGTTCCAGTTACTCCTACTACGAATCCATCACCTACATATCTAGAGATGTTAATGTAAGAGACAGAAGGAAGAATGTTCCAGTGATCGTTTACATTGTAAAATTCTTCAAATACGCCTCCTCTGATCTCAAGGTTAGTTCCAGCTTGACGAGCACGGTCTCCTACAGGATAAGTGTCAATAGCATTGGCACCGACATTAATTGCCCAAGGGTTATTTTTGTCTTGTGCATTCACCGACCCGATTACCATGATCAGAAGCGAAGCAACTAAAAATCTGCTAAGATGTTTCATTGTTTATTCTTAATTTTAAGTGTTAATTAAAAGCAAAAGTAAGTTGTTAAAACTAATCAACAAAGATAAAAGTACTAAAATTTTAGAAAATGCATTCACTATAGTGTAAAGATTGTTAATTAATAACGCCTAATTCTTTTCCAACTTTAGTAAAAGCTTGAATAGCTTTGTCTAAATGTTCAACCTCATGAGCAGCGCTTAATTGTACCCGTATACGAGCCTTACCCTTTGGTACGACTGGGAAAAAGAAGCCTATAACATAGATTCCTTCCTCCAATAAAGCATCTGCCATTTGTTGTGAAAGTTTAGCATCATATAGCATAACAGGGACAATAGCAGAGTCTCCATCTATGATATCAAATCCAGCATTTTTCATCCCATTTTTAAAATAGGCGGTGTTTGAAGCTAGCTTATCACGCAAAGAAGTATCATTTTCTAGCATCTCAAAGACCTTAATAGAGGCTCCTACAATAGCAGGCGCTAGTGAATTAGAAAAAAGATAGGGTCTACTGCGTTGTCGTAATATTTCTATAACCTCTTTTTTGGCTGTTGTATATCCTCCCATAGCACCTCCCATCGCTTTTCCAAGCGTACCTGTAATGATATCAATACGTCCCATTACACCTTTTTCTTCTAACGTACCACGACCTGTTTTTCCTATAAATCCAGTTGCATGACATTCGTCTATCATTACCAAAGCATCATAAGCGTCTGCCAAATCACAGATTTCATCTAAAGGCGCCACAAGACCGTCCATAGAAAACACACCATCAGTCACAATGATTTTATGACGCGCTCCAGCTTCATTTGCCTTTTTAAGTTGTTCTTCCAAGTCTTGCATATCATTATTTTGATAGCGATAGCGTGCTGCTTTACATAAACGTACCCCGTCTATAATAGAAGCATGGTTTAAAGAATCTGAGATGATCGCATCTTCAGCGCCTAATAGCGGTTCAAAGACCCCTCCATTAGCATCAAATGCTGCAGCGTACAAAATCGTATCTTCAGTACCATAAAAATCGGCTATCTTTTTCTCAAGCTCCTTGTGTATATCTTGTGTCCCACAGATAAAACGGACAGAACTCATTCCAAAGCCATGCGTATCCATCGTGTCTTTTGCTGCTTGAATGACTTCTTTGTTAGACGAGAGGCCTAAATAATTATTAGCACAGAAGTTAATGACTTCTTCTCCTGTCGAAATTTTGATTACAGCATCTTGAGATGATGTAATAATGCGTTCCTTTTTATAAAGTCCAGCTTCCTTAATAGAAGCAAGTTCGTTTTGTAAGTACTCTTGTATTTTTCCGTACATGGGTTTATTTTTTACAAATGTATAGATTATTATACCTTAATAATAGTGACCTCTTTGTTAATATATATTAAAAATAGATGTTTGATGGCAATATCCATCTCATGTAATAATTGGGCGTATTGCTGTATTTGATACGCGTGATTTTCTGAGGGGATTCCTGTTTTATAATCCATAATAACAGCGTCTCCTTCAGGTAAGATCTCTATTCTGTCAGGAATATGTACAGTGCCATCTACCGAAAGAATTTGTCGTTCATTATATACGGTATTTACTTGAGAGAAATACGGAAGCAATTCAGGATGATTCAAAACGGTAGACAGCACAGCTTTTACAACCTCTTTTTCTTCAACAGAGATAATTCCTTCAAAGACGGCTTCAGAAACGGCGTGATCTAAATCTTGACGATCTATAATCTTAGCCATAAGTTCATGAATTAAATTTCCATAAGTGATAGCACTCTGTCGTTCTTCATTCCATAAAAAACCAGCTTTTGTAATGGTGTGAATGTTGTGGGATTCTTTTGAAGAAGATAAAAAAGGAATCGTCACCATTTTTTTGGCATCTTTGGGATCGTTTTGTTCCTTCAGAAGGGCTTCTCCAAACACATAAGCTTCTTCAGATCCATTCCATAGCTCTTTTTCTTTGAGATAGGATACAAATAGGTCGCTAAATGTTTTTGGATCACTATCGGGAGTTGTTTTGGTTCCGCTTTCGCGAAAGCGTGACAACACATACACCCTTTCTACAGCTCGGGTAAGGGCTACATATAAAATATTAATAGCATCAAACTGTTGCTGTGCCATACGCTCATCATACAAAAGCGATCCATGCGAACTATACGAAGCGACGTCTGTTTTGTGCCCTATAAGTAAATACTCAAAACCTGCAAAATCAGATGGATCTGTAGGATACCAATGATGCTCATTGCGATAAGAATACAAATCAGAATCGGCATACGGGTAAATCACAACCGTAAACTCAAGTCCTTTGGACTTATGGATACTCATAATTTGTACCGCATCTCTTTGGGTAGGCGCAACAATACTTAAGGAATCTTTCTTCTCTTCCCAATAAGCCAAAAACCCGATGAGGCCACCATTATTTTTTTGAGTATATTCAAAAATGCTATTGAGATATCCAAACAAATACGCATCGGCTTCTCTTTCTAAGTGGAAGGCGCGTACAAGATATTCTACACCTTCATATAAGCTCAATGATTCAAATAAGGAAGGTGAGTAATAAATCTGTCTTTCTTCTAGGCTCTTTATAAGCTCGGCGGTAGGTGCTTTTGCCCAACGGTCATAAAAGCCATGAACATCTTCTGTCTTAAATTTATTGGCTAGAAATGAGAGAATTTTTAGTGTGATTTGAGGGGTGTTGGGTTGCAATTGCAATTCTAAAAGTGCGTGTACAAATCGTACGGATGGCGCACTATGTATCAAAAGGCTATCAGAAGAGACTACTTTTACTTGATTTGCTGCTAGATATTGAGCAATATGGGACCCATGCTTATTGCTTCGGGTAAGAATACAAATATCACTTTTAATAAACCCTTGAGCTACTACCTTATTGATAATTTTTAAGACTTCTTCTGTATAAAGCTCATCAGCATCTTGTATGGTATCTGCTTCTACAAATTGTATAGAGACCAATCCGCCTTTCCTATGGTTTAGCCGTTGGTTATTATCCGTTTGATAAATAGATGTATACATTGGATCTTTAAAAGAGGAAGCGATATGTGTAAAAAAACCATTGTTAAAATCGATAATTTCAGAATAACTTCTGTAGTTGGTTCCAAGTTGTTGTATCTCAGCTTTACTAATTGAAAAAGGATGAATGTCGTTAGCTAGATCTATGAATTGTTCTGCTTTTCCTCCTCGCCATCTGTAAATCGCTTGCTTTGGATCTCCAACGAGAAGCAAGCTATTTTTAACAGTATCCAGCGTATCTGCAGCAATCGCATTATCTACCAACGGAATCAAATTATGCCATTGCACCACCGAAGTATCCTGAAACTCATCTATAAAATAATTGGTGTATCGCTCTCCCAAACGTTCATAAATAAAAGCAGCAGGCTGCTCTCTCAGCGATTTATAGATCAACGCATTAAAATCTGAGATTAAAAGAATATTCTCATCTTCTTTGATTTTTTGAAGTTCTTGATTTATTAGTTGTAGTACAGAAAGGGGCACTACTTTTTTTGAAAATTCTAAAATGAGTTGAAGTTTGTAATACCCATTTTTGGTTTCTTTAAAACAGGTGATAAGTGAATCGCGGATACTATCTATATCATCTTTTATGGGTTGCTTCTCTGCTTTTTTATAAAATGGATAACTATCAATCTCTTGTTTCCACTTTGCGTTATAATCTACCTCAAGCGGACTTTGCTGTAGTTTGACCAAATGGTTATAAAAATATTTTCCAGAAAAATGGGTTTCATCGAGCCCTAAACTGTGTATCAACTCTAAGTGTGTGGTAGCGCTATTTTTTATGTTCGCTTTAAGCGAAATTTCAAGCTGACTCAACACCTTTCTTAAGGCATCAAAATCATCCAGTGTTTTGGATTTTAATTGGGTTACATACGGCGCATCATTTTCGCTGGAAAGCAAACGCGCAATCTCCTGAAGATCTCTAGTAATGTCCCAACTTTTATCATCATCAGCTTTTTGAAGTGCAAATTCGACTAAAATATCAGTAATACGTTTATCCTGTCCAGCACTATCAATAAGCGCATCTACCGCTCTTGCTTGAAGCGTTTTACTGTCTAAGGATACTTCAAAATTTCCAGAGATTTCTAGATCTTTAGAAAATGTTCTGAGAATACGATGCGTGAGTGTATCTATAGTCACCACATCAAAAGCCGCATAATTATGTAAAATCGAATGTAGGATTTGAGTGGCTTTTTTTGCAATTGTTATTGGAGATTCTCCTGTTTCTTCTGCAATAGTAGATAACATATCTGGAACGGAATCCTGAGAAGTAGTGTAGTTGCTAAATGCATTCAATGTTCCCAAAATACGTTCTTTCATCTCTTGTACAGCTTTATTTGTAAAAGTAATCGCAAGAAGCTGTCTATATTTTTTTGGATTTTCACTGGTAAGTAATGTGGTGACATACGCTTTTACAAGACTATACGTCTTTCCAGATCCCGCCGAAGCATTTAATACCGTTAAACTGTGTGAAGATACCATCGGTCTAAATATAGAAAAGCTACTCGAAACCGAGTAGCTTTTCTAAACAAACCTAACCAAATAACTTAAAATGTAAGAATGTGACTAAAACCAACATTGCTACATATATAAAAGACGTAAGCATATCCAAAAGGTTGCTTTAAAAAAATAAATTTTACTGAAAAACAGAAACAATCTGCTCAGAACATTGATTTGTGCTGTATCAATACTATCTATACTGCGATATAAATTTTATACATATAAAGCGTTTTAATTGCTCTCACGATTACGTAACTTTGTGTATAATAGATTTATTCACTTAAAATTAAACAGATATGTCATTTGAGTTACCAAAATTGAACTACGCGTATGATGCCTTAGAACCGCATATAGACGCACGTACTATGGAGATTCATCATAGTAAACATCATAATGGATATACCTCTAAGCTTAATGCAGCAGTAGAAGGAACAGACTTGGCAGGAAAGACTATAGAAAATATATTGACAAATCTTGATATGTCAAACGGAGCTGTACGTAATAACGGAGGTGGGTTTTATAACCACCGCTTATTCTGGGAAGTGATGTCACCAGACGGAGGAGGAGAGCCTTCAGGACCTCTTGCCGAAGCTATCCACGCCGCTTATGGAAATTTTGAAGCATTTAAAGATGCATTCTCAAAAGCAGCAGCCACACAGTTTGGATCTGGATGGGCATGGTTATGTGTACATAAAGGCGGAAAAGTAGAAATATGCTCAACACCAAATCAAGATAACAGTCTAATGCCAGGAGTAGGATGTGGAGGAACGCCTATCTTAGGATTAGATGTTTGGGAGCACGCTTATTACTTAAACTATCAAAACAGACGTCCTGATTATATCAATGCATTTTTTAATGTGATTAATTGGGAAGCTGTAAGCGCAAAATACGCTAACAACAAGTAAGAAATTACGATTATAAAATTGACAAAGCTACTCGCGAGAGTGGCTTTTGTTGTTTTATATTACCCCAGTAATTTTACAACATCTTTTGCAGAGTAACTAGCAATCATGTGTGCTCCTGCACGTTTTATCGCTGTAATTTGTTCTAGCATGACGGCATCGTGATCTAACCAGCCTTTTGCTGCTGCTGCTTTTAACATGGCATATTCACCACTTACTTGATATACAGCCACGGGAACGTCTACCGCATCTCGGATATCACGTACAATATCCAAATAGCAAAGTCCTGGTTTGACCATCACAATATCGGCGCCTTCTTCAATATCCATTAGGGTTTCTTTGACCGCTTCATCACGATTTGCAAAATCCATTTGATACGTTTTTTTGTCTTTTGGGACATTCTGTATATCAGCAGGAGCACTGTCTAGCGCATCTCTAAAAGGGCCATAAAAGGCAGAAGCATATTTGGCACTATAACTCATAATGCCTGTATGGTAGAAACCCTCTTCTTCTAATACTGTGCGCATCTCATAAATACGACCATCCATCATATCACTTGGTGCTAAAATATCAGCACCTGCTTGCGCATGAGATAATCCCATTTTAGCAAGTGCAGCATTAGTAGCATCATTGAGAATTTCTCCGTTTCCAACAATACCATCATGTCCATAACTAGAATAAGGATCTAGTGCTACATCCGTCATGACAATCATCTCTGGACATGCGTCTTTTACCGTTTTGATAGCACGTTGCATAAGTCCGTCAGGATTTAAAGCTTCGGTTCCGTTATTATCCTTTAGATTGTCAGGAACTTTCACAAATAGTAACACAGATTTGAGACCCATGCTCCAAAGTGTTTTTATTTCGTTTTCGAGAAGGTCTAAACTCTGTCTGTAATAATTAGGCATTGACGGAATTTCTTCTCGAATCCCTTTTCCTTCTACCACAAAAAGCGGTACAATAAAGTCGTTGGGTGTAATAACAGTTTCTCTTACCAGACTTCGGATCGCCTCAGAAGTTCTTAATCTACGATTTCTTCGTAATGGATACATACAATTGTATTTTGCTATTCTTTTTCTATTACAAATTTACCAAATTAAAAACCCTCTGTTTTAAAACCAAAACAAGGGCGATTTGGTTAAGATGTCTACACCCACTCTTTGGGATTCTTTAATACTTTCAAAAGTCGTGCTTCATCACTTCCTTCTTCGGGATGATGATCATATTTCCATTGTACCACAGGCGGTAGGCTCATTAAAATACTTTCAATACGCCCATTGGTTTTGAGACCAAATAAAGTGCCTTTGTCGTGTACAAGATTGAATTCTACGTACCGACCGCGACGGATTTCTTGCCAGTCTTTTTGCGCTTTCGCGAAAGCGGTATCCTTCCTACGCTCCACAATAGGAATATAGGCTTCTAAAAAGCTATCACCTACCGTCGTGACAAAGTTGTACCAATCTTGCATAGACCGTTCTTCTGTTTTTTTGAGATAGTCAAAAAATAGTCCTCCTAAACCACGACCTTCATGACGATGTGCATTGTAGAAATATGCATCACAACGCGCTTTGTATGTTGGATAGAATGTAGGGTCATGGGCATCACAGGCTTTTTTACACACCGTATGAAAATGAATCGCATCTTCATCAAAAAGATAATAAGGCGTCAGATCTTGACCACCGCCAAACCACTGGTCTACAATTACTCCTTCTTTATTATACATTTCAAAATAACGCCAGTTGGCATGTACGGTAGGCACCATCGGACTTTTAGGATGTAGTACTAGTGAGAGTCCGCAGGCAAAGAAGTTAGCATCTTTGACCCCAAAATACTGTTGCATGGTTTCTGGTAATTTCCCGTGTACTTGAGAGATATTGACACCTCCTTTTTCAAAGATATTTCCTTTCTCAATCACACGTGTACGACCACCACCACCTTCAGGACGTTTCCATACATCTTCTTGGAAGATAGCTTTACCGTCTATCGTTTCCAGACGAGCAGTGATAGTGTCTTGTAAGGTATGGATGTAGGATACAAATAAGTCTTTCACAAGTTTTTATTTTAGAATGTATGGATCGTACTTTGTTTTTGTTAATCACTAATTTTTAAGTTGCTTTGTCTCTGTTGGATCTATAGTGAGTTTTATATCTTCTCTTGGAGGCAATAATCCAATTGTTTGTTTGGTGGCAGCTGTCACAGAGAGGGGTAGTACCAAAATAACCCCAATCACTGGAATCAATAAAAACAACATAAAAACAATACCATTTCCTATAGCTTGTCCTTTATTATTTCGTACAAATCGTACACTTTTTTCATAGGTAAAATGGCGTTCTAACGTATAATCCATATTTCCAAAACCAGCATAATACGCTTGTGTTAAAAACAAGAGAACTGTCGAAACAATACCAATAACGGGAATAAGTCCTAGCAATAATATAGGAATCGTCAAGAGTAATTCCATACCTAGATTACGTACGTTAATGCGAATCCCACGCCATAACTGAGCGCCAAAACTAGTTTGCCTGTGTGTATGATTTGCACCTAATAAATGTGCTTCAATCTTTTCTGAAACAGGACTCATAAAAGGAGCGCTTAATGCCATGACAATATGTTTATAAAGTATAAAACCAACGGCAACGATCAACAAAGCGCTTAGGATTTCGGCAAAAATAAAAAAGCCTTTTTTCCCCCATTCCCAAGGCCAAATTTGTTCTATCCAATGTCCAATATTGTCAGAAAGACTGTACGCAGAAACTATAATAATGGTCGCTGTAAGTAAACTAATCACCATGGGAATTGCAAAGTATTTCCATAAGCCTAGTTTTGTGACAAGCCCAAAAGAGTTTCCGTAGGTTTTAAGTCCGTTAAAAATACCTTTAATCATCTTCTATATGTATTAATGCATCAGGATGCTCTTGCATTTGTTTGATAGTTGTTCGCTTTCGCGAAAGCGGAATTAACACCATCACCAATTGTATGAGTTGGGACTCACTTACATCGTAATGCTTTTGTGCAAAGGTACGTCCTATGTGATTATTATGTAAATCCATAGCTCTTTCTAAAGGAGCATTTACCGAAAAATCTTCATGCCAATCGGTGATGCGTTTTGCCCAAGCGCTTGTTTTCTCAATAGAAGCCCACCGGTTACATCTATGAACAATAAGCGCGTTCCATAGCGCATGTCTAAAGGCATTGGCACGGCCATTTTTATGATGTGCTTTCCCAAACTTTTGATCACAAATCTTAACGGTTTTACGTGTTGCTTTATAGGTAGGCAAAACATATAAAGGATGTCGTAAGCAAAGCCCTGCAAGACTCCAGAGTTGCTTGATGTCCATTGATTTTATGACCTTGTTGAGGTTCACTTATTCTTTATATTCTTTGACAGCTTCTATAAAAGCACCTGCATTTTCAAGCGGGATATTAGGTAAAATCCCATGCCCTAAATTGACAATGTACTTATCTTTTCCAAAAGCACGAATCATCTCGTGTACCATTCGTTTGATTTCGCTCGGAGGCGAAAAAAGACGCGTAGGATCAAAATTACCTTGTAAGGTGATATTGCCACCTGTCAAATATCGTGCATTACGAGGACTTACCGTCCAGTCTACACCCAATGCCGAAGCACCCGATTTTGCCATGGTGTCTAGTGCAAACCAACATCCTTTTCCAAATGCGATCACTGGCGATTCGTCCTTTAAGGCGTCAATGATTTGCTGGATATACTGCCAAGAAAAGGTTTGGTAATCTTCTGGAGAAAGCATCCCTCCCCAACTATCAAAAACTTGAACGGCATTTACCCCTGCTTTTACTTTTTCTTTAAGATAGGCAATAGTGGTATCTGTAATCTTCTGTAATAAGGTATGAGCTGCGAGGGGTTGTGTAAAACAAAACTCTTTAGCTTTATCAAAGTTTTTTGAACCTTGTCCTTGTACACAATAGCAAAGAATCGTCCACGGACTTCCAGCAAAGCCTATTAAAGGGATATCATCATTCAGTTTTTCTTTGGTCATTTTGATCGCCTCCATGACATATTCTAACGTCTCATAAATGTCTGGAACAATCACTTGATCTACATCTTTTGCAGATCGAATAGGGTTAGGAAGCCAAGGACCGATATTAGGCTTCATCTCCACCTCAATATTCATTGCCTGCGGAATCACCAAAATATCCGAAAATAAAATAGCCGCATCCATTCCATAACGACGTATGGGTTGTACGGTAATTTCACTAGCGAGTTCGGGGGTTTGGCAACGGGTAAAGAAATCATATTTGGCTTTGATTTCCATAAACTCTGGAAGATATCTTCCTGCCTGACGCATCATCCATACGGGTGGGCGATCTACGTTTTCTCCTTTTAATGCTCTTAAAAATAAATCGTTTTTTATCATTTTCAATGCCCGCGTAGACGGGTAATTAGTTATTTAATTCTTTTTATCCTCACCCCCCCAGCCCCCTCTCCTTTAAAAGAGAGGGGAGAAGGATTATTTTTTTAATGTATTGACTGCTTTTGCAATCGTACTCTCTATGGTAGTTGCGTTAGACACAACGACTTGATTTGTGTATTTTCTTGCTGCTGCTGCGGTGGTTTCTCCTATGCAGAAACACCTCTCCTTTTTCCTTTCTTCAAGGAGTGATGTATTTTTCAAGTTTGCTTTCGCGAAAGCGGTTACACCACTAGGACTAAAAAACAGTACCCCGTCAAATATCTGGTTGAATATTTGCTCGTTTATATGAGTTTCATAAACCACCACTTCGTTGCAGGTAACCCCAGCTTCTTTTAATATGTTGGGTAATTCTTCTCTGCGTTGTTTTCCGCAGAAATAGGTAAAAGAATCTTTTTTATGGTTTTCTGCTATATCATGACCTAATGTCGCCCCGTTTTGAGATGTTTTGATCACGTTGTAGCCATTTTTCTTTAAAAGGGCTGTGGTTTTTTCTCCGACACAAAAACACCTCACCTCTAGTTCCTCTCCTGAAAGAGAGGCGAGTTCTTGGGTCTTTTCTATAAAGAACTTCGCTCCATTTTGACTTGTAATGATCACATTTTTTAGTGATTCAGGAAGGTCAAAATCAATAGGCTTCATAGAGATCGCATCATACTCCACAAAACTTAGACCTGCGTTGAGAATGAGTTCTCGCTGGTTAGGTTGTAGTTTTTTTGTGGAGAGTATCCTCATCCCAGCCTTCTCCTTTAAAGGAGAAGGAGTTTGTTCCTTATTACGAATTGATATATCGTTTAATATGATGGTGTGATTTTTTAAAGCAATGTTATTTTTATAGCGTAAAACACGATACCCTAATTGTCTTAAATGAATATCTCTTAGTTCGTCTTTTTCTTTTTGATCTATGGTATTGTGATATCCTCCATCAAGTTCCACAATAAGCATAATCTCTAAACAGCAAAAATCAACAATATAATTCTTGATAGGGTGTTGTCTCCTAAATTTAAGATCTTCAAACTGACGGTTTCTAAGGACTTCCCATAAAAACTCTTCTGCAGGAGTTTGTTCCTGTCTTAAATGTCTAGCGATATCTTTTTTAGAAATCCTTTTCATAATTTTCCCTTCTCAGCGGGAGAAGGGTTAGGGATGAGGGCAATTTATTTTTTAATAGCTTCTTTAATTTCTTTCATTAATTTGCGACCACCATTATCTAAGATGTCTAAAGCGCAATCTGTGCCAAATCCTTGGCTATGAGAGACGGATAACCGTTCGTTGACTTCTATTTTTGTTTTTCCGTCTAGAGAGAACAGAACACCTTTAAAATCAATAACCTCATCTTGGATCGTAGCAAGGGCTCCGATGGGAGCGGTGCATCCTCCTTCTAGTGTGCGTAAAAATTCTCTTTCAATATGGGTACACAATGCGGTATCGGTATGGTTTAATTTCGCGCAAGCGGAGGTGCAAAAATCATCTTCTTCCATAGCGACAATAAGCATGGCGCCTTGTGCAGGTGCTGGTGTCATCCAATCAAGGACTTCGTAATTTTCTGGAAGGACGTTGATGCGTTCTAATCCCGCTTTCGCGAAAATAGCCCCAGTCCAATGACTATCGGCTAGTTTTTGTAAACGGGTATTTACGTTTCCGCGGATGTCTGTTGTATGATGATGCGGATATTTATGAAGCCATTGCGCTTGCCGCCGAAGGCTTCCCGTTGCAATCGTACACGGCTTAGTGTAGTCTGGAGCTCCTTTATGCACCAAAATATCTTGTGTTGCAGCACGTTCTAACACCGCAGCTTGAACAATACCTATAGGAAGAGCTGTTGGAACATCTTTCATACTATGTACCGCAATATCTACAGTGCCGTTAAGCATCGCAATATCGAGTGTTTTTGTAAAAATACCCGTAATACCTAATTCGTATAATGGTTTGTCTAATACAAGATCCCCAGTCGATTTTACAGGAACGAGTATTGTTTTGTAACCGTGATCTTCGAGTTGTTGTTGTACCGTTTTTGCTTGCCATAATGCGAGCTCACTATCACGAGTCCCGATGCGTATGACTCTATTCACTGTCTATTTTTTCTAGTTGGAAAATAGCTTCTATAAGTTCAATGCTTTGTTGCGTGCTGCCATTTGCCGTACGTAAGTGGTTTGCAAATCGATTGGTAATTTTCTGTATCAAACGATCTGCAATTACTTGAGCTTGCTCTTCATGAAAGCTATCTATTTTTTTGCGATGATTGTTTAATTCTAAAGAACTGATGTCATTCAGTTTCGTCTTTAGTGCTTGGATGGTAGGAGCAAATGCACGTGTAGAAAGCCATGCCTTAAACTCTTTTGTAGTTTGCGTGATAATTGCTTCTGCTTTTGGAACATATTTCTGACGACGTTTTAAGGTGTCATCTGTCATTTTAGAAAGTTGATCCAGATGAATCAGTGTCACATTTTCCAACTCCGTCACATTGTTTGATACATTTTTAGGTATCGATAAGTCCAGAATAAGCAATGGTTTTTTTGTATAAATAAGCTCTTTTGTAATGGTAGGCTTTTGAGCACCAGTCGCAACAACGAGAACATCTGTTTGTGAAATTTCACTTTGAATATCTGCGTAGTCTTTTACCAATAAATTAAACTTTCCTGCTATTTTTTGAGCTTTCTCTTTGGTGCGATTTATAAGTGTAATATGCTCATTTTTGGTATGCTTAATGAGGTTTTCACAGGTATTACGTCCTATTTTTCCTGTTCCAAAAAGTAAGATGTTCTTTTCAGAAACGTAGGGCACACGCGCCATAATATATTGCACAGCAGCAAAACTTACTGAAGTGGCGCCAGATGAGATTTCTGTTTCCGTTTTAATACGCTTACTTGCCTGAATCACACTACTAATCAATCTATCCATAAAAGGATTGACTAAGTTATGTGCTTTTGCTTTTTTAAATCCAACTTTAAGCTGACCAATAATTTCAAAATCACCTAGAATCTGACTGTCTAGCCCCGTTCCTACTTTAAATAAATGTTGGATAGCATCATCACTTTCGTAAACGTAAGATACCTTTTCAAACTCAGCGACACTTCCCTGGGTATGCTCACATAAAAGATGTACGAGTTGTGAAGGACTTTGTGAAAAACCATATAATTCGGTGCGGTTACAAGTAGAGATGACCGTGAGTGCTTCTACACCAGTTGCTTTTGCGTTTGAAAGAATAAGCTCTTGAGCTTCTTCAGAGATGCTAAAATGTCCACGAACTTCGGCATCTGCTTTTTTGTAGCTGAGTCCGATGACGTAAAATTCTGAAGAATTCAAGTTTTTCATGGTCACGCAAAAATATCTTGCTTCTACGTAAAAAAGTAACGCTAGACGTTCCAAAATTGTCGAAATGATTAAATTCAGGTATTTCTACGTACAGAATTCCTTAAAACACCTTATTTTAGTAGTGTTGTAAGCATTATTAGTCCAACATTAATTAGAATGATTCTAAATAAAACAAATGAGATGGAGCTTCAAGCCGATCAAAAAAGTATCGCTCAAGGTTTAGAGACAGAGACTGTGCTAGAATCTGGCTTTTCTATACTGACATTTTCTAATGCGTTAGCTATCAATAGGCAAATTGTACGTGATGTAGATAGCAGTGTGATCCAGTTTCATTTTTGTTTAAAAGGGCAATCCGTTTTTACATTTAATAATGGTGCCTATCGATTGCCGATGCCAGAAGACCAATCGTTATTGCTTTATAATCCGCAACGAGATTTACCTATGAATCTTCAGTTACAACCCGATACTTGGGTAGTTTCTATTTTGGTTTCTATTAAGAAGTTTCATAGTCTTTTTTCGCGCGAAGCGAATTATATAACCTTTTTAAGCGAAGAAAATAAAGATCGTAAATATTATAAAGACGGGGCTGTTACTCCCAGTATGGCAATTGTGTTGAATCAATTAATGAACTATAATTTACATCCTAGTATTAAGGATTTGTACTTTAAAGGGAAAGCCTACGAATTGTTAAGTCTGTATTTCAATCGTCCTGCCGATGCAGATGTTGCTCAATGCCCTTTTCTAGCTGATGAAGATAATGTCACCAAAATCAAAAAAGCTAAGGAAATCATTATTGGTCGTATGGCAGAGCCACCTACCTTGTCAGAGCTTTCTTTAGAAATAGGACTTTCCTTAAAGAAGCTAAAAGAAGGATTTAAACAAATCTATGGAGATTCTGTGTATAGCTTTTTATTTGATTACAAAATGGAAGTCGCTCGGCAATTACTCGCATCGGGTCAGTATAACGTCAATGAAGTTGGATTGAAAGTAGGCTATAGTACGTCCAGTCATTTTATAGCAGGATTTAAAAAGAAATTTGGGACCACTCCCAAGAAATACCTGATGTCATTAGGATAAAATATAAACGTATGAGCACTAAATTTTTATTGTTACCTCTCTTCGTGTTATTTCTTTTTTCCGCTTGCGCGAAAAAACATACAACATCAAAAGAAACAGAACTTGCCACGGAGAAGCAAACCCATACGAAGAAGGTATTGGTGTTTACTAAAACACTAGGATGGCGACATAAATCTATTGAAACAGGCGTGGCTACTATCAAAGATTTTGGAAATACACATAATTTTGTCGTAGAACATACCGAAGATAGCACGCATTTTTCTACCGCTTTTTTACCACAATATGATGCCATTATTTTTTTAAGCACTACAGGAAATGTATTAGATGATGATGCTCAAAAGAAATTCGAAAAATACATCCAAGGAGGAGGAAGCTATCTAGGAATCCACGCTGCTGCCGACACAGAATATGACTGGCCTTGGTACGGAAAATTAGTAGGCGGATATTTTGAAAGTCACCCTAATGATCCCAATATTAGAAACGCAAGACTCACAAAAACGACAAATAAACACCGAAGTACATCGCATCTCGAAAAAAGCTTTTCAAGAGAAGATGAGTGGTATAATTATAAAGAGATCAATCTCGATATTACGCCTGTATTACAATTGGATGAAACCAGCTACGAAGGAGGTACTAACGGTGCAAATCACCCTATCGCGTGGTATCATCTATATGACGGAGGAAAAGCATTTTACACGGGAGGTGGTCATACCAAAGAATCGTATACAGAAGTCGGTTTTAGAAAGCACTTGGAAGAAGCTATCTTGTGGTGTTTAGAATAGTACTATCAAAAACTCTTATACTTTTCGTAATGCGTATTGTGAGATACTCCGTATTTTTGCGCACAAAGTTTTGTTTAATTAAATTTAACGAAGATTAGACAATTCAAAAAAGAGCTAGTTTAGTATAGCGATACATAGATAAAAGAAAAAAGAATGAGCAAAGGTGTTTTACTCGTTAATTTAGGATCTCCAAAAAGCACAGACCCTAAAGATGTAAAAAAATATTTAGGAGAATTTTTGATGGATGAGCGGGTGATTGATGTCCCGTATGCAGCACGAGCACTCCTTGTAAAAGGAATTATCTTAAACACACGGCCTAAGCAAAGTGCCAAAGCCTACAGTAAAATATGGTGGGAAGAAGGCTCACCGCTTATTGTTCTTACAGAGCGTTTACAAAAGAAAGTACAAACACACACAAAACTACCTGTAGAGATTGCAATGCGTTATGGGACACCTTCTATACATCAAGGTCTGCAAAAATTACATGACCAGGGTGTAGATGAAGTGATGTTACTTCCTTTGTACCCTCAACATGCCATGGCAACAACAGAAACTATTGTTGTCCTTGCAGAAGAACTTCGTGCCAAGCATTTTCCTAAGATGAAGATCACAGATGTTCCTGCTTTTTATCATAGAGAAGATTATATAAAAGTACTTTCAGAAAGTATAGGAGAACATCTTAAAGAACTGGATTATGAGCATTTGTTATTCAGTTATCATGGAGTTCCAGAAAGACATATCCGTAAGAGTGATATAACCAAAATACATTGTAAGATCGATGGTAGTTGCTGTAGCGCGGCTTCAAAAGCACATGAGTTTTGTTACCGTCACCAATGTTATGAGACTACTCGTAACGTAGGCAAATACCTAAACCTAAAGCCTGGTACCTTCTCCACATCGTTTCAGTCACGTTTAGGATTTGACCCTTGGCTACAACCCTACACCGATCGTACGATAGAACGTATGGGGAAAGAAGGATTTAAGAAAATGGCGATTGTCACACCCGCCTTTGTTTCTGATTGTTTGGAAACTCTAGAAGAGATCGCTATGGAAGGAGAAGAAATTTTCCACGAAGCTGGAGGAAAGGAATTTACAACTATACCATGCCTCAATGATCGGGATGATTGGGCTGCAGTGATTGCAGGATGGATTAAAGATTGGGAAACCGCAGAAATGGTGACCGTCTAATTTCACGTTACATTAACACTGTTATTAAAAAAGGGGTTGCATCTTGCATAATATAAAACACTAGTTTGTCCAAAAAAAATTCTACAGCTTTAGGCACAGAGCCTATCTCAAAACTGCTTATTAAACAAGCGGTTCCTGCCTCTATAGGTATTTTGGTCATGTCGCTTAATATGATTGTAGATACCATCTTTGTAGGAAGATGGATTGGTCCACTAGCAATTAGTGCAATAACTGTTGTCATTCCTATTACCTTTTTTATTGCAGCAATAGGTCTTGCGGTAGGAATTGGCGGAAGCTCCGTATTATCTCGCGCCTTAGGCTCCGGAGATGATGATAAAGCCCTTCGCGTTTTTGGAAATCAGATCACACTTACATTTCTCATTTCTGGATTACTAGCCGCATCAGGACTCATTTTTCAAGATACGCTTATTGAGTTTTTTGGAGCAGACGATTCATTTAAGGATATGGCGCTCACGTATTATCGTATTGTATTATACGGAATCGTAATGCTAGCTATGTGTATGATGGGTAATAACGTCATCCGTGCAGAAGGAAAACCAAAGTTTGCTATGTATGCTATGATCCTTCCAGCCATCGGTAACATTGGGATGGATTACTTACTTATAAACGTATTAGACTACGGAATGGAAGGTGCCGCTTGGGCAACCTTTATCAGTTATGCCATTTGCTTTGCCTTTATCGTATGGTTTTTTATTTTCAAAAGTGAACTTAGAGTCGTTGCAGAATGCTTAAAGTTAAAAAGAAAAATTGTTTCAGAAATTTCAGGATTAAGTGCGGTCACACTCGCTCGTCAAGGCGTTATTTCCATACTCACTATATTATTGAATAATGTGCTTATAAGCTATGGGGATGCTTTAGACGTGGCAACCTATGGTATTATTAGTAGGATGTTAATGTTTGCACTCTTTCCAGTCATAGGAGTTACTCAAGGTTTTATGCCTATAGCGAGTTATAACTATGGCGCAGATAAGTATGACCGCGTACGCGAAACTATAAATATCTCCATTTTATATGCAGGCGGACTTGCACTTGCCATTTTTATTATTATCATGGCAGTTCCAGATTTCTTTGTCTCATGGTTTATAAGCAATAGCAATGCAGACGCACAAGGGCTTGCAGACAATAAGGTTTTAATAGAGCGTACACCCAATGCGTTACGATGGGTATTTGCGGCAACTCCTGTTATAGTTATACAATTAATTGGTGCGGCTTATTTTCAAGCGATTGGAAAAGCGGTGCCAGCCTTGCTTTTAAGTTTAACAAAACAAGGGTTTTTCTTAATTCCGTTGATTCTTATATTACCTCGGTTTTTAGGAGTTTGGGGCGTGTGGATTTCGTTTCCAATAGCCGATGTTCTTTCGACAGTTGTCACAGGATATTATCTCAACAGAGAAGTCAAAACGAACCTTGCCGTTCAAGAAGAAGGGTGATGTTTCTTTTTCCGCTTTCGCGAAAGCGTACTTAACCCAAACCCTGTTTGTAAAAGGGTTTTTTGTTTATCAAATACGTTAAAAAACTCCTAAATCAGGAATCCTTCTTAAGAATTCCTTAAATTTCTATCGTAATACCAAACCAAAATTCAATGAAAACGAACATCCTCTTCCTTTTCCTGAGTATTCTCTCAGGAATGGCACTAGAAACTAATGCACAAACACCAGACCCATCTTCGTATGAAGCACTAGAATATCGATTAATAGGACCTTTTAGAGGTGGGCGAAGCGCCGCAGTAACAGGCGTGCCTGGACAACCTGATTTATTTTATATGGGAAGTACTGGTGGCGGTGTATGGCGTACTATTAATGGCGGAAAAGAATGGGAAAATATTTCTGATGGCTTTTTTGGCGGGAGTATCGGTGCTGTTGCCGTTTCTAAAAGTGATCCTAATGTGATCTATGTAGGCGGAGGAGAAAAAACCCTTCGCGGAAACGTATCTTCAGGATATGGCATCTGGAAAACCGTAGATGCAGGTCAAACGTGGAAACAAATGGGACTTAAAAACAGTCGTCATATACCTCGTATCCGCGTACATCCTACCAATTCAGATATTGTATATGCAGGCGTATTAGGAAATATCTATAAACCCATACAAGAACGAGGTGTATATAAAAGTATTGACGGAGGAAAAACGTGGAGACAGACGTTGTTTAGCAATGCAGACGCCGGCGTTGTCGATTTAATTATAGATCCTACCAATCACAGAATCTTGTATGCCACTACTTGGAATGCAAGACGTACACCGTACAGTTTGAGTTCTGGAGGTGATGGGTCTGCACTGTGGAAAAGTACTGATGAAGGTGATACGTGGACAGAAATCTCAACCAACGAAGGTTTTGCAGAAGGCACTTTAGGGATTATGGGAATTACCGTATCTCCTGTAAATAGCAACCGCCTCTACGCAATGGTGGAAAATGAAAAAGAAGGAGGTCTATACACGTCCAAAGATGGAGGGATAAAATGGACGAAAATCAATGATGAACGTAAATTACGTCAGCGAGCGTGGTATTATACACGTTTATATGCAGATACCAAAGATGAAAATACCGTATATGTTCTCAATGTAAATTATCATAAATCCACTGATGGCGGAAAATCGTTTAGTACCTACAATGCACCTCATGGCGATCACCATGATTTATGGATTGCCCCAGAAGATCCAAATCGTATGATTATAGGAGACGATGGTGGTGCTCAGGTAACGTATGATGGAGGTCGTAGTTGGAGTACCTATATGAACCAGCCGACAGCGCAGTTTTATCGTGTCACCACAGATAATGCATTTCCTTATCGAATTTATGTCGCACAACAAGATAATAGTACCATTCGTATTCCGCATCGCACGGAAGGACGAAGTATTTCTGAAGACGATTGGGAAAGTACAGCCGGAGGCGAGAGCGCTCATATTGCGGTAGATCCAGAAAATAATGAAATTGTCTATGGAGGAAGCTATGATGGTTTCTTAACAAGAGTCAATCACGAGAAAAATACGGTACGCTCTGTTTCTGTATGGCCAGATAATCCTATGGGACATGGTGTAGAAGATATGAAATACCGTTTTCAATGGAACTTCCCTATTATTTTTAGTAAGCACAATCCTGACCGTTTATATACCTTCTCACAAAATGTACACGTAAGTGAAAACGAAGGACAAAGCTGGAAAGTGATCAGCCCAGATTTAACACGTAATGATCCAGAAAAAATGAAATCTTCTGGAGGTCCGATCACACAAGACAATACATCTGTTGAGTATTACTGCACCATTTTTGCTGCTGCCGAGTCTCCTCTTAAAGAAGGATTATTGTGGGTAGGAAGTGATGATGGATTGGTACATGTAAGTCAAAATGGAGGCAACACTTGGGAAAATGTAACCCCAAAAGGAATGCCAGAGTGGATGATGATTAATAGTGTTGAGCCAAGTGCCTTTGACGAAGGAACAGCCTATATCGCAGGAACGCGATACAAGTCAGGCGATTTTGCTCCGTATCTATACAAAACTACCGACTATGGAAAGTCTTGGAAAAAAATAACTAACGGAATTCCTTCAGAGCATTTTACCCGTGTCGTACGTGAAGATCCAAAACAAAAAGGATTATTATATGCTGGAACAGAAACAGGAATGTACATCAGTTTTGATGATGGAAATAACTGGAAATCTTTTCAGTTAAATCTTCCTATTGTACCGATTACAGATCTTACCATTAAAGACAATAATCTTATTGTAGCCACACAAGGACGTAGTTTATGGATTATAGATGACTTGGGGATGTTGCATCAGTCCGCTTTCGCGAAAGCGGGATCAAACCATCTTTTTAAGCCAAAAGACACCTACCGTATGGGAGGTGGTGGCCGTGGAGAAAGCCTCACAACAGGAACCAACCATCCTAGCGGCGTGATGACCTATTTTAATATAAAAGATTTTGATAATAAGAAAGATACTATATCACTTACCTATATGACCGTGGCGGGAGATACCTTACAATCTTTTAGTACGGGTGCAAAAGAAAAGAAAGATCAATTAGAAGCAAAAAAAGGAAGTAATCTATTTGCTTGGAACACCCGTACAGATGGCGCAGAGCAACTCGAAGGAATGATTCTTTGGTGGGCAAGCCTTGATGGTCCAAAAGCCGTTCCAGGAAATTATAAAGTAGTGTTGAATGTAAATGGTGAAGAACAAACACAATCATTTATGATCAAGCCAAATCCTAATGCTGAAGCAACAGTAGCCGATATGCAACGACAGCATGACTTTATATCTGATGTTAATAAGACGGTAGATCGTGCACATCAAAGCATTAAGAAAATACGAAAAATAAACGCCCTATTAAAAGCGTTTGAAGCACAGTATAAAGACGATACGCGTACCGCAGATCTCCGCGAAAAAGCAAAGAAGATGCAGGAAGAGTTTGGAGAAATAGAAAAGGAATTATACCAAACGAAGAATCGTTCGGGTCAAGATCCTTTAAACTTCCCGATTAAATTAACCAATAAGCTAGGGCATTTAAATAGCCTTGTGGGGATGGGAGATTTTGGACCGACAGATCAAGATGTTGCTGTAAAAAATGAGCTAGCGGCTGCTATTGCAAAACAATTAGAAGCGTTTGACGCTATGTTAGATGCAGAGGTGGCTCAGTTTAATACAGAGTTTAATAGCTTGAAGCTGAATTATCTGTTTGTGGAGGATTAAAAAAGGAAATAGTACACATAAAGGGACCTAACAAAGCAATTTGTTAGGTTTTTTTGATTTAATATTTAACCTTTACCTAATATGATCTTATATAGAAATGGATAGTTTCACAGACTCATTTTAAAATATTCTTGGCATGAAATTTTTACTCTTTTTTTTAATTTTAACTATTGGTATGACTTCTAGTTTCGGTCAGTCTGATGAGTATCAAAATTCTCCCACAAGTAAAGGCACATTTCTATTAGGCGCAGGATCTAATTTTGGATTCCTTAGTCAAAATGTGACAATAAATGATCCTTTTTTTGGAGAAAGAGATATTCAAAAAGAAACCTCATTTTCTGTCAGTCCTAGAGCGGGTTATTTTATCATTGATAATTTGGTAACTGGACTACAAGTACGATATAGAAGTAACAAATTAGATTTTGAAAATGGAGGAGAAACCAAAACCTCTTCTATCCTCGCACAATCTTTTGCAAGATATTATTTTTTAGAAGACAACATTAGGCCTATTGTGTATGCTAGTATAGGAGTTGGAAGTAGTTCAACCGAAACAGATTCAAAAAATCGTGAAAACCTTTTTGGATATGAAGCGGGAGTAGGTCTTGTTTTTCTATTCAGCAAACATTTTTCTGTAGATTTTACTATTGGATATAATAATTTGAAGACTAGCCCAAAAGATAGTGACTTTGAGGTTGAGACTTCAGGAGTCGTAAGTGCTATCGGATTTAGTATATACTTATAGGATCTAAAGCTGACCTTATCTTAATCAAGATGACCTTCGTATCTTTGCCACATGGCAGAATATTACTTTTATATAAAAGCACTTCATATCATTTTTATGGTCACGTGGTTTGCAGGCTTATTTTATATGCCACGGCTCTTTGTATATCAAATAGAGGCACATGAAAAACCCTCTCCAGATCGTGAGATTTTAGGCAAGCAATTAGGGCTGATGGCAAAGCGCCTTTGGAAGATCATTACAGGCCCTTCTTTAGTGCTTTGTTCACTTTTTGCTTTCTTACTATTACATATCTCTCCAGGATTATTGGAACAACCCTGGATGCAAATAAAACTAGGATTTGTCATATTGCTATATATCTATCATGCAAAGACGTGGAGCATTCACAAGCAATTACAAAAGGGACAGTTTGCATATACCTCCAAGTTTATGCGTATCTGGAATGAGGGCGCTACCCTTATTTTATTTGCAGTTGTTTTTCTAGCAGTTACAAAAAGCGCTACCCACTGGATATATGGGGTTATAGGGATTATAGGTTTAGGCGTATTGTTAATGCTTGGTATCCGATTATATCGAAAAATCCAAGAAAAAAATCCAGATGCTTAATATTGATTATTGGCGTGATAATTGCGCAATACAATCACAATCTTAGTACCTTAGTCATTCAATATATACAATAGTCTGTGCTCAATTTTGATAGGAAATCTTTAAGCTTTCGCATTTTTACTTCAATGCTCGTATTAGTATTGATTGCCTTTGCCTTAATCTCAGGAATCACGTTTTATCAATACCGAGAGCAAGTAAAAGATTATAATATTGATCGTTTGGAGCGTAAGGAAAATGCGATAAAAAAGGAAATTGACAGAACCCTTGAAACGACCACTTATCAAATGCGTACAGACAAGGTGCCATTTATTTTTAAGGATGAAATTTACGATATAGCACGTATTCATGGAGAAAACATAACCCTTTATGACCTTGAAGGACAACCTTTATTATCTACTACCGAAAAATTATTTGAGAGTCCAGCAAAGGAAGCTATTCCTAAACGTATTTTAGATACACTTGCTGGTGCTTTAGAAAAAAGATATGTAGAGCGCATCAACACCAAGACACCTCAACAAATTTCGTATTCGTATATAAATGATCCAAAATTTAAACGTTTAGCTATTCTTCAAATACAATATGAAGATAGTGACTCTTTTATCAATAAGGAGATGCGAGAAATCTTGATACGTATTGGAGTTGTCGCACTTATTGTTTTTTTTACAGCGATCTTTCTTGCCTATATTTTAGCGCGGTATATTACACTTCGCCTTAAAAATATAGAAGAAAAAATTAAGGAAACACAATTAGACAAACGCAATAAAAAAGTAGACACCCATAGCCTTCCTACAGAGCTATTAACATTAGTTTCGGCGTATAATGGAATGATTGACGAATTGGAAGAAAGCGCCGCGCAGCTTGCTCAAAATGAACGTGAGGCAGCTTGGCGCGAGATGGCAAAACAAGTGGCTCACGAGATCAAAAATCCGTTGACGCCAATGCGATTAACCGTGCAAAGTTTTGAGCGTCGTTTTGACCCTGAAGATCCCGAAATTAATGTGAAGCTTAAAGAATATAGCAACACCCTGATTCAGCAGATAGATACGATGAGTAGTATTGCCTCTGCTTTTTCAAATTTTGCAGATATGCCCGCACAGCAAAGCGAGACGTTAAATGTCCCTAAGGTGATAAAACTAGCGTTAGATATTTTTAGGGAACGCAATATCGCTTTCGCGAAAGCTGACCAAGAAATTCTTGCAAAATTTGATAGAACTCAACTCATCCGAGTGGTGACCAATCTGGTTAAAAATGCGATTCAAGCGACAAAAAACACAACAGACCCTAAAATCTTTGTAGATGTACAATCGGTTCATAATACGGTTCAAATCACCGTAAGTGACAACGGAATAGGAATTACAGAAGAGAATACCTCTAAAATTTTTGAACCAAAATTCACCACTAAAAACAGTGGGATGGGATTAGGACTTGCAATGGTAAAAAATATTATGGAAACCTATAACGGAACCATTACTTTTACATCCGAAGAAGGAAAAGGAACGGTATTTACAGTAACTTTTCCTAAAGACTAAAAATAAAATACAATCATTGTCTGGTCGAGCGCAGTCGAGACCTTCACAAGGTTGACTTTGATGAGAAAATCCTGCCTGCGACCAAGGAAAAATAAAGAGATATGAGCTACAACAACATTCTTACAGATCAAACTAATGGGATTACGACCATTACTATAAACAGACCTTCAAAGTTAAATGCCTTAAATACGGAGACGATTGGGGAGTTGCATGACGCTTTCGCGAAAGCGGACGCCGATACTTCTACCAAAGTAATTATCATCACAGGAACAGGAGAGAAAGCTTTTGTTGCTGGTGCTGATATTTCTGAATTCGCTCATTTTTCTATTGAAGAAGGTGCTGAGTTAGCTAGAAAAGGACAAGAAGACTTGTTTGATTTTGTAGAAAATTTAGGCACTCCAGTCATTGCCGCAGTCAATGGATTTGCATTAGGAGGTGGTCTTGAGCTTGCGATGGCGGCACATTTTAGAGTGGCAAGTGATAACGCACGTATGGGATTGCCAGAAGTATCCTTAGGTGTCATTCCTGGTTATGGAGGGACGCAACGTTTACCACAATTGGTAGGAAAAGGCCGTGCGATGGAGATGATTATGACCGCAGGAATGATTGATGCTAATACGGCATTAGATTACGGATTGGTGAATCATATTGTGGCACAAGAAGAACTATTACCACTAGCCCAAAAAATAGGGAGTAAAATTATGAATAACTCATCGGTGGCGATTGCTGCAGGAATTAAAGCCATTAATGCTGGATTTACAGACGGGATGAATGGTTTTGACTCAGAAATAGAAGCCTTTGGCAGCTGTTTTGGCACCGAAGATTTTAAAGAAGGTACCACGGCGTTTTTAGAAAAACGCAAAGCCGAATTTTCTGGGAAATAAGAATAGTAGTTTTTTAAAAAGAGATAGGAAAACAGAGAGTCATACAAAAGGAGTGCTTAGATTTTAAGCACTCCTTTTTGTATTTTATTCTGAATGGAATAAAATTGAAAAAAACATACAAATGTTTGATTTAGTGATTTATTAAAAGAGCATTTTCATATTTAATAAAATATATTACAAAATAATTGAATCATTATTTGTATAATGTGATATTTTGTTTTATACTTGTATGCTATTATGTGAAGCGTTAGTGGTCTTTCTTTTTGCATAATAGCCACACCACACACTTATTTACCGTTATACCTACCTCAAACAATTGTTTGATATGTCTGATGTATTAACATCATTGGATGTGATAAGTATGCGCTTACTTAAAAATGTTTTATGAAGATTAAAAAGAAGAAGTATGGCTAATACAATAGATGGATTCTCCAAAAATCAATTTTTTGGACAATACCAATCTCCTTTTGGAGAAGAGAGTTTGTTCCATTCTTATCTAGATATAGAGGAAGGGTTGACGCAGTCAATAGATGCAAATGATGGCTATACCTATAAATTAATCCCTTTAGTCTCTGGAGTAGCTGTTTTTGAAAAATATAATTCTCAAGCTCCTGAAGATTTGCCTTCTTCGAAACAACTGTTTATCTATTATGAAAAAGGAGATGATACATCCTTAGATTTTTTCGGAACTGCTTGTAGAGTCAAGTTCGGTACCGAACGAAAGGTGTTAATGGAAAAAATTTCTGCAAGAAAAACAGTGATACGCCTTGGCGATAGAGAAGTACGTACACTTTCTGAATGGTCATCTGTGGTGGCAAATCGTCTCAGAATTGAAACAGATGTTTTATTAACTGCTATAAATCTTGAATTGTCGGGTTTGTTAAATGACAAAACGATGTTTAAATATCTATTAGGATTAAATAATGATCTTGCAAATTGGATCTATGCTGGATCTAATAAAATGGAAGAGTGGAAATTTACCGCTAAGAATTATGAATATGGTAAATGGCGAGCTAGCACACAAAAAGAATATGAGCCTATCATTCCTGTATTTTTTGAAACACGCACTAAAGATTTTTTAACCACCAACAATAAGAACACAAATAGTGTAAAAGACAAAGGCTTTGATCATTTAGTAAATTTTGTCAATAACTTCGATAGCATCTTATTTAATCCACAAGCTATTACTCAAGTAATTCCAGGTGTGGCAGATGATGCTGTTGTATTATTTGCAAGAGCTATATATCAGGACAAATTACCTGATCAGGTGCGTCAACTACTTACAAAAATAAAAGCGATTGTCAATCAAGCAAAAGTCTTTATAAATACTATAAAAGAGAAGATTAACACTAATACTGCTTTATTTAATGCATTGTTATGCGGAATTATTAATGGTCTGATCTCCTTATTACAACTTGTGGTATTAATAATTGGATATATTATAGATAATTTTGCTATTCTAGAATTAGAAAAACCTTTTTCCAGAGAAGAATTTGATAAAAGCGGGCAAAGCTTAGAGTTTGTTGAAGATCTTATAGAGACGTTGAGTGAGCGCTCAGAAAAGATATTTAATGGGTTGTTATTAAACTTCATTACTGCCAGCACTCAATTTGTTGCTTTGGTAGATAGCATATATAAAAAACTAAAAAATGTCTCTCGTTATTTTATAGCGTTCATTTTAGGGGCTATTATTTTTGAGGTAGTTTTTGATGCCATTATTGCCTTTTTTACAGGAGGCGCTTCGCTTGCTGTTAGTTTAGCAAATAAGATTTCTAGAGCATCTACAAAAGCTACACAAGCAGGAATAAAACTAGCAAAGCAAGCAGGTAAAAAAGTAGTAGCCTCTACAACAGATATTTTACGTTTTTTACGCGCTGAGTTTGATGAGTTGATACAAGCGATTATTAATGGGAAGTTTTTAGATTATGTAAGAAAGAGGTTGGAATCTATATTAGGGATAAAAGTAAAACCTTCTCAGTCTGATTTATTGGAAAGTTGGGATAATGTTCTTTCTGTCAGTGGTAGGGGTAGACGGGGTGGACAAAGACTAACAAGATCTAATTTGAAGTTATTGAAATCTTGGTTAGCTAGAATGGGAGTTAAATTAGAACTTCATGCTTTAGAGGGATCTCAAATTATAGATGGTTTCTTTATACGCAAAGGCGTTCCAGCTAAAATGCCAGAAGGCGCAGCTGCACTTTTTATAACAGATGGTAAAAAAATGACTATTGTATTAAGAAAAGGGTCTACTGTTTATGAATTTTTCCATGAATTTATGCATTTTAGGCATGCAAAATCATTGGGACTTAAAAAATACTTAGCTTTAGGTGGTAGAAATACACCAGGAGAATTAATTAAAGAACGTTCAGTTTTTGATAAAATAAGTCAATATAGAAAGTATTTTACTAAAGAAGAGTTGAAACATGCATTAAGATATTTAAATGAAAAAGTTTATAAGAAGAATAGTATTGAACCTATAGATTTTAATTTTGATATTGAAAAAATACCTGAAATTCGTAGAGAAATAAAAATGAGTGAAATAATTAATAAAAAATAAATCTACTATGATTACAAAAGAGCATGCATACAAAGTAGCAAAAAGTTATTTGAAAGAACGAAAGAGAGAATATTTAGAGATTGAGGAGATTGAAAAAATTACTTTTAACGAAAACCAAGAGGTTCTTTATGGTAAGAAAAAGGGTGAGTTTTTAAATCAATTTGTTGTTGAATATGTTGTTCAGTGGGGACTTGAAGAAAAAGGGATGCTAATATATATTGATGCAGAAACAGGCGAAGTTTTGTATTCTATATCACCAACTTCATGGATAGAAGAATTAGAGGAAATGCAGGGGAAAGGGTAGTGTTTTAGACAATAAAAAGAGTGTTAAGAAATGTGTAGATTTCTTCACGATTTCTGATGAATATGAAACGTCTGTAGATACAGCCACTTTTACTCATAAACACTAGAATGATTTACAAAATAAGGGCTATGTGATTCGATATCGCATAGCCCTTATTAAAGCTATAAAATTGATGTATTTTGCTTTCAATAAATTGATTTACAATTAATTAAATAATTTCGACTACCGACTAAAAACTACAACTTCCATCCTTTACGATACGCACGTTTTACCCATGCGTTGGCTTCTTCATAATTGGTCACACGCATATTGGCACCATCCCATTTAATCGTACGACGTCCAGGATAGTTATAAGGATCCCAATCCCCTACTTTTTTGCCGCTTTTTAGAGTTTTGTATTGGAAGGCTTTAATCGCAAGGTTCCCCATTAATACGGCTTCTGTGAGCGGACCTCCATAAGAAAAGGGAGAAGAAGTGAGTTTATTGTTAAGACAGGCATCTACCCATTCTCCTGCATGCGAAGTTTTTACTCTGGCAATACTTTCGGCAGGGCGTTTAAAATCCTTCATACGTTCGCTAGGCAATAAACGAGGATTCCCAGAATAGGTGTCTGTAATCATAATGCCATCGGAACCATAAAAGATACTTCCACCTCCATTATTTCCAGGTGATTCGTTGTCTTTTAACTCTGACGGAAGATCTGGCATAATCCCACCATCATACCAGTTTAAAGAAACATCGCCTTGGGTAGGAGAGTCAAACTTCAAACGTACAATAGAACTTGGCGGACACGCCTCCGAATAGTCGGCTTCTACAAAATCCCCAGACCAAATCGTGGTACAACTTGCCTCCGCTTCGTACGGGAATCCTAAGTTTAATGTCTTAAAAGGTGTTTCCATAATATGACATCCCATATCTCCCATCGCTCCTGTTCCAAAATCCCAGAAACCACGCCATTTAAAAGGTAAGTAGTTTTCGTTGTAAGGACGTTTGGCAGCAGGGCCGAGCCATAAATCCCAATCTAAGTGATCGGGTACAGGTTGTCCTTGGGTGATATGCTTAAATCCTTGTGGCCATACGGGACGATTGGTCCAACAATCCACACGGTGCACTTTTCCTATCACTCCTGCATTGATCCACTCTTGCGCAAGCCGAATTCCATCACTTGAAGCGCCTTGATTTCCCATTTGGGTAATAATCCCTTGCTTTGCGGCTGTTTCTGCCATGAGGCGGGCTTCATAAATATTATGTGTAAGGGGTTTTTCTACATACGCATGTTTTTTTTCGCGCATAAAAGGAAGTGCAATTGTAGCGTGTGTATGATCTGGTGTACCCACCATAATCGCATCAATATCATTGAGGTGATTGTCGTATATTTTTCTAAAGTCGCGATATTGTTTTGCTTTTGGATGCAACGCATAACTACCTGCTCCCATTTTATCGTCCACATCACAAAGCGCAACAAATTTTACCTTCCCATGTTGCGTTAATTCTCGTACAACACCACCCCCTCGACCACCTACGCCAACAGCAGCAATATACAAGGTGTCACTAGGTGGAATATGATTTCCTCCTAATACAAAACTAGGAACGATGGTAAAGGCTGCACTAGCAGCAGCAGATTTTTTGAGAAAGGAACGACGTTTCATGTGAGTGAGTTTATTTTTTAAAGTTAAATAAATCTATTCATATATAAAATTAGGAAATATTCCATAAATTTGCGGTAATTCCAAATTTTTTAAAATAAATAGTGAGCGGAATATGCTGTTGTTTCCGCTTTCGCGAAAGCATATTCATGAAGAAATCTATCAATGGACGTGGTGCCCAAATAAATGTGTCAAATCGCTTTTCTGAGCATAGTGAAGAGATACGTGATGATTTTTTAGAATTTTGCTTTCGCGAAAGCGAACAACCCACTAACCCCCAAACCGTATATATAGATACATTTCCTAAAACCATCGTAAATAAGGTAACAAGTCCAGACGTAGGGATGGGGTATTCTTTAAATCCGTATCAAGGCTGTGAGCATGGGTGTATTTATTGTTATGCTCGCAATAGCCATGAATATTGGGGATATGGTGCTGGATTGGATTTTGAGCAAAAAATTCTGGTAAAGAAAAATGCACCTGAATTATTAGAGAAAAAGCTACAAAGTGCTTCTTGGGAAGCATCTACTATTGTAATGTCAGGAAATACTGATTGCTATCAGCCTATTGAAAAGAAATTAGAAATCACCAGACAGTTGTTGCGCGTATTTTTAAAATATAAGCATCCCGTTGGGATTATCACCAAAAATGTATTAGTAGAACGAGATCTTGATATCTTACAAGAATTGGCTAAAGATGATTTATGCCGTGTGATATTTTCGGTCACTACCTTATCTGAAGCGACTCGCCGACTCATGGAGCCGCGTACAGCAACAATCAAAAAAAGACTTAAAGCGATAGAACGATTAAGCAACGCAGGAATTCCTGTCATGGTTATGGCTGGTCCTATGATTCCTGGAATCAATACACACGAGATTTTACCGTTATTAAAGGAAGTGGCAGACCGAGGAGCGCTGAGTGTTGGCTATACGATTGTACGATTAAATGGAGCTATAGGGAAAATTTTTGAAAATTGGATTCGTAAAACTTTGCCTGATAGAGCCGATAAGGTACTCCATCAAATAGCCGATTGTCATGGAGGACAATTAAACGATTCTAGGTTTGGAAAACGAATGAAGGGAGAAGGGAAGTATGCCGCCCAAATTCATAGACAATTTGAAATAGGAAGAAAGCTATATTTTAAGGATCGCGTGCTTCCTCCATTAAATACTGACCTGTTTATAAAGACAGAGAAGGGACAATTAGGTCTTTTTAACAATCTTTAAGATGCTTTTAGTAGGCGTTTTGCCATATTTGCAGTGTTCATGTACTTTTAACATGTGTAATGAAGATTTTTAAATCAATGAAAAAGAAATATACTGTCTTAGTTGTCGGGCTTATCGTTATGTTTTTTCTACAAACACTAACGGCACAAACAGTCTTTAGAGGTAAGATTTTAGATGAGACGACTCAGTCTCCTATTACAGAAGCAAAAATAGGAATCTCTGATCAGGGTGTGGGTGTTGTAACAAACGAAAATGGTCTGTTTAATTATCGCAAATATCATCAAACGATTGGAAACGCGTCTCGGCTTAGAATTAGTGCTCCTGGATACAAAATGATAGAACTAAGAGGTGATAATATAAGAGGTCTCTTTAATAAATCGAGTAAAATATATCTTACAAAATCGGATGATATTCCCACGACTCCCTCATTTATAGAACAAAAAAATGTAACTATTTTTTGGGATGCATCCCTCTCATCTGAACGCAGAGATTTTAAAAAAGAATGGGGTTTTATAGAAGCCTATTTTGAAGAATTAGGGGAGGTAAATGTGACGTTTGTTGTATTTAATGAAACGATCCTATCGACAAAAAGATATACGATTACTAAAGATATTTCTTTACTAAAAAAAGAAGTTGAGGGATTAGAATACCAGGGGACAACCTCTTATGATATTCTTACGACGGGTAATACAGATGCAGTGCTTTTATTTTCTGAAGGAGAAGCTGTTTTAGGACAATGGCAAGGTGATAGAGATATTCCGTTTTATGCCGTGAGTAGCTTGTCTAGAGCAAATCACGAGTATTTACGATCGCTAGCAATGTTTACCTCTGGAAGCTATATAAATCTATCTGAAGCATCTATTGCAGAGAGTATCAATCAAATTAAAAAAGGTATTCCTTTTAAGGATAAGACGATAGCCATATCATCGGCGTATAATGGTATTGTAAAAACATCTATAGGTCCTATTCAAGGCGCAAGTATTACAATAAAAGGAGATTTAGAAGAATTCTTGTCAAAGTCAGATGGAAGTTTTACAGTTCCAGCTGAAATAGGTGATGTATTACAAATACGCTATTTAGGAATGCATCCTAAAGAAATGCTGGTAGAAGATCTACCGTCACTAGTGGTAGAGATGAAACCTATAGATGAATTACTAAAGGAGGTCATCATTGAAGGGAAAAAAGCAAAAAGTAAAGAAACCTCTGATGCAGGATTCGGAGAGAAAAGTAAAGATCAAATAGGAGTTTCTGTAAACACGATTACAAGTAAAGATATACGTCCTAATGCACAGTATTTAGCAGATATTGTACGGGGTCGTTTTGCAGGAGTTCAAGTATCAGGATTTGGTACTGAGGCAGTATTTACCATTAGAGGAGGTAATAGTTCACAACCTGCTATTTGGGTGGTAGACGGCTCCATTTATGAGCAACCGCCAAGTTTTATAGATCCTCAAAATGTAGCGAGTATTTCTATCTTAAAATCGATACAAGCGTCGGCTCGTTATGGATCTATTGCATCGGGTGGTGCTTTTATTGTAAAAACAAATGCATTTATACGTCTTGGATCTGATGGTGAGATAGTAGATACAGCATTGATTACAGGAAATGAATATACAGAGCAAGTCGCTCAACTTAATCTAGAGGCTTTAAAACCTAATTATGTAAAACAGATCCAAGCCATAGATGGTGTTGAAGCTCAGTTTGCTATGTATCAAAATTTAGCGAAAGCAAATACAACAAATGCTGAATTTTTTATAGACATGGCATTGTATTTTCAGCCTTTAGATAAAGAAAAAGCAAAAACAATAAGATCAAGACTTGTAGAAGTTGCTCAAAAAAATTCAAAAGTACTTCGTGTAGCGGCATACTTATATGAAAGTGCGGGTGAATATGACAATGCTTTAAAGTTGTATGAGCGTATTACAAGTATTGCTCCTAGCGAAGCGCAGTCTTACAGAGATCTTGCTAAAGCTTATGAAGAAGCAGGATTTTATGACAAGTCCTTAGAGTTATATATCAATATGCTTGGAGAGCAAATACTAGGAGTAGATTTTTCTGGATTAGACAAACCCTTAGGGCATGAGTTACTGCATTTGGTTTCTTTACATAAAAACAAAATAAACACAGAAAGACTTCCAGAAGATTGGATACTTCCTAATTATCGTTTGGATTTACGTATGGTATTAGAATGGTCTGATCGTGAAGCTCCTTTTGAATTTCAATTTGTAAATCCTGAAGATAAATTTTTTAAATGGAATCATACATTGTTTGACAACAAAGAACGTCTAGAAGCCGAAGTAAAATCTGGTTTTCAGACAGAAGAGTTTGTCATTGATGAAGCCCCACATGGACTGTGGAGAGTCAATATTGAGTATCTAGGGGAAGAAACTTTCACCACCATTCCGCCCTATCTTAAGTATACTATTTATAGAGACTATGGTACGCCAAGTGAACGTAAAGATGTAAAAGTCATCAAACTCACTTCAGAAATTGGGAAGGCACAGCTTGACGAATTTTTATTATAACGAGATCATTTTATAGGTGTTTAAAGTTCGTACGTACAAGAATATATTCTAAGTAAGTATTTATCGGTATATACTAGATTTAATATTTTATGATTTATCTTAGTAAGTGATCAGCAATATAGTCATCTGATATATAGCAATAACCGTCGCTTATGAAAAAAAATACAATCTTTTTATTATGCTTTTTTGTAGCCCTTTTTTATATAGCAGATGTACAAGCACAATATTTATCTAAAGGTTCTTACACCACCTTAAAGGCAACGATTCTTGATCAAAATACCCAAACACCCATTCCTTTTGTAAATGTAGGTTTTATAGGAAAAGGCATAGGATCTGTTACCGATGCACAAGGATATTTTGAACTCACATATCTTACAGATAAAATGGAAGGATCTGATGTTATTCAATTTTCAATGATTGGTTTCAAGACAAAACAAATACCTATAAGATTCATCTCTTCGCTACTTTCTAAAAAAAATACGATTACCCTTATCCCAGAGCGTTATAGTTTGGAAGAAGTCGTATTAGGAAATACAAAGCTTCAAAATACAACCATAGGAAATCTAAAGATAGATTCAGAGAAATTTGGCTATTGGAAAAATGAATTAGGTCTTGGAGGGGAAATAGCCACTAAAATTAAAGTCAAAAAAGAAGGAACACAACTTAAAAGTTTACATTTTACAGTACTAGAAAATTTGTCTGATAGCATACGCGTACGTGTCAATGTATATGATATCGATCCTATTTCTAGATTGCCTCAACATAATATTCTAAACACAGCTATTTACCATACCATCTCCAGAAGAAATGGAGTAGAACGTATCCCGTTATCCAAGTATAAAATCTTTACAGATACCGATGTTATTGTCAGCATCGAGTTAATAGAAATTTATGGAAAACGTTTAGGATTTGCCATTGCAGGAAGTAGCAATAAAAACATGTCTTTTACACGCTCTATTAGTCAGGATTCTTGGGAGGTTCATAAGAAAGAAGCAATGGGTTTTACGATGGATGTATCCTATCCTTTAAAAAAGGGAACAAAAGAAACAATAAACAGACCATTGCCCGAAGCGATCACTATTTTTTGGGACGCTTCCGCGAAAGCGAACGATCGAAATTTAGATACAGAATTAGAACTATTAGAACGATACATTACATCTTTAAAAAATGTAGACGTTACGATTCATAAATTTGCTTTTGGATATAAAGAAACCAAAGATTTTACTGTAAAAAGAGGAACCTCTGAAGCCATTATCAATTTTTTACAAAATACAAGCTATGAAGGGACATCAGATTATAGGGCATTGACAGAAGTAAATTCCGAAAAGCGACAGTATACTCTTATTTTTACTGATGGAAATACGCTGTTTTCTGATTTACAACCTACATTTAATAACACCACATTTACCGTAAGCACCTCTAAAAAAGCAAACAAGGAAGTTCTTGAAGAAGCCGTATTATATACAGACGGTTTATACATAGATTTGAATAGACATACACCTAAAGAAGCTTTAGAGTATCTACTTAAAGATCTTTCTATAGATCATAGAAGCACCCCTATAAATAGTTTTAAAATAATAGGGAATATTACCTCTGAGATTGGATCTCTTGATGGAGCTAGAATAGCAGTTCATGGAACTTTTAGCGAAGTAGTTTCAGATGCTTCGGGTACTTTTGAAATAGAAGTACAAAAAGGAGATCAATTGGAAATTAGATTTCCAGGGATGAAAACCCAAAAAGTAGTAGTGAAAGGGACTGAAAAAATGAACATTGTGTTAGAAACAGATGGAGAATGGCTAAACGAAGTAGTATTAGAAGGAAAAAAGAAAGAAGAAGAAAAACGTATAGCAACTGCTTTAGTGAAAAAAAATAAAGATGCTGTAGGCTTTAAAACAAATATCATTGGAGAAGAAGATATAAGTCCTGCATTTTTGACACTCGGAGACGTTTTAAAAAGGTTTTCAAGCATTAGAGTAGAGCAAGATCCATTAACAAGAGAAGAAGTTTATGTAAACCCAAGAGCGATTAGTATCTCGCAACAAGTGTTACCAATTGTTGTTTTAAACGGAATTGTTTACCAACAATCAGGCGGCGCTGTGCCTCCCATAAACCCTCAAGATATTCTTTCTGTTCAAGTAATCACATCACTTCATGCCAATGCATTATATGGAACATTAGGTAGAGGAGGCGCTATTCTTGTGGAGACAAAATCTGGAAATCCAGACTATTACGCACAAAAAAATAAAAGAGAGGAAATCCCATCTGCTTTGGTAGAAGGAAATGACTATGTAGCAGAAGGCGTAGTTGTTTTAAATAATACCTTAAACAAACCTGCCTATTTGATTCAATTAGAAAGTGCAATTACCCTTGAAGAAGCTAGAAAGATATATGAAAACTATAAAAGTACACGCCTAGAAGACCCTGCTGTATTTTATATAGATGTTGCTACCTATTTTCAAAAATGGGATAAAAAAATAGCATTACGGATTCTTTCTAATCTCCCAGAGGTACTATCAGGAAATATAGAAGCCTTAAAGTTGATGGCATACTATCTAGAATCTTTTAATGAAGACCAACTTGCTAATACTTTATACAACAAAATATTAGAGCTCGCTCCAGATCGGATACAGTCGTATAGAGATCTTGCCATTTCTCATCAACAAGTAGGGAAGTATCAAGAAGCCTTTGAGTTATATAAACAAATACTAGCCAATGAAACCGTAGCGCTTGATTTTTTACCTCTCAAAAAAACGGCAGAATATGAGATGATGCGACTCCTAACCTTCCATAAATCAAAAGTAAGTTTTAAAGATGTTTCTAATGAATTACTAACTGTAGGATTTAAAAAAGATCGCCGTCTTGTTTTTGAATGGACCAATGCTCAAGCAGATTTTGAGATTCAATTTGTAAACCCAACTGGAAAATATTTTACCTGGGAGCACTCTGTTTTTGTAAATCAAGAACGTTTAAAAGAGGAAGTCTCAAAAGGCTATAGCATCGAAGAGTTTGCACTTGATGATGCTCCTCCCGGAGAATGGATTATCAATGTACGATATCTAGGAGATGGTAAGATACAACCCCCGTCATATCTCAAATACACCTTATACCTTAACTATGCTACACCTCAAGAAACCAAAGAGGTAAAACTCATTAAGCTTTTCCAGCAAAAAGACAAAACAACCATAGGGACATTAACACTCAGATAGCTATACTATGAAGAAACAGTACACCATATATACGATACTTTTCACTTTGTTACTAAGTCTAACAACCCAAGCACAAACCGTGTTTAGAGGAACGGTAATAGACGCTGTGACCAAGCAACCTATTGCACAAGCACGCGTAGGAATCAACAATCAAGGCGTAGGTGAAATCACCAATGCCAAAGGCTTTTTTAATTACAGAAAATACAACGAGATTTTAAATTCGGAAAGCGAACTTGTGGTAGGAGCGACTGGCTATGAAACGGTACGATTAGATGCCAAAAAAGTACGTACGCTTTTTAATCGGTCTAGTAAAATTGAGCTAGAGCCTTCTTCCAAAAACCAAGAAAGCAAGGATGTAAAAAATTTGACTGTTTTCTGGGATGTTTCAGAAGATATGCAAGGTAGAGATGTAGAAGCAGCTATTGCGTATGTACAAGATTACGTCTCTATGTATAAAGGTCTTATGGTGCGCCTCGTTATTTTTGACTATCAGATTCGTAGTGAAGAACGTATAGCGATACGGGATGGAGATATGTCACGCTTTCGCGAAAGCGTAAAAGGACTTATTTACAATGGTCCGTCTAATTATGATGTTTTAGATCTCACAGGCGCAGATGCTGTGATCCTAAGTTCTAACGGAAATCCTAATTATGGAACGTTTGATGTTTCTCAAGAGATTCCGGTATATGCTATTGCAAGTGAAGATGTAGCAGTTAACAAAGAGTATATGCAATCACTTGCTCAGTATACACAAGGAGCCTACACACCATTACAAACTTATAAAGGTATTTCTAATGAAATTCCTTCTCAAGGAACAGCCACGGTTGAAAAAACAAAAAGGAATCAAGAAGCTACGGTACAAGGCACTATCACAAGTCTTGGGAAGCCTTTACAAGAAGTGTCTATCATAAAAAAGGGAGATCTGACAGAATATCTTACCAAAGCAGATGGAAGTTTTGAATTGCCTGCAACAGAAGGCGATATTTTACAGCTTCGTTATTTAGGGATGTTTCCTAAAGATGTGCTAGTGTCTAACGAAAAAAGCATTGATATTGAATTATTACCAGAGAACAATGTATTGGATGAAGTCGTTATTGAGAAGAAAATTGAGAGAATCATTGTAGGAGATAAGGAAATAAGAGGAAGAAGACTATCACCAGATATTCCTGGTGGCGTTACGGGAGCCCTTGATCGGTATATAACGGCAGATGATATTACACCCAATGCTAAAACATTAGAATATGTTATTAGAGATAATTTTAAAAGAGTACGTATTTCATATACTTCTCAAGGAGTGCAATTATTTATAAAAGATGTATCTCCAGCTTTTTATATTAATGGTAGAAAAGTTTTTAATATTGACGAAGCGTTGGCTATTGTAGATACAGACATAGAGTCTATTGTTATAAAAGATTCTCCGACGACGACAAGTCGTTATGGTCCTATTATTCCTGGATTGGCAGTTATTGTAACGACAAAATCTGTTGATTTATCTAAGAAAAAAAGAGTTAATTCTGCTCTGGTAAAGGGCAATGAGTACACAGAAGAAGTAGAGTCAATATCAGATGGTATTGTCTCTAACACTCGTCAAATATCAGGCAACATCACAAGCCTTGGAAAACCTATTCAAGGAGCTACGGTTACAAAGCAGGGCACTTTTGAAGAAGCTACTTCAAAAGCAGATGGATCCTTTGTATTTGCTGCCAAAGAGGGAGATGAATTGGTCGTTTATTATTTGGGTATGTACCCTAAAGGGTTTATTGTAGATGACAAAACAGCCTATACGATTGATTTGATTCCTAAAAATGATGTATTAGACGAGGTAGTTCTTAAGGGTGAAACCAAAGAAGAAGAAAAAATACAAACGGCTTGGGGTAAAGAAAATAAAGATAAAATAGGCTATGATATAAAAGTCTTACGAAGAGAAGATATCTCTTTAGGAGCTCCAGATTTAGTAACAGTATTAAATGGAAAATTTGCTGGAATCAAAGCTTTTGAAAATCCTTTAGAAGGATTAGTAGTCATTAATGGTAGAGCAGAATCACAGCCAGATAGAGGAAATATGTTAATTGTTATAGATGGTCAAGCATATGAGCCAAACATTATAAAACCTTTTATCAGTCCAGATCGCGTAGAGAGTATTTCTATCATTAAAGGTTTAGCAGGATCTGTACGTTATGGGACTTTAGGAAAAAATGGCGTTGTCGAAATTACAACTAGTAATTCTGCAACAGGAAGGGCTCAAGACATCCCTTCTCCCTTAGTAGAGGGCAATGATTATGAAGAGGAAGTTAAGTCCTTGTCAGAGCCTGCGCTCAATAGTTCTTCTAAGATCTCTATCACGGGTAGTGTAAAAGATGCGAATGGTGCTTTAGCCGATGCAACCATCACGCGCAAGGGGAGTTTTGACGAGGTGTATACAGATGCCCAAGGGCGTTTTGAAATCCGTGCTTCTCTCGGGGATGTTGTCGTGGTGAGCAAAGTAGGGATGTTTGCCAAAGAAGTTTTGATTGAGTCTCAGGAGATGGGCACGATAACACTCATCCCAAAAAACGATCAACTAGATGAAGTGGTATTGTCTGGAGATAAGCGTGTAGATAATACGATAGAGAGCAGTGACGGACGTCGCGTAAATAAAGATCAACTAGGCTATGCAGTTAATGAACTTACAGAAAACGATTTTAGTGCAGGGGCGACCAACCTTCAACAACTAATCACAGGAAAAGTATCAGGTGTCTCTGTAGAAGGAGGATTATATAGCGGGAGTCAAGTGGTGTATAAGATTCGTGGCGGGAATCAATCAATTACCAATCAGATTCCTCCTATCTGGATTGTGAATGGTACGCCTTATCAAGATCCACCTAACTTTTTAGATGTGCAACAGATCGCGAGTATTTCGGTATTAAAATCATCGATGGCGACTTCTCGTTATGGTAGTCTAGCTGCAGGTGGTGCCTTTTTAATCAAGACCAAAGAGGTTAGTTTTCAAGACAAGGCAAAGAAGGCTGAGAAGTCTGCTTTGGTCAGTGGTAATGAATATACCGAGTCCTCTACCCGAACCTTAGATACGTCTAGCTTGCCAGAATACATTCTTCGATTACGAGCGATTCCGAATCTACAAGAGCAGTTTGAGTTGTATCAGCGTATGTCTAGAACCCAAGAATCTCCCTTAGAATTTTATGTAGATGTGGCAAATTATTTTGATGGTATCAACAAGAAGATGGCAGATAAGGTGAGAGCCGATCTTGCGTATATTTCAAGGAATAATACAAAAGCACTGCGTACGCTGTGTTACATCTATGAAGCGGCTGGTGATTATGAAAAAGCGGCTTTGGTGTATGAGCGTATTTTAAAGGTAGCCCCATCAGAAGCGCAGTCGTATAGAGATTTAGCATTGGTGTATCAAGAGATTGGCAAGTACAATGAGGCTTTGGAGTTATACTACAATATGCTCGGAGAGCAGATCAAGGGAGTTAACTTTAAGGGATTAGAAAAGTCATTAAAAAGTGAGCTGAGCCATTTGTTAGCCTTACATAAGGATCAGGTGGATTATGAGCGTTTTCCTAATGAGTGGTTACGTACCGATTTTGATATAGATATCCGTATGGTGATTGATTGGTCAGATCGTACGGTGCCTTTTGAGTTTCAGTTTGTGAACCCTGAGAAGAAGTTTTTTAAGTGGACACATACGTTACAGGAGAGTAGAGAACGTCTGGAAGAAGAGCAGGCACAGGGATATCAATCGGAAGCGTTTATTATAGATGACGCACCTCCTGGAGAGTGGCTGATTAACATCCAATATTTAGGAGACGAAGGTGATTATGTATTGCCTCCCTTCTTAAAATATACAGTATACAAAAATTACGGTACCCCACAGGAGACCAAAGAAATCAAGGTAGTGAAACTCTTTAAACAATCTGATAAAGTAACGCTAGGGAAAGTGGTTTTATGATTTTTTACGCTTTCGCGAAAGCGTAAACAGAACCTATCAAATTTTGGAATGTATACTTATAACTTCCCTTCCCACTCCGCATAAAACTGTTGTAGAAACGCCTCCATATATTGGTGGCGTTTTTCTGCTATAGCACATCCTGTCTTTGTGTTCATTTTATCTTTAAGAAGTAATAATTTCTCATAAAAATGATTAATGGTAGGCGCTGTTGATGCTTTGTATTGCTCAGGAGTCATCTCAAGATCAGGCGCAATAGACGGATCATACATCTTTCTATTTTTAAACCCACCATAATTAAATGTTCTGGCAATTCCGATAGCTCCTAGTGCATCTAATCGATCTGCATCTTGTACCACATCTAGTTCTGGAGAGGTAAATGTTTGCTGTGTATTTCCTCCTTTAAAAGAGATATTTTTTATAATCTGTACGACATGTTCTATTACGGCACTATCGGTGTTTTGGCTTAGTAAAAACTCACTTGCCATTTTCGGAGCGATGGTTTCGTCTCCATCAAAGAACTTTGAATCTGCAATATCATGTAATAAAGCACCTAGAGCAACAATAAGGGAGTTTACATTTTCGCTCTGAGCGATATGAATCGCATTTTTATACACCCGTTCTATATGAAACCAATCGTGACCTCCTTCGGCAGTGGCAAGTGTTCTCTTTACAAAAGAAATGGTAGTATCTATAAGTTGTTGATCTGTCATGTTTGCTACTAAGCGTATTTTTTTTGCGAAAGCATAAAAATATAGAAACCTTTTGTAAAAGGAAACTTAGTTAATAATGACTTTTTTTATATGACGATCATTTCCTGATACGACCTCCAAAAAATAAATACCAGTAGCATAGGATTGTACATCAATGATACTATTTTTTTCTTGTGTGTTTTTTGAAAGTAATTGTTCTCCTAACGTATTATAAAGACGAATGATTACTTGAGAAGAACTGATATTTTGAAGGCTTATGTTTAAGTAATCGCTAGAAGGGTTAGGACTTATAAATGACAGTAATGTGTTTGGGTCTTCAACACTAAGTATTTCTTGTATAGCATTAATTGCATTTTCCATATTAGGCAGAGGTCCTATATGCACGCCTTCTCCTTGAGGGATTCCCGTTTCTACTAATAAATCCCTTAATTGAACACTAGAAAGGAATTCAGCAGTAAGATCATGATAATACCCTTGTAAAACAGCTACACAACCAGAGACAATAGCTGTGGCAGAACTGGTTCCTGCAAATCCATATCTATAGGTTTGATTTATATCATTCCCTATTTCAATATCACCTATTCCAGTTGTAAAGACCTCAAAGCCCCAACCTTGCACATCTACTCTACTTCCAAAATTACTAAAAGATAATGCCTCATGATTAGTATCTGGAGTACCAGCTCCTATTATAATAGCGCCACTATCTCCACGATCTATATATTCCTGATAAAATGGATCGTCAAGATTCAGGGATCCATTTCCTGCCGCTGCTACAATAATAATTCCAGCATCGGTTGCTGCTTTGGTTAGATCCCACACGACTTGTTCATATTCTCCAGGTTCAAAATCAATTGTTTGGATTTCAAAAACAATAATGTCTCCTATAGTGGCATCTTCTATAGCACTTGAAATGGCGCGTACTCTATCTATATTTTCTTCTTGCGTCCATTCAGGATATAATATAAATTCTTCTGCACCATACCCAAGTCCACTTGCGCCATAAAATCCTCTATCAGATATTATAATCCCAGCCACAGATGTTCCGTGGTTTTGAAAAAGCTCAGGGACATCTGGATGAACGGTAAATCCCTCTTCAATCGTTACATTTTGATCATTCAAATCTTCATGATTCATATTGAGTCCGTACTCAATATCTTTAATATGAATACCTGACCCAATAATTCCGAGACTCCAAGCATACCTCATATCTACACCAGGATCGCTTTCTATATATCCTTGTTCTAACTCAAAATTTGGTGTTACTGGAGGAATATCACTAGGAGGAAGCATAGGTGTAGAAATGCTCTTATAACAATAGACTACATAAGGAAGCGCTTTCAAACCTTTAACCAATGCATCTATATCCTGATTTGGATTTACAGATTCAATTTTAAAAATATTCTTTAGAGAGTGTCCATTTTTTGATAAATCTTCTATTTTTTCATTGGACAAAGCAAGCCCTTTTTTTATAGTAAAGCTATATTGAGATTGCAATGCGTCAAAACCTGAGATATCAGAAAAATTTTCTGTGTTTTGAAGATTAATATTTGGATCAAACTTGATGTAGATATAATCTTGATTTTGGCTATAAATAGTACTACATACGAAGTAAAAAACAGCGACTACTAATGAACGCATATTTATATAGATTTAGAGTAAAGAGGAATAAGATACAAATTATATCTTATTAAAGATTCTATGATGATTGCTACAGAAATGTAATTCCATAAAAAAACCGCTCTATAAAAGAGCGGTCTTTATCATTTCTCAAAGATTGACTAGCAATGCTCGTCAAAAGCTTCGATAAGATTTTCTGCGATCATCTCTGCAGGACGACCTTCAATGTGATGACGTTCTAGCATGTGTACAAGCTCTCCGTCTTTAAATAAAGCCATAGAAGGGCTAGAAGGAGGGAACGGAACCATAAAACTACGAGCAAGATCTGTTGCTTCACCATCTACACCTGCAAATACGGTATAGATATTATCTGGTTTTTTTCCGTTTTGTATAGCATGAACGGCTGCTGGACGTGCATTACGAGCAGCACAACCACAAACAGAATTTACAACCATAAGGGTTGTTCCTTCTTTTTTCATCGCTGCGTGTACGTCGTCTGTTGTATGTAATTCTGTGAAGCCATTTTTGGTAAGGTCTTCACGCATTGGTTTTACTAAATCTGCTGGATACATAATCAATTTATTTTGAGTACAAAGGTACAAAAAGTGTTCCTTACTATTTATAGTGTAATTATGTCAGGCAATTTGTATAGACTATGCAATGCTAGCAAATTCTCATTCTTATTTTTAACAAGTCTATCTTTCTTTTACAAAGAACCTTATCATAATAAGAAAATAAATTTAAAGTATTAATATATAGTTAATTAACTTTTGTTTAGTCTTGCTCATAATCAATATTTATTATTTTAAAGAAACTAAAAAATCTATTAATTATGAAAAATTTATTGAAAATTGGAAGAAGTTTAAGTACGACAGAGTTAAAAGAAATTACAGCAGGTCGCAATGTACTCACTCATGAAGGAGATTGCAGTCCATATTCATGCCCAAGTGGTTATGCTTGTAATGTTTATGGAGACGAATGCATTCCGAATGGTGGTGGCGGTGGCGGCGATATTTGCCCAGAGAATGTAGGGATGCAATGCTAAGAATAGAATATTTATTTTATTACGGGTGTACCTTTTTGAAGGTACACCCATTTTTTATCAAAAAAGCCACAGAATGATGTTGCTTCTTTTAAATCATCAAAATTTTTATAGCTGACAGTTATTTTTCGTAACAACCACAGGAATCTTACGTCATATATACTAGAACCCTTATTTTTGTGGTTCTTTATACATTAGGTAAAATTATACATGGTTAAATATATAGGCGCAGTTATTGGATTTTTCGTACGTGGCGTATTTGGTGCTTTAGCGGGCTATTTAATAGGAAGCCTCATTGATAAGTTACTATCACCAAATAAAGACGGTCAAGCAAGAAGAGGTTTTAAAGATATTTTTGAGCAAGCGACACAGCAAAACGTTTCCCCAGGAGATTTTGAATTAAACTTACTTTCACTCGCCTCTATTGTCATCAAGGCAGATGGTACCGTAAGCCAGACAGAACTAGACTATGCCCGTCAGTACTTTGTAAGAGCCTACGGAAAAGAACGTGCCAATGCCACCTTTAGAACCTTTAACGAAGTCATTAAAAATCGAGATGTATCTGCAGCGCGCATCTGTCAGTACCTAAATATGCGTACACGCTATGAAGTACGCTTACAGATTTTACACTTTTTATTTGGAATTGCACAAGCCGATGGGAATGTGAGCGAACCAGAAGTAAAGGTAATGTCTGAAATTGCAGGCTTTTTTAGAATCAACCATCAGGATTTTGAAAGTATCAAAGCCATGTTCTTTAAAAATGCCGATAGTGCTTACAAAATCTTAGAAATACAAAAAGACGCTACCAATGACGAGGTGAAAAAAGCCTTTCGTACCATGGCAAAAAAATACCATCCTGATAAGTTAATGGATATGGATGAAGCCTATCGTGAAGGTGCTGAAGAGAAATTTAGAAAAGTACAAGAAGCTTACGAAACGATCCAGAAGGAACGTGGGATGTAGAGCCCTCACAAGCCCTCACCCCTAAATCCCCTCTCCCAAAGAGAGAAGGGACTTTTCATTCCCACGAAGGTGGGAATCTCATTTTTTGTTTACGATAAAAAAATAGAGTAACACTCTATTTTATACAAGTTATTTCTAATACTGTCCGCTTTCGCGAAATTTTTCTTAGATTAATTCAAAATTTGAGATCACATAATCTATTTTGAAAAGAACTAAAATACATACAACCAAAAAATTAGAAAAGGTCGTTAAGAAACTCATTGTAAATGACCAAAATGCGGATTGCGGACTATTAGGAAAATGGAATGCCACCATTTTTTATGTAGATCGGAAAAAATGTTGGCTTTTCACAAATGGATTGACCGTATATAATGTCATCCTGACAAACATCAAAGCCTCAGATTTAGGTGCTATTGAAGAGATTTTTAAAAACACATTCTATACCCAACTTATTTACGATGGTATCGTCATTGAGTTTGAATATTTGGACGCAATCGTTGGCAAGCTTGATTTTATGAAAACTGATAATGATAGAAGGATGACAGGATTTCAGAATCAAAGGCTTTATGAACTTGACTTATGGAAGGATCAGTTCGGAAGCTTAGATACGATGCCTATAAAAGAACTCACAAGTCGAATGAATAGTGGTATCATTCACATTGGAAAAAGCCGAAGGATGGAGGATTATACAGATGCGATTGCAGAAATGAAAAAGCGGTTAGCAAAGTAAAAAACACAATAGATTTGTAGAGAAAATTTATATAAAGAGCCTCAATTCGTTTCCTAACCTAAAGCCTCACTTAAGGAAGAGGGCTTTTAAAAACGACTATCTTTACACCCATTAAAAATTAATTTGTTAAATTGATAATTCTCTTTGGTAAAATGTATATTTTTAGTTTTAATCATTAAAAATCATCAAATGAAAAAACAAAAACAAAATATGTTAGGTTTTAAAAAGTTTAAAGTAGCTTCTATAGGCAAAGAAAATAGCAAGATTATTATTGGAGGTAATGATGACTCAACAGTAATAACAGATTCTTCATTAGCGTGTAATCCTAACACTACTTCAAAAATATGTGAGCTACTTAACAAATTTAAGTAGGATCATTATTGTCCAATTTATAGTATTTTAGTTTTTGCACAAAAGAAATGCTGTAAATAAAAATGCACTTTTTATTGGACATCACACTATCAAATAATAATTAAATCTTATTAGTTGGATTTGAGCATTTTGTACAGTAATATTATACTTCCTATAATATGTTTAGAGATTATCAATCTGGCTACTATCAGTGTTTTTAGCGGTATTCTAAAGGAGTTGGAAATAATTTTAAAAAAAAAGGGGATATTCATAATCGGAACAACCGACTAAACACTGCCTTCACAAACTCCTTTTTAGGTAAGCTCCAGATAATCTGTAATTCTTCTTTAAATGTCGTTTCATCATCCAGAAACCTAAAAATCCGATCGGTTGAATTGTTTTTAAACATCTCTGCAAAAATAGGCCCTCCTAAATGATTTTTACGATACAACACATCTACAAGCAGTAAATCATACCACCAGAAACGTGTCCGCTTAGAGAACAAACGTAAATCTTTTTCTGTTTTTAAAAATTCAACAAGCGCGGCTGTCTTTTTTAACGTGTGTTTAAAGGTAAATCCTGTACTTGCTTTGGTCCACCCACCGGCGCTCCCGATGTGTAGAATATTTTTAGAAGCTTGCGTATCAAAACGATACGAAGACATAGGAATATTCCCTCGCTCTTTACGTTCAATGTGATATTGCAATATCCCTTTTTCTTTTAAGTATGTTTCAATAGCGGTTTCATATTCGGTGTCTTCGAGAAGGTCTTTAGAAAACAACGTGTACTCAAATAAGGCTTGCGTTGTTGAGGTGGGGAGCACATACATAAATCTACAATTTCCCTTTTGTGGCACGGTAAAATCCATAAAGGTGGCTGCATCAGGATCAAAAGTAGGAGTCTTTGTTTTGATAAACCACCCAATAAAATGCTGTTTAAGATATTGATGCTGTGTCTGGTTAGAAAGCACTTCTGAATTCAGAATACTATTAAATACTTTCCCGCCCGAAAGCCTTTTTTTATCTGTAATGATCACCACTTGGTCTGACTGATTTTCAACAGACAGGACGGTTTCCTGTAAAAAGGAAATATGTGGTTTTGTGGCTACGTACGCTTTCGCGAAAGCGTAAAAATCATCTCCTTCAATTTTTTTATACTGATAGGGTTTTATCGCAATATCATCTGAAAATACAGGACTTTTAAAACGTATGGTGGACCAGCGATGAGAAACAATCTCTTCAAAAATATCAGGTTGAGATTCCCAAAAACACCAGGTACGGTCGTTTTCTTTTTTTGCAGACTGATCTATAATAAGAATAGAAGTGGTATCAAAAAATGCATCTTGAGCCATCCGATAAGCTAAAGTCAGCCCAGAAAGACCACCACCAATAATGATATAATCATAGTGAGTTTGCACAGCACGAAGTTACGTATTTTCTCTTATCTCTGTATTGCTTTTCCTAAAGGGAGCAGGGACTTTTTTTGAATAATACAGAAACAATCTATAAGTCTCAAAGGTCATTATTGCTAAAATTTAGGAGCTGAGTCTTCTACTTTAGTAAGAGGGGTTAGGGTTGTGTTTTAAAAATAAATATCCTGCGCCTGTCTAAACGTGTTGGAGTGAGCGTCTATAATGATTTTGATGTCCGGAGAATAGCCACCCCCCATACTACACTGCACAGGGATTTGAAGATCATGACAGGTTTGTAACACATACCGATCTCTTTCCAGACAACCTTGAAGCGTGCACCCTAATTTTCCTAGTTTGTCACTCGCAAGAATATCAACACCACAGAGGTAAAAGATAAAATCAGGTTGCTCTTGTGAGATAAGTTGTGGAAGGGTGTCTTTTAAAATTTTGAGATAGGTTGCATCATCAGTATTGGTGTCTAAAGCAATATCAAGATCAGAGGTTTCTTTTTTAAACGGATAATTTGCTTGACCGTGCATAGAAAATGTAAACACGGTAGGATCATCCTGAAAAATTTCTGCGGTACCATTGCCTTGATGTACATCTAGATCGACAATGAGTATTTTTTTGGCAAGTCCTTGTGCTTGTAAATACCGAGCCCCAATCGCCTGATCATTGAGCATGCAAAAAGCTTCTCCGTGATCTGTGTAGGCATGGTGGGTGCCTCCCGCAATATTCATCGCGATGCCGTGCTCTAGTGCATATTCACATCCCAAGATGGTACCCTGCGCAATGATGAGTTCGCGTTGTACCAGCTCTTCAGAAAGAGGAAACCCTATCTTCCGAGCTTCTCGACGCTCAATGGTTAATGCTTTCAAGTTGGTAAGATAGTCTTGGGTATGACAACGCAAAACATGCACATCGTCTATGACTGTAGGTTCAAAAAAATTGTCTTGGGTGCAAGTCCCTTCATGTAGAAGTTGACGTGGCAGCAAATCATATTTTGCCATAGGAAATCGATGTCCGTCGGGTAAGTGATGTTTATAAATGGGGTGAAAGGCGATTTTGAGCATTTATTATCTTCCGCTGTAAAAAGAGATTTCCCCAGTCTTTATGTTTAAATATCCATATACGTACTCGTCTTTGACTTTAAAAAACGCATTTATCTTTTTAAAATCAGCCTTTTGAGAAATAGCCCCAAGACTAGCAAAAATGGAAGGTTCTAAAGGTTTTGAAATAAAATTAAAATCCTTATCAAAGTAGGCGTGAATTTCGTTTCGAGTTGCAAGGTCTGTATAAGACATGAGAGGAGGAAGAAGTATTCCAGCTCCATTGAACTCGACAGGTGACAAGAGACCTGACTCAGATGCTAGGGCTCTGGTAGCTCCAATAACTATTAAAAATGTATCATCAATTTCTTTAACAGAAATTCCTTTTGTTCCTCTTGTATTATTTTTCAGTGTTTTTTTAGTTTTTAGTAATGCATACTGATCTTCTTTCGTGAGCGTAGTATCTATCGTTGGATTCTCAAAAAACAAATCTTCTTTTTTGTTAAATGATATTTCTTTAATTTTCTTTCGCTCTCTCACATTCCATAAATCAATATATAATTCATTTGCATTAGTAGATAGCATATATATCGTATCTCCATCTAAAAATGAATTTGTTCTTGTGACTAATGAGGAATTACCTAATGCTCTTTTTGCAAAAGCTGTCACATCGCCTTCAAAAGTGTTGAGATCTACCGTAACGATGTATGTAAAAAGTGGATTTCCGTCTGTCGTAAGAGTAAGTACTGAATCATTAAGGTATATTTTTGAGAAATGACCACTAGCAGAAGAAGGGGTTGGAAATACATTTGTTATTTTAGGGATTGAGAAATGAAAATCATTTGTAAACAACATGTTGCTATACAAGTTAGATTCTCTTCTCTTTTCATCCCTAAAATAATCAGGGAGAACTACTTCTTTTCTAGACACATTATTTTCGGCATCTATTTGATATATCACTAGGGTAGATGATTTTAGTAGGATATTGATCAAATAAAAATTAGTAGTGTAGGTAAAAGCTTGGAGAAAGTATTCGTTGTTCCTTGAGAGGTTTCTTTCGTATGAATCATTTGAAGTACCACCACTAACCCTCAGACTTTGTATAAAGGTTTTTTTTGCAATAGGTATTTCAATGTATGTAGTGTTTGATGTATTGTTATCAAAATCAAAGGTTAATATATCTAACATTTTATCTTCCTCATGTAAAAAATAGAGTGTATACGTATTGTTTATATATGCTTTTTCTACCAGTTCCCTACCTGAATTAGCATTATAATCAATAGTTAGTTGATTTTTCACTTGATATGTTGCATCTACTTGAAGAGCAGTAATTGTATTGTTTTTTATAATTACAGAAGCAAATTCCTGTTCTTGATCATTTGGAATCGCAAAAAAGGCATCACTTTTTACAAAATCTTCATTTTCTGGCAATGTTAATGTAGGCTCTTGAGCTGCACTCAAAAAGGAACTAAGAATTAAAAACAGGAAGACAAATACTCTCATAGATTTTAGTTAAATAGGATTATGTGTTGTTAGTATCGTTTTAGATGGATATGTTACTAGAAAACAATATACTAAAATAAAGATAGTAAATCGAATCCACTCATAAATAGGATTTTAAAATAGCACGCATCCTTACCTATATACTTTATACGCTACTGTCTGCCGACAGGCAGGTTCACGAAATATTAACCTCGACTATCTCGCTATCAGAAACCGACGCTATCTGTTAATGAGTGTTTATTAATAGAATGGTAAGCGATTTTGAGCACGTTCTAAAATGTAAAGAAATTGAGGGTGTTTGTTTTCGCGTTAAGCGCGCCCCAAATATAAGAGTCTTTAAGTTTAAACACGGTTTGTATGACTTTTGGAGATGTTTCTTGTGTAAACTCACCGATCTCATCAAAAACATTGAGCGGTATTTCTGCATCAGGAACAAACTGTAAATCACGATCAAGTACCATTTGAAAACGAGCACTTTTAGTATACGTATATGCATTGTATTGATAATAAGTTGCATTTGCAATTCCAGTAATAACACCACTTACAAGAGCTCCTGCAAGTCCTCCTCCAACGACAAAAAAACCAGGACCTCCGTTACTTATTTCTTGGGTAGCCCCCAAAGTAATAATATAGTGATCATTTTCTTTAAAAACCGTAATAGCAGGATTGGATGTGGCTACTTTACGTAAAAACTTAGACGTTTTTTCGAGTTCGCGATAAGAATCTAATTGACCTCCTTCCTGTATAATAGGCGTGTTTTTAAAGGTAATAGGAGTTCCTTTTCGAGCCGAAAAGGAAGCTAGATTTTCCATTGAATCTAGGTTATAAATAGAAAAATCCATCTCATCAGAAGAGACTTTTAACGTAAAAAGCTTGTCTTCAAAAATAAAGGAGTTAGATCTAGCGCTGATAATATCCTTATCAAAAGAAGCTTTAGAAATGGTTTGAGTACTAGACGTGTTATTTTCTAAATCAAATTGTAAATAAAAGGTAGTATTCTTTGAAGAATCTATCGTAAGGGTCACAAGTGCTTCCTCTTGATAGAATTTAACGTTCGACTTTGAAGATTCTAAGGCAATAGGTGATTCACTATCTATAATAGCGACTTCTCTCGAAAAAGAACCCTGTAGCAAACGATCTAGATTAGGAATGGTACGTCTTCCTCCTCCAAAATCAACATCTTCAAAAGAGAATGTTTGTGTAGTTATGGTTCCTTCTGAGTCCATCACATATACTTCAAACGTAGATGTATCTCGTTGTACCGTAAATAAATAGTGTTTGCCATTGTAGGTTAACGATTCCAATATGCGATCTCCTTTTATATCGAGTTTGGCTTCTTGAAGATTAAATGATTTATATGTAAAATCTAATGTAACAATCGCCCATTTCTTTTTGTTTGTACTAGACAGAAATAATGTATAGGTACCATTCTCTTGGATGTATCCTCCTATATTTGGATATTTTTTTGCAAAATTAGGAAATGAAAATCCTTCTGCCGTTTCTTTCCCATTTTCATCAAACTGATAGACAGACAATTGCTTTGAGTCTTCTATAAAAATTAAAAAAGTATCATTTTCTGGAAATACAGCCGAAAAAAGCTGGGTTGGTTTTTTGCCGAGTGTGTTTACGTTATGATCAAAACTTAGAAAAGGCTCTTGAGCGATCACTAGTTGGGATAAAAAAAACAAAAAAAGAAAGATAAGACCTCTCATAAGTATAGTAGATAATATGATTTTAGGATGATGTATGTAATTTTAATTGAATCCGCTTTCGCGAAATGTCAACCTCCAATACTTTGACAATAATTTGTTGTTGCAGACTTACATGCGCCGAAACATCCGACACAAAACCATCGGCGAGGTTTGAAATATGAATCAGTCCACTTTCTTTGATTCCAATATCGACAAAGCATCCAAAATTAGTCACATTATTCACAATGCCAGGAAGTAATTGTCCAGGTTGTAAATCTTCAATCGTTCTAATATTTTGGTTAAACGTAAACACTTTGGCTTTTTCTCTGATGTCAAGCCCTGGTTTTTCTAGTTCTGTGATAATATCAGTCAGTGTAGGCAATCCCACATCTTCAGTAACATATTTTTGGAGATCAATGGCCTGTAAACGTTTATTATTTCCAATCATTTCAGCAACAGAAATCTTCTGATCTTTAGCTATTTTTTCTACAAGTTTGTAGCGTTCTGGATGTACTGAGGAGTCATCCAGCGGATTTTTAGCATCTTTAATTCTGAGGAAACCTGCTGCTTGCTCAAAGGCTTTTCCACCGAGACGTGGTACTTTTTTGATGGCAACTCTGGAGGTAAAGGGTCCCTCGCTTTCGCGAAAGCGTACCACTCCTTCTGCCAATTTAGGTCCAATCCCTGACACATAACTTAGCAGTGGTGCACTTGCGGTATTGACATTGACCCCAACGCTATTCACACACATTTCGACCACGCGATCCAAGCTATTTTTAAGTGCCGTTTGGTCTACATCGTGCTGATATTGACCCACACCAATGGATTTAGCATCTATCTTCACCAATTCCGCCAGCGGATCAGCGAGGCGTCTTCCAATCGAAACCGCACCACGTACCGTCACGTCGTAATTAGGAAACTCATCTCTCGCAATTTTGGAAGCCGAGTAAATCGAAGCACCCGCTTCGCTTACCACAAACACTTGCATCTCATTTTTAAAATGAATGCGTTTGACAAGGCGTTCGGTCTCACGAGACGCAGTTCCATTTCCGATGGCAATCGCTTCTATTTTATAGGCGTCTGTCAGCGAACTCAGTTTCTTAATCGCTCCTTTGTCGTCGTTTTTGGGTGCATGTGGATAGATGGTCTCATTGTGTAACAAACCGCCCTGTGCGTCTAGACAAACCACTTTACAACCCGTTCTAAAGCCTGGGTCAATGGCGAGAATGCGTTTTTCTCCCAATGGCGAACCGAGTAGGAGTTGTTTGAGGTTTTTAGCAAATACTTGAATCGCGGTTTCATCAGCTTTCTTTTTGGCTTCCGAGAGCGCTTCATTGGATAAAGAAGGAAGCAATAAGCGCTTATACGCATCTTTGATGGCGAGTTCGATGTGTGTGGCACATTCGTTATGAGATCGGATGAGTTTGCGTTCTATTTTTTCTAGCGCACGATCGTCATCAATTGTTATTTTTACACGAATATAGCCTTCATTTTCAGCACGCAAAATAGCGAGTAAGCGATGTGAAGGACATCGGTTTAAAGACTCAGACCAATTGAAGTAATCTCTAAATTTTTGCGCTTTCTCATCCGTTTCTTTGGTCTTGATGACTTTGGTTTCTATGAGTGCAAAACACTCTAATTGTTGGCGAATTCCTGTACGTATATCGGCACGTTCATTAATCCACTCAGAAATAATATGGCGGGCACCTTCTAGAGCGTCTTCAGCAGAAGGGACTTCACTGTTCGTATAGCGCTGTGCAAGTCCGTCGAGATCATTTGCATTCTGGCTCATGATCATTTTAGCCAAGGGTTCTAATCCGTTTTTACGAGCGGTCTCTGCTTTGGTCTTGCGTTTCTTCTTATAAGGAAGGTAGAGGTCTTCTAGGGTAGTTAGATCTTGTGCCGTGTTTACTTTAGATCGTAATTCGTCTGTTAATACATTTTGTTCTTCCAGCGCTTTTAAGATGGTTGCTTTACGCTTTTCCAGTGTTTCAAATTGCTCTTTAAACGTGATAATCTGACCAATCTCCACTTCATCCAGATTCCCCGTAGCTTCTTTCCGGTAGCGAGCAATAAAAGGTAAGGTACAATCTTCGGCGAGGAGTTTTAGGGTGTTTTTGATACCGGATTCTGGAAGTTGGGTGTGTTTCTGGATGTACTGTAGCAAGGACTCTTTTTTTATGGGTATTCATTCAAAAGTAACTAAAAATTAATGTTTATCCTTTTATTTATATTGGACTTTAGTATTTTTAATTTTTGAATGAAAAAACAATATCCATTTCATAAGAATATTCAAAATCATTTCTGGATAGCTTTAGGGCTCAGTATATGGGTATTTGTTTTTTTATACTTTTCTGAACCTTTTGATATATATAGATTTTCGGCTAGCGAAAAATTAACATTATTGCCTATTTATGGATTGATAGAAGGGCTTTGTTATGTAGTTCCCTTGGTATATCAATATCGTATTACAAAAAGACAGAAATTCTGGTATTTTAAAAACGAAGGAATCTATTTGGTTTTAGTCGTCTGTATAGGAACATTAATTAATTATTTGTTTTATAAATATGCCGTAGTTCTAGGTGAAGAAGGAGTGTATTCCTATTTTGAATATACAAAACTAGTATATTTACCAGGTCTTACGATCATACTTCCTTTTGTTATAATCACTCGTTTCATCATTGGTAAGTTTTCAGAACGCATACAGTTAGAAGATCAAATTACTATCAAAGGACAAGGCCAATATGATTTTATACAGCTTGATTTTCATGAACTTTTATTTGTGCAATCTTCAGATAATTATGTAGAGGTTTATTTTTTTAAAGGAGAAACAATTGAAAAAAAGTTGGTAAGAAGCGCTATTTCTGAAATAGAAAAATCGTTTCCAGAGTTGATTAAAACACACCGATCTTTTTTGATTAACCCAATACATTTTAAACAATACCATATAGAGAATAAAAAGCTATTTGTTGATATAGGGTATACAACACATATTCCTGTTTCTAGAGGATTACAAGGTGATGTGAAAAGTAAATTACAACTCGCCACAAATAAGTAACATTTCGCCACAATCCCACTGTATTATAGGTTTACACGTGTAATAGAATATAGTTTTGTCGTCAGTAATCAATTATAAAATTAACAACTGATGATGAAAAAAGCAATTCTTTTACTTCTTATTTTATGTTTACAATCGTGTCATTATGGACGTATGATTCGGTATTATAAAGCCGATATAGATGATCATAAAATTTTCCCATATACAGAGGTAAATACTGGAGAGAATACGTTTTATTTTAAAGACGGAAGTACAACAGACGAAGCAAAAAAATTAGATACGCTTTCCTTTTCTGTAGATGGAAAACGATATGCGATGGATAAAGTGCTGGATATCCATTCAGAAACGACAGCATTTTTAGTCATAAAGGATGATGCGATTGTGTTTGAGAATTATTATGAAGGCTATAAAAGAGATTCTATTTCTAATATTTTCTCCGTATCAAAATCGGTAACCTCGTTGTTGGTGGGTATAGCTATCGATGAAGGAAAAATAGAAAGTGTACACGACCCGATTACCAAATACATTCCAGAGCTCAACGACGCCGATCCTTTATTTAAGAAACTGACGTTAGCGCATTTGTTAGACATGCGTGCAGGATTAGAATTTGACGAAAGTTATAGCAGTCCGTTTGATGAAGTAAGCCGATTGTATTATGGGAAGAAACAGCTCAAGCAAATTTCCAAGATGAAATTTAATTATCAACCAGGGACACATCACGAGTATCAAAGTGTATGCACGACCTTGCTTGGTATTGCGGTAGAGCGTGTCACGGGAATGCAACTTGGGAAATACCTAGAAACCAAATTGTGGATTCCCTTGGAAATGGAAAATCCTGCTACATGGAGTTATGACGATGAGAAGAATAAAAATACCAAAGCCTTTTGCTGTCTGAATACGACGGCGATTGATTTGGCTAAAATTGCCCGTCTCATGATCTATAAAGGCGAGTATAATGGCAAGCAAATTGTCTCAAAAGCATGGGTAGAAAAGCTAGTAACACCCAATAAAGAAAATGATTGTTATCAATACCAATGGTATAGTAAAAATTGCGAGGAAGATTTTTATGCCTTAGGGATTTTAGGTCAACAAGTATATGTCTCTCCCAGTGAAGACCTCATTATTGTACGTCTTGGAAAGTCTTGGACGAGTAACGATGTGTTTATTTCTCGGATTAAGGAGGTATTATAAGGGTAAAATAATATAAAGGTGTAGTAATTACTACACCTTTATATTATTAACTAATCGTCTCCCCATTCTTCACTCCATCTGTATCAGGATTTAAAAACACCAATTTCCCATTGGCATCTTCAGTCATAAGGATCATGCCTTGGCTTTCGACACCGCGTAACGCACGTGGCGCTAAGTTGACCAATACCGTTACTTTTTTTCCAATAACCTCTTCGGCAGTGAAGCTTTCTGCGATTCCAGAAACAATGGTACGTACGTCAATACCTGTATCTACTGTAAGTTTTAAAAGCTTTTTGGTTTTCGGCATTTTTTCAGCTTCTATAATGGTGCCCACACGCATATCGATTTTTGAAAAATCTTCAAAACCTATGGTCTCTTTTTGAGGCTCGGCAACGGCATTCTCAGCTTCGTTTGCTTTTTTACTAGCTTCCAATTTTTCTAATTGTTTTTGGATATCAGCATCTTCTATTTTTGAGAAGAGGAGTTCAGATGTTCCGCAGGTGTGTCCTGCAGGCAACAGACCCCCTCTGTCTGCCTCATCGGCAGACATCTCCCCCTGGTAGGGGGAGAAGCCATATATATCGTTCCAACTCAAGGCTGGAAGTGATTGGGTGTTCAGAATCACTTTTAACTTTTTAGAAGTAAAAGGCAAAAACGGTTCGCTGAGCACAGCTAATGCGGTAGCGATTTGAAGGGCGACATACATCACGGTTTTGGTACGCTCTTCGTCGGTTTTGATGGTTTTCCAAGGCTCTTCATCGGCGAGGTATTTGTTTCCTAATCGCGCTAGGTTGATGAGGCTGTTTTGGCTTTCGCGAAAGCGGTATTTTTCCAAACTACTTCCTATCACAGCTGGATAGGCACGTATTTCTTCCAAGGTTTGTAAATCTACTTCATTAAAAGTATCCGGCGTAGGCACGACACCGTCATAATATTTTTGTGTCAACACCGCTACACGGTTAATGAAGTTTCCAAAAGTAGCTACAAGTTCGTTATTATTACGTTGTTGAAAGTCCTTCCACGTAAAATCATTGTCTTTTCCTTCAGGTGCATTTGCTGTGAGTACATAACGCAATACATCCTGTTTCTCAGGAAAATCTTCAAGGTACTCGTGTAGCCAAACCGCCCAATTTTTGGAAGTAGACAGTTTACGCCCTTCTAGATTTAAAAACTCATTGGCAGGTACATTATCAGGTAAGATATAATCGCCATGTCCTTTAAGCATCGCAGGGAAAATAATGCAGTGAAACACAATATTATCCTTCCCAATAAAGTGAATGAGTTTGGTGTTTTTATCTTTCCAATATGGTTCCCAGTCTTTTCCTTCACGGGCCGCCCATTCTTTGGTGGCAGAGATATAACCGATAGGGGCATCAAACCAAACGTAGAGTACTTTTCCTTCGGCACCTTCGACTGGCACAGGGATTCCCCAATCGAGATCACGGGTTACGGCACGAGGGCGTAAACCATCATCGATCCATGATTTGCATTGTCCGTAGACATTGGTTTTCCAATCTTTTTTATGGCCTTTTAAAATCCATTCTCTAAAGAATTCGTCATATTGATCTAAGGGTAAAAACCAATGTTTGGTTTCTTTAAGCGAAGGTACCGCTCCAGAAATCGCACTTTTAGGATTGATCAAATCGGTGGCATTATGGGAAGTTCCACAGTTTTCACACTGATCGCCATACGCTTCTTCAAAGCCACATTTAGGACAGGTACCTGTCACAAACCGATCGGCTAAAAATTGTTCTGCTTCGACGTCGTATAATTGCGCATTCGTTTCTTCTAGGAATTTTCCTTGATCATACATCGTCTTAAAAAAGTCGGATGCAGTCTCATGATGAATCTTCGCCGTGGTACGCGAGTAATTATCAAACGTAATCCCAAAATCAAGAAAGGATTGCTTGATAATCGCATGGTACTTATCAACGACATCTTGAGGAGTAATGCCTTCTTTTTTTGCTTTGATGGTAATAGGAACACCATGCTCATCACTTCCACACACAAAAGCAACATCGGCACCTTGCATACGGAGATAGCGTGCATAAATATCGGCAGGAACGTACACGCCTGCGAGATGACCTATATGTATGGGACCGTTGGTATACGGTAAAGCAGCGGTAATGGTATATCTTTGAGACATTAACTATGATTTAAAGGCACAAAAATAAGAAAACAAACGGCTAAGGGAGCATCCCGAGGGACAAATGAATTGTGTCTACACTAGTTTAATGGATTTTGGGTTCACTTTCGTGAAAGCGGATAAAGAATTAACTCCAAAAAAGAGTGTGATCACTTTATATTTTTACTGCGTACTGTAACTGAAAACTAGTGACTAGACCTATTTCACCAGAATAGACTTACTATAACTTTTCCCATTAAAAGAAATACGATAGATATATTGTCCTGTTCGTAAACGGGTACGCACAGATTGCTTCACATTCAAACGTTGCGGACCTTCCAGACTAAACTCGTCTTTCAATTTCCCTACTTCCTGTCCTAATAAATTGAATAAGGAGACTGTGACTCTAGCGGTAGTGGGCATGGTAAATTCAATAAAGGTTTGATCACCTTGATAGGTGGCTAGGTGTTGGAAGCCAGTGGTAGCAAAATCAGTAACCCCTAAAGCCGTGCAGCTAAATCCTAAGTCTAGTGGCTCATAAGTCTGTCCAAATAGAATCTGATCAACAAGACTTTCATCGATGCATAACCACTGTTTTAAAACCGTGGCATATACTTGTCTGAAATCGGTGGTGAAGGCAGGATTTCCGGTTTGATCAGGGTCTTGAATATCGGGATGTGTCCCTACAAAACCTTGGTCGTTGAGACCGTCGCCAAACATTAAGATAGGAGAAGCGGTTCCGTGATCGGTACCATTGGAGCCATTTTCTTCAATACGACGGCCAAACTCAGAAAAGGTCATAGAGAGTACATTTTCTCCCATCCCTGTGCTATTCAGGTCGTCGTAAAAATTCTTTACGGAGGCAGACAGGTCACTTAGGAGTTCGCCGTGATTCTCTAGTTGGTTGGCATGGGTGTCAAAACTCCCCAGCGTTACCAGATATACTTGCGTTCCGAGCCCTCCTTTGATCATTCTTGCGACAATGGCAAGTTGCCGAGCGAGTTGTCCAGCGCCATATTCTACCGCATTACTTGCACTCTCATAAGCTTCATTGATCGTGCTTGCATAGGTAAATGAGGTGTTAATTACACTCCGCATAAATCCTAATTGATCTCCAAACGTACAATCAGGGATATTGGTCACGTCGTGCAGTACGCCATTTTCTGCAATATCTTCTAATTGTTGTGGATTCGCAACAGAAAACGCATAGCCTGCTTCATCTCCATCAAAAATTAAATTTCCGCTACTTCCAATCTGAATGGCTGGTGGTATATCGGGTGGATTGATTAAAAAGTCAGGATATAAATCTTCAAAATAGCGACCCAAAACACCGGTATCATCTATCTCATCAGGTTGCGCTGATGCCCAAATATCAGATCCTCTAAAATGCGAGAGACTTTGATCTGGGTAGCCTACACCGTGTACCACCTTCATCTGACCATTTCCCCATAAGGATTGTAATGGATCCATCGAAGGAGGAATGCCAAAATCTGGAGAGAGATTATAGAGATCATTTTCTTGATAGCGTATCGTAGGTCTACTTTGTGCATAGAAGTCATAATCGTAAATAGGCACAATGGTGTTAAGACCATCATTTCCTCCTTTTAATCGGATTAACACGAGGATACGGTCACTATCTGCATTTGCAAGAGCGGTTGTTAGTCGAGAGGGTGACGCTGCAGAGAGGTTGGTGCCTCCTACCATAATAGATCCTGTTCCTACAAGACCCAGGGCTTGCATAAAGGAACGTCTACTCCACGTAGTATGTTCTTGATCGTGATGTTGATCGGTAATTTTTGCAGAAGGGCCTTCAAATAACTTTTGCCCTTTTTGTGCTTTTTCTTTTGAGTTGTGATCGTGATTACACATAATACAGGCTATTTAAGTTGAAATTCAGGCATTCTAAGGATATGGAATAAGAGCAGAAGTACCTGGTATGGGGCAGATTCCCACCCAAGATTCCAAAGGCCGTCATCATAATAATTATCAGGGATCTCCCATCTAAAGACTGAAGTGGCAATATCATAATCTGTTTCTGTATGCAAAGGCCTAGACATTAAAAAGTCAATAATGGATCGGGTAATAAATGCAGGATCATTACTATCACCAGAGAGGTTAATAGCAAAATTTCGAAATTGTTCCTCACTAAAATTCCAATGATTGTACAGAAGAATCTTTACGCCTTCCCATCGTCCAGCCAATGTGCTACTATTGATCCAGTCCCGATTGCGTTGCCATCCCGCGACATCCACGGGTTGAAAAATATTTTGTCCTGTAATCTCATTGAGATAAATGATAAAATTAGTAAACTGATTGTCTGTATTATCATATTCAAAACCCGTTTCTCTTATAAAGGTTGTCGTAAGATCATACGGACTTTTGATGATAAGTCCAGAGGCATCAAGATCAAAAAAGTGTTCGCTTTTAAATAACTGCTCTAGTACAGGTGCTATTTCAAAATCATTAGCAAGAAAGGTAGCTGCCATTGCATTGACAATCTCTTGATTGGTATCGGGGCTTACAAAATAATTGTATAGCTTTTCACATATAAAAGGCGCAATTACATCAGCTTTTTGCTCAAAAAGAATGTTAATCACATCATCATACCCCCAAGGACCTTCTTGCTCAAAAATAATTTTATTAGAATTGTCAAAGGTGGAATCATCAAAAGTGATAGGGTTTCCAGTAACACCGTCACCAAAATGATTATAACCTGTTAATGCTCTGGAAGTTTCTTCGATATCGGTTTGGGTATATCCGTTATTAAGACCTAATGTAAAAAGCTCATAGAGTTCGCGAGCATAGTTTTCGTTAGGACTATTATTGGTGTTTTCAAACCCATTTAAAAAGAGTAACATAGCAGATGAGGTGCCTACAGCACTCACAAAATCTTTAAAATTCCCTAATGCGTATGTATGCATTAAATCCCAATATTGATATAAATAGGGAGCATAAAAATAGGTTTCTATTTGTGTGACAAAATGATTAAACCAGAAAAATGCTAGTCGATTTTTTAGATTCCCATTAATAAACTCAAGTGAGGTTTGACTGTACCATTCATTAATCTGAGCATTATTTTGCTCATTATAATCCGTATAGTTATTAATATTCCAAAATCCCCATTCGGGTTGTGGAGGCGTAGGCGTAGTGATTGCTTCTTGAATGAGCGTGTCAATGAGTTCGCTTGGACTTCCTAAAATCCCAATATTTAATGTGGCATCTGTCGCTCCATAATGTAAACGTCTATAGACGTGTTTCACTTTAGGAATATCCCAAGGATTATCAGTATCTGGGACGTAAGGAGAAATGGAAGCGAGGTTACAAGAAGTAAGAATTTCCATAGGCAGTAGGGTTTGGTTACATTAAAAGTAGGTAAATCATTATAAACAAACAATTTATTAACCTTTGACAGTTCAAAAACGAAAAAGTTTAATTGTTTCGTATACTAGGACGCATAAAACCATACTATGGTTACACCTACTTCATTAATATACGGTATAGAGTTCCTTTTTGGATTTTTAGTACCCATCAATTTTTCTCATAAAGAATCAAGACTTCTAATATTGTTTTTTACATCTCGTGTTAACCTTTTTAAAAATTTCTCATTAAGAGTGGATTCAAATAAGAATAATTTTAAAAATAAATAACAATGAAGGCACTATTCAAAATACTCACTTTTTTATTCCTTTTCGCGACAGCAAATGCGACAGAATGGGGAGGTACTTATAACACAAACTTTGGAGAGGTTAAGCTTGTTCAAAAAGGAAATTTAATTGTAGGAACCTATGCAGATAAGGGACATGTATTAGTTCATACTATTACTGGGAATACAGTGGAAGGGATTTTTTTTAATAACAATAAATTAGGAGATTTTAAGTGGACAAAAAACGGAAGTAAAATTACGGGTAAGTGGGCTTGGAAAGGAGATCCGTTAATTGAGAATTGGTCTGGAGAAGCCGTAAGAACTACTTCTTTTGAAAAGTATGAAGGTATATGGGAAACCACTTATGGAAATATACAATTTATACAAAATAAGCATAACATGATGGCAGGAACTTATGGTGCAAATGGATTTATTTATGGGAAATACAATCCTACCACAAAAATTTTAAGAGGCACCTATTCTAATGAAGGTAACGGAAACTTCAAACCGTTTCAAATGAAATTCAATGGATATTCCTTTACAGGAAAATTTGAAGAAAGAGATTGGGGTAGTTGGAATGGCTCTAAAAAATCTAGGTACGCTAAGATTGTGGTCAAACTACAAACCTTAAAACTATATAAATCTAATGGTGTAGGAGGTGCAGAAAAAGGCAAAGTAAACATTTTTGCTAAAATCTTTGACAGTCCTATCAATAAGATAGATACTTATTTATTACACAGTACACAAAATATTGTATTGAGTGAAGGACAATCTAAAGACTATGCAAATACAGAAATTGAATTCCCTGTACTCATTTATAAGAATAAACTTGTAGAAGCAGAAGATCTTAGTCTACAATTTCAATATAATGAATATCGAAGGGTGAATAATGCCTTAGACACCTATCAAGCAGACACTGTTGATTTACAAGAAATTACTCGATTTCTTACAGGCGATAAGCCACTTTCAAGTTATGCAAATGGTCCCGACGGGCGTAAACGTTTAGCAAACTCTACACATACGTTTTGGCTTAAAGAATACCCTAGCAATAATTCTAGAAATGTGCGTGGTTATGGATTTGTAAACTTTAATGAAAAACAAAAATGGGGATACTTCTATACAGTAGCTCTAAAACCACTTTAATATTAATATATATATCATGAAAACATACATAACAACAGGAATCATGGCATCCATCATCTTTATAACATGGATGGCTGCAACACCATCCAAAACAATAATGACTACGGCTGTTTTAAACACAATCGAAGCGTCACAGGTGGAAGGTAAAATTCAGATAGACGGAAAAAGTACTATCACAACAGAGTTGGAAGCAGGAAATGTTGTAGAATTATTTAAAAAGTTCAAAACAGGTAATTTTCCTATCATCTTTTCTTTTGACGGGAAAGATTTACGCAAAGATGATCAAGGAAGAGGAGTCGTACTTTTTGAATTTGAAACACAACTCTATAAAGAAGGCAAGCTTATAGGAACTATCAAAAGAGCACCGATGCCTTTCTTTCCAGGAGAAATGTTAGAACCTGTCGAAGCCTTTGATATCATTCATCTATTGACCTATGCACAAGGCAATCCGCTTAAAAAAGAATATCCAGGAAAGTTAGAAAAAGGAAAGTATACTGTAGTATTACAAGCAAATCCAGTAGGTGCCGCAGGTACTATTGAGAAAGCTCAAGTTATTATTTGGATTTAAAAAAGTAACGGCAAGAAATTAGTAGGTCAATGTGTTGTCCCTTTTCCAAATCGTTGGTACTCATCTATGAGTACTAACGATTTTTGGTTATTTTGATTCTGAGAAATATAGTAACTTGTACGTCTAAACGATACTTCCATTGATAACACCACCATTTCTTAAAAAAGGAGACCGTGTAGCGCTTGTTGCAACGGCTCGTCAAATTTCGTTAGAAGAACTTGAAGATGGGATTCAACTTATTAAAAGTTGGGGACTCGTTCCTGTGATTGGAAAAACCATTGGTGCTTCAGACAACCAATATGCAGGGACAGATATTGAGCGCGCTCGTGATTTTCAAGAAATGCTAGATAATCCTGAGATTAAAGCGATATGGTGTGCCCGAGGCGGTTATGGTTCAGTGCGTATTATTGACCAAATCGACTTTTACAAATTTGTAAAATACCCGAAGTGGATTGTTGGCTATTCGGATGTGACCGTGTTTCACAACCATTTGCATAAGATTGGTTTCAAAACCATTCATGGAACGATGCCTGTGAGTGTGAAGGAGAATACCGCTTTCGCGAAAGCGTCCTTAAAAAAATCCCTTTTTGGCGAACAACCTGATATTACCTACGAGACTTCTCACCCTCTAAATAGACTAGGCACAGCCAAAGGTCAGCTTGTAGGTGGGAATCTATCCATGCTCTATTCTATGTGCGGAAGCAATTCTGAACTAGATACCGAAGGGAAAGTACTTTTTATAGAAGATCTAGATGAATACCTTTATCATATAGACCGAATGGTTATGAACCTGAAACGCAATAAAATGCTAGATCACCTTGCTGGACTTATCGTAGGGGGGATGACCAAAATGCATGACAATCGGATTCCTTTTGGGAAGACCGCACAAGAAATTGTAATGGATGCGATAGGCGAATGTACCTATCCCGTTGCTTTTGATTTTCCAGCGGGTCACGTAGATGATAATCGTGCGATGATTATGGGAGCAGAAGTAACGCTAGAAGTGACAAATAAACAAACAATCCTTACCTATGTATAGAATTTTGCTACTTTGTTTATTATTTTGCGTCTCTTGTCAAGAAAAAGAACCTTGTGACTATATAGAATCCTATTATCAAGATGTATATAAAGCTGAACTTGCTTATTGGGAAAAAGACTATCAGAAAGCCTACGATCTATTAAAAGAAGTCGAATCTCGCTGCGGACTTTTAAATCAGTCTATCACTCGAGAACCCGAAATGATGGCTAAACTAAGTATTAAAGTAGGGAAGCCACAAGCAGCATTTCCATATATAGAACGTATGCTGAAAGAAGGAATGTCTTTTAACTCCTTTGTAAATAATGATGTGTTTAACATTCTTCACGAGTATGAAGAATGGCGATACCTAGAAAGAAATGCAGCTCGATTTGCTACTGAATTTAAAGAAGGGATTGATAAAGAACTACGAGAAGAAGTGATTGCCATGAACAACTTAGATCAAGTAGTGCGACAAAAGCCTGTGGATTATGTCGAAATGAAAAGAATAGATAGCATTCATCAACTTCGTATCAAAGAGATTTTTAAAGCGTATGGATATCCCTCTACTAAGATTTTAGGGAAAGACAATATACAAATGGGAGAGCGAGTTGGATTAAGAACATTATTTTTTCATTTTGATGATACGACCTATTTTAAACCTATTCTTCATGCCATGATACGTAATGGAGAAGCTCCCGCAGACATTTTAGGAACAATGCTCGATAGTCAGCAACGACCAAGGGGTGTTTTTGACTATGGTATTTATGACAATGTAGATAGTAGTCGCATTAAAAATTTTAAAAATTTAGACGAGAGACGAATTTCTGTAGGATTACCTCCATGGAAACTAAAAAAGAAAGTAGATTCTTTGCGAAGAGCGTATTACAATACTCAATACTAATGAAAGACCCGATATTTTATGTTTAAGGTGAAAGATCAACCCGAGATAGAAAAGGAATAATAACTATAAGATTCCCGCCTTCGCGGAAATGAAAATGAAGTTCAAATGACACACAACGAACTAGGAGAATGGGGTGAAGAATACGCCACCTTGTATTTAATCAAACAAGGGTATACCATTTTGGATCGTAACTGGTTTTACAATAAAGCAGAGATCGATATTGTTTGTCAAAAAGAAAAAGGAACGCTTGTGGTGGTGGAGGTGAAAACGAGAAACTCCGAGTTTTTTGGAGACCCTCAAACATTCGTAACTCCTGCTAAAATTAAAAACATTGTAAAAGTAACCGATGAATATGTGGTCTCCAATGATCTTGACGTTGAGGTTCGCTTTGATATTATTGCCATTCTTAAAAATGAGAAACAAGAGGAACTCACTCATTTTGAAGATGCTTTTTATCATTTTTAGATTTTTTACATATACGCTTTCGCGAAAGCGTATTAAGAATACACAGGGATATATCGTATCATCGTACCCACATAGACTCATAAGTTGTCCCAAATAAAGACCCGCAAACTTTGATTTCTTATATTTCTAAATTTAAATGCTAAAGTGCTTTACTATTAGTGATTTAAGCTAGATATTGTCAAAGGGATTACTTTCCAATTCCAGAAAATATATGAATGAAACTTACGTAAACATGTCATTTACACTGCTAGATGTTGTTTTATTTTTAGGGGTGAGTCAGGGAATTTTTCTGGCCATCACTTTACGCTTTATAGACAATCGCAATAAAGCAGCCAATGATGTATTATCTATAGCTATAAGTATTGCGGTGATCATGCTTTTTGGACGTGTCGTGGCTTTTAGGATACAAGCACCTTGGGTGTATTATGTAGCGGGTCTGGTAGACGTGACTATTTTTCTTTTTGGTCCTTTGATCTATTGCTATATACGACGTCTTATTTTTAAGGAAAAACCAACATTCAAGCTTTCTTTTTGGCACTACTTACCAGCTATTATACACATCATTATTACGTTAGGGATATACGTAGCGTCAGAAGAAATAATGGCTTTTCTTAAGGAAATACGCTTCGTATCCTATTTTTGGTTCTTTGCAGAAATGGGAGGCCTTCTAAGTTTTCTCTGTTATACAATCGCTTCTTTTCAACTCTTTAAGAAACACAAAAAAGTGATGGAGCATCAAGTGTCTTATGTGCTTGTGATACGACGTTATGTTGGATGGGTACTAGGAGCCGTAGCTTTGTTTACGGTATTGTGGTTAGCTAGTTTCCTAGGGATGGTTTTTAAACTATCAAGTATAAGCACAGTCCTCAATTATGCGGTGATGTGGGTCTCTATTCCGTTGTTTATTTATATTGTTGGTTATTATAGTTTACGTCAGCCAGAAATTTTTAGAATGCTGCTACAACCTAAAAACAAAGATGAAAAAGCACGTTTGAAACCAGACGAAATACAACAACTACAAAAACGATTAAAATTCTTTATTCAAGAGGAAGCGATTTATAAAACATCCGATCTTTCTCTTAAAACACTGGCCGAAAAATTAAACACGTCTCCCAATAATCTATCTTGGTTATTGAATCAGATTTATCAAAAATCCTTTTATGATTACATCAATACGCATCGTGTACAGGATGTATTAGAAAGTATTGATCGGGAATTACATCTCAAACAGACCTTATTAGCCATTGCTTTTGACGCTGGCTTTAACTCAAAGTCAACCTTTAATAAAGCCTTTAAAAATGTGACTTCACAGACCCCTAGTGAATATATAAAAAGCCGAAAAGTAGCATAATATAGGGTTAGACTTGTACTCGTGCACCCATACTGTCGTAGGATAAAATGATTGGTTTTTAATTTGGACTTCATCAATATAACCCAGATCACGCATTAGAAAATCTATTCCGTCTTGAAGATGCTTCAAAATATACCATTATAGTACGTTTTTGAGTTTAACCATAGCAGTGCTATGCTAAAACTCAGAAAGCATCATATTTTATCACTTCTTTAAGCCTCATCGTGAAGTTCTATCACGTAATCTGGATTTAAAAACCGAACAGTTTATGAAAACAATTACGACGCTTTATATGCTATTATTCTCTATACTAATGCATACACAAACGGTCACAACGGTGACCGAAGGCTCCTTTTGTGATGGGATGGGTATTACTTCAAACGGAGATATTTATGTCTCCAATTTTCAAGAAAATGATGTATTTATCTATGCGCTTGCCACTAGCAATGTCACCACCTTTGCTACGGGTTTTACAAATCCCAACGGAATCGGAGTTATCGACGATGATCGGATTTATATCTGTGAAGCTGGCGGTGGCACCATTCATATTTACAACACTAATGGGGATGTATTAGATACAATCACAGGTCTTACTAATCCAATTGGGATAAAATACGATGCCCAAGAGGATCAACTGCTATGGGTTTCGTACAATCAGAGTAGCCTGAATAGCTTAGATCCTGACACCAATGAAACTGAAATCCTCATTCAAGGCGCTCCTCTTAATGGCCCTTCTGGAATTGCTTTTATAGGAGATCAAACGTATATTTCTAATTATAATGATCGTAAAATTTTTAGATTAGAAGACAATGATACGCTCACAGAAATCGCACAATTACCTGCAAGTGCTGCTCAAAGCAATGTATTAGGATTTTTTACTTCAAAAGGAGATTTTTTATATGGAACTCAAATAGGAGAACATCGCATCTATCAAATTAATCCTGAGACAGGAGAAGTTATCTTATTTGCAGGAAGTTCACTTGGTAATGAAGATGGCAATCTAGATACGGCAACGTTTAATTTTTCGAATGGTATTTTAGGAGGTGACACCAATGATCGTATCTATATCTCAGAAGTAGGAACATCTAATCTTCGTATTATCGAAAATGTGAGTTTGAATGTGGACGCTTTCGCGAAAGCGGAAACCACCATACACCTATTTTCTAATCCACAAAGTGATCCCATCACGATTAAAGGTGAATTAATAAAAGCTGAAACCATACATACGTATATATGTATCTTCTGGACAATTGGCAAAAACGACCGAAGGTACTATCCAAGCAGGTTTTTTTAGAAGCAACATTACATACCAGTGCGTGGAGTAAAAAGTCTATCTCATTAAAATTTAAGCTGGAGAAACCGTAGTGACTAGAAAAGCGATTAAATAATAAGATGATTGATTATATGTTCTTGCAGTAATTTCACATAGATATTTTAACAAAATAAATAGATTTTTTATTAAGGAAATGCTAATGTTTGCAGATACACGTTTGTTTGTAGAATATATGCTATCAAAGTTATATATTTGCTCCAAATAACCTATTACGTGTCTTTTAGACATGAGTAAATTCATTAGTGAAACGCTGTTTTAAAGATATGCAAAAGCAATATATTTAAAATACCTAGTTAAACTAATCCCGCTTTTTCAGCGGGATTTAAGGTCTAATACCTTGAAGTTTGTTTTGGAAAATTAAAAAAATATTCCGTTGAATGCCTCGAGGATTTGTTCCGATAATTGTTTACTGAAAACCAAAAAGTGAAGATGATGCTATAGTGATTTTTTTAAAATAGTGAGGGTCCTTCAAATAAGAATTGTTGGCACCACACCTAAAATCATCTAGTAATATCATATTTGTTTTAGTGAGATAAAATTAAGTGAGAGAAGACTGATGATTATCTGGCCAAGGGAATTAATTTTCCCTTGGCTTTTTTTTACAACCGTCTCTACTCCATAGTGCTCGTATTATGACTAACTATCTACTTGTGCTTTGATGGTCTCTATCACTTTTAAAATAATAGCGACATTTAATCCTTGAACTAGAATACTCGCAGGACTCGCAACGATAGAAAAGATGATTGTCAAAAACATCCCACCTATAACGATTTGCATTAATCCTGTCGCTTTTGGGAGCTGCCCTAAGCCTTTTAACTTAAGTAAGGCATATCCAAAAAAGAGATACATCAGGCCATAAAAAACGCAAAAGATAATCGCATACGCAGCTTCTGGTACATACTTAAAATACATATCCATAATCGAATAAAGGATCATCAATGTATTTACCGCTATAAAAAGTATGGATACTACTTTTAGAAAGTAACTTTTAAAAAGTTCTCCTATAAGGACAAAGGCTCTCATGTGTAATGCAAACATTACAATAGAGACAATTCCTAAGGTGATATAAAAGATCCCTCCAAAATAATAATCTCCTTCTGAAATATAATAACTGTCTTCAATAAACTGAAAGACAAAACAGATCATACTTATAATCCCTGTAATCCATCCTACGTTTAATTGTTTAAATAAGAACGAGACGTCTTTGGAAGGATCTATTTCAAGAAGCATCGCCTCTTTAACTTTGGTTTCAAATACCGAGTTTTGTTGCAAATCATCTAAATCTCTATCAAGTGCAGCAAGTATGGTTTTGATGGTATAAATTCTAGGAGAGACTTCTCCTGCCTCTATACGCTGTATAGTACGTACAGAGATATTACATTGTTCTACAAGTTCTTCTTGTGTAAATCCTTTTTGTTGACGCAATTCTACTATTTTACGTCCTAATTCTGGTTGTTTCATCATAATTATTTTTGCCTTGTACGATGCATGCCTCAATATACAAGAAGTTTCATACTACAATAGTACACAGGCTTTGATAATTGTTTCACTTTTTATCTCGAATTTAACCCGTCATTTACCCGTCATTGTAGTGATAATAGCCTATCACAGGATATTCGAAACATGGTTTAGTATTCAAGAAAAAGGCTCTCCGTAACGGAAAGCCTTTTTCTAATATAAGATCATACGATCTATTATTTTTCTTCTGGCATCAGGATCGCTAAGAAGTAATTGTCATCAAGAAACTTTTGAGCCACTTTCTGAACATCTTTTGCTGTAAGATCATTCACTCTTTTTTCATAGTCTGTAACATAAGTGTCATCACGATCCTCTTGATCTAAAGATACAAGGCTATTGATCCAGAAACTATTGGTTTTTATTTGCTCTTTACGCGCGACGAGATAGGTCTCTTTTACTTTGGCAAGATCTTCTTGGGTGACGCCATTTTTTTTGATCTTTTCCACTTCGCCAAGCGCTGCAGCCACAAGTTTATCTACATTTTCTGGTCCACAAGGAAAAGAGATTGAAAAATCAAAATCGGTAAATGTGATTTTACTAAGACTTCCTCGTGCACTAACTCCATATACACCGCCTTCTTCTTCACGAAGTTTTTCTACAAGCTTGATCGTAAGTACTTCGCCAAGCGCCATCGCGGCAAGTTCTGTTTTTCTATCATATTTTGTTTCTTCTCTCCAGAGGATCGTCACATTACTTTTAGGATCGGTTCCTTTATTAACGACAAACTTTTCATACGTATCTTTTTCTCTAAACTTGGTAGGGATGTATTTTTCATTACTATTCAATCCAGGTAAAGAGGCTATATACGCTTTCGCGAAAGCGGCCACCTTCTCCTCATCTACATTACCTACAAGGTAAAAATGAAAATCTCCAGCATCTGCATACCGTTCTTTAAATTTTGCGTAGGCTAAATCATAATCGGCAGCATCATATTTTTCTGGTGTTGGAAAACCAGTATATCGCGGGTTTCCTTCATTTCTCTTATTACCTAATTTGTCTTGAAAGTAAAAATTAGGATTTGCCATTAAGTTTCCTAAAAAGCTTTTTTGTTTTGAAACAAAAGATTGGTAGGCTTCTTCATCCTTATTGATGTCTGTAAAATACAAGTGTACCATTTGGAATAGGATTTCCAAATCTTTAGGTGCCGCCGATCCTCTAAAATTCTCTGAAGAATTTGATAAAAAAGGAGACACATTGGCAATCTTTCCACTCATAAATTTTGACATATCCGTAAGAGAGAGACCGCCTATTCCTGCTTGTGTGATTCCTCCATTGGCAAGACTCGTAGCGAGTAACTCCTCATCAGAGTATAAGCTTGTTCCTCCAAAACTAAATGCCTGAAAAAGTACTTCATCATTTTTGAAATCGGTCTTTTTGATAGTCACTTTTGCACCATTAGAAAGTGTCATGGTAGTGGTTCCTAATTCTTCATTTTTTGTGGTAGAAACTATCGTACCCGCTGGAGGTAATTCTTCAATTAAAGAAGCACGTACTGCTTCATCTTCATACGGTTTGATATCTGAATTCTCTACTTCTTTGATAAGAGCCAGCACCTGATCTTCGGTTGCTTTAGGAAGTCCTTCTTTCTCAGGACCTGTAAGTGTGATCACACGGTTGTCATTATGTATAAAGACATTAATCAGATCACTTATTTCTTCAATGGTAATCGTGTTTAACAAGCGCTGTGTGGTTGCATATTCCCATTCAATACCAGGGATAGGTTCTTGCTCTAGGTAATTATTTACATACTCTCCTACAATACGACCGCTCTCTATTTTATCACGATCATTATAAGCTTTTTCTAGGCTAGCTAGAATACTTTTTTTAGCGCGATCTAATTCTCCTTGTTGGAAACCATAACGCTTTACACGCTCGTTCTCCATAAGCAATGCCTTAAGACCATCTAATTGTCCTTCGGCACTTGTTTGCGCGATAGACTGGTACGCATTTTTTGTTCTTGCATACGTCCCGCCGTAGTATGAGAATCCAAAAATAAATGGTGGATTGGGACTATTACGAAGCTCTGCAAGTCTATTATTAATAAGCTGCGAAAAAAGATTACGAACTAAGCCTTCTCTATAATCATCAATGGTGACGGTAGGCTGTGCATTTTTACGATCCTTGTACATGATATTAACACGACTAAAAGCTGCCTCTGGATCAGAAGCGATAGCAATAAGTGTTTCTTCATGGTTAGGAAGTTGGTAGCTTTCACGTTCTTGTCCGTTAACGGTAGCTGGTATTTTTCCAAAATGATCTTTGATCTTTTGTTCCATCGTTTCTACGTCAAGATCTCCTACAGCCACAACAGCCATTAATTCTGGACGATACCATGTTTTATAATAATTGCGTACATCGTCATACGTAAAGTTTTCAAGATTTTCTTTAGTGCCTATTGGTAGGCGATCTGCGTATTTTGACCCATACATCATTTTTGGTAAGGTCTCACGCATCATACGTTCTTCTGCACCTAGACGTAATCGCAACTCTTCAAGGACAACGCCACGTTCTCCATCGATAGCTTCTTCAGAAAGGGTAGTGTTATGTGCCCAATCTTCTATGATTTGAAATCCTTTTTCCAACTTTTCGGGATCATCACTAGGAATAGGAAGAATATATACAGTCTCGTCAAAACTTGTATAAGCATTAAGATCTGCGCCAAATTTTACACCAATGCTTTGTAAGTAGTCTACCAAATCATTTTTCTGAAAATTCTTTGTGCCGTTAAAATTCATGTGCTCCATAAAATGTGCAAGTCCTAACTGACGCTCTGTCTCCATAATAGACCCAGCATTTACCGCAAGACGAAGCTCTACCTTATCTTCTGGCTTTCCATTATTACGTATATAATAAGTAAGACCGTTAGAAAGTGTACCCACTTTTACATTAGGATCTGTAGGAATTTCTGCTATAGGAATAGTGGTTGAGGTTTGTAAATCTCCTGATTTTTGTGCAAAGACAAAACTCGTAGTAACTAACAGACTAAGAAATAGTGTAAGATGTTTTTTCATTTAGCGAAAATATTTGATGATTAAATCATATTAGAACTATAAATTTAGTTTATAACGATGAATGTTAACGTGAAAAAATGCATAAAATTTTTAAAATCATTCTTAAATCTCACTATTAAGTGCTGAAAATCTATTTTATACGCGCCTGCCTGCCGCAAGCAGCTTCGCGAAAGCATATATACGTTCAAACATCAAAAAATATCCAAGATCATCTTACCCTAGAACTATTTCTTCTCAAAAAAATTGATTTTACAAAACCGAGGCGCAATTTTACTCGTATGTTTTTCCGAAATAAATCAGAAGAAATCTATGAAAATTTTTATGAGTTTGGTATGCTTATGCTTAACCACAGCACTATACGGACAACGTTTACAAGGAATTGTACTTAACCAAGAAGGAAAACAAACCCCTATAGATTATGTGGGAATCTTTAATAAAAATACAGGACAACATAGTCACAGCAATAGCGACGGAAGTTTCATACTCCCAAAAACAACAGTAGGAGATTCTATTTATTTTTCTAGACTAGGGTACACCACCGTAGTTACAGTAATTTCTCAAAAAGATGTTACAACGCCTATTACCATTTATATGGAGGCTTCAAGTATCTCATTAGATCAAATAGAACTTACCTCAGAGATTGATATATTAAGTCGTATTACAGATATAGATGTACAGAACAATCCCGTAAAATCTTCTCAAGAAATCTTGACAAAGGTACCAGGGCTTATTATAGGACAGCATGCCGGAGGCGGAAAAGCAGAACAGATTTTCTTGCGAGGTTTTGATGTTGATCATGGGACTGATGTCGCCATAAGTGTAGATGGTATGCCTGTTAATATGCCTTCTCACGCACATGGACAAGGTTATGCCGATTTGCATTTTGTGATTCCAGAAACGATAAAAAATGTCGGCTTTGGGAAAGGACCGTATTATGCTGATAAAGGAAATTTTAATACCGCAGGTTTTGTGAATTTAAAACTGCTAGATGCCGTAGAAAACACTTATATCGCTGCCGAAGCTGGACAATTTGATACCTCCCGATTTGTCGGACTTTTCCCTGTGTTGAACACTCAAAAGAGTACGGCTTACATAGGGTCAGAATTATACCTTACAGACGGTCCTGTAGAGTCTCCACAGAATTTTAACCGAATCAACCTTATAGGAAAATACCAGTATACAGATTTTGGAAATCAAATAGTCGAACTTACAGCTTCTCATTTTCAAAGTAAATGGGATGCTTCTGGACAGATTCCTATACGAGCGGTTGAGCAAGGATTGATTTCTAGATTTGGAGCGATAGATGATACAGAAGGGGGGAATACAAGTCGTACCAATCTTGCATTGAATCACACAAAATTTATGACAGATAACAGTATGCTAAAAACCAACGCCTATGTAAGTCAGTATGATTTTGAATTATACTCTAATTTTACCTTCTTTTTAGAAGATCCAGAAAATGGCGATCAGATTCGGCAAAAGGAAGATAGAATTCTTTTTGGGGCTAATACAACGTATGAGCAAAAAAATATTTCGCTATCTGAAACAATTGAGTTTGAATATCAAGCAGGCATCGGGTTTCGGTATGACGATGTGAATGATGTAGAGCTTTCTGAAACACTCAATAGACAAATTACCTTAAACAGAATTTCTTTTGGAGATGTAGATGAAGTAAATACCTACGGTTTTTTAAATACCGAATTTGAAATGGGTAAGTGGAAATTTAATCCGTCCCTTCGACTCGACTATTTTAAGTTTGATTATGAAAATAAACTGAGCGAACAATATGATAGACAAAGCCAAAGCAAAGTAGCGGTCAGTCCAAAATTTAATGTGGTATACTCGGCAAATCAAGACGTGCAGTTATTTTTTAAATCAGGCATAGGTTTTCATTCTAATGATGCAAGAGTAGTCATTGCAAATCAAGGAGAAGATATTTTACCCGCTGCTTATGGAGTAGATTTAGGAACGATTATAAAACCTTTTGATCGCTTTGTTGTCAATGCCGCTGTATGGAGTTTATTTTTGGACCAAGAATTTGTGTATGTAGGAGATGCTGGCATTGTAGAACCTAGTGGAAAATCGCGTAGGCTTGGGGTTGAACTAGGCGCACGGTATCAAGTAACAGATTGGTTGTATACCTATTCAGATATCAACTATACGTATGCAAGAAGTACCGACGAGCCAGATGGTGCCGATTTGATTCCACTTGCACCAGACTTAACGGCTGTGGGTGGTATTACCGTTGATAATGTAGGTCCTTTTTCTGGATCGCTTTCTTATCGTTTTATAGATGATCGTGCAGCAAACGAAGATAACTCTATCGTAGCTGATGGCTATTTTGTCACCGATGTGAACCTCAATTATACCCGTAAAAACTGGACGTACAGTCTTATTGTAGAAAACCTTTTTGACACCCAATGGAATGAAACGCAATTTGCTACAGAAAGCAGATTATTTAATGAATCAGCTCCAGTAGAAGAAATCCATTTTACACCAGGAACCCCTTTTTACCTAAGAGGGAAAATTGCAGTAACGTTTTAGGGATGGTACGCTTTCGCGAAAGCGAAATATACATCACAACCCAAAGTAATACGCTACCTGTATCCAATACCTATGATCGGGGGCGCTATTGATAAAGGAATCTATTCTGTAATCAACACCTACTTCAATTTTGTTCTTGTTTTTGAGATTATAACCTAATGTGGGTGTGAGGCGTATTTCGATATCATTTGCCTGATCTCTCAAAATCCCTAAATACTCATTGCTAATTTTAAAATAGAATTCGCTTGGATCTACTGATTGACCTTCTAAAGCAATATCTGAAGAAATGCGATAACGTGCTCTAAATGTAGGAGCGCGTCCTTCTCTAAAAGTTTGATCGGTTCGAAAACGATGTGCCACACGATAGGTCTCATGATAATCGATCAGAACATATTGTTGTATCAATCGATGCGATGTGTTTTGATCTTCTTCTATTCGGGTGAGGTATCCAGCTCCGATACTATTACTTACGCCCACCGTACGAGAAACGATGGTAGTGACATCCGTTAGGGTATAAAATGTCGAATTTTCTACTTGAAACGTAGAACTCCCTTCTGCAAGTTCAATACGGGGAGCAATCTCTAGATTGACTGACCAGAGGTTTTCAAACTTCTTTTTAATATTCAGTTTTGGGATAACACCTATGTTTGTAACACTCTGTGACTGCACACCAAAAGAAGCAAGTAGGCAAAAGACGAGGATGTAGTGTACCTTTTTCAAAATCTAAGAATATCAGTATCGCGCGTGATGATTTCCTTTTTTTCTATTTTTTGACCGTTTTTATCAAATTGAAATTCAAACAATAACACTTTACTTTCTGTTCTAGTACGAACGATTAACTCGTAAATTTGTGTGATATTTTTATGTTCCGTATCAAGAGTGGGGAAGTCAGCGGTCTGTCTCCATGCGATTAATACATCAGGATCTCCCGTGTATTGACGTTGTACTTTCTCAATATTAAAAGCATCATAATGTTCTTTGAGATAAGATTTTATTTTTTCTTGAATAGTTTCTTCTAACGAATTGAAAGAAACGTTTTGTTCAATATCTTCAAGTGCCCCGTCATCAGAAAACTCAATACTATACTTCTCGCCTTTCAACTTAAATTTTGCTTCTACAGACGTGACATTAAGCCCTTGTTCTTGATACCACTTTATTCTTTTATCAATATTAAAAGCAGCTATAAAGTCAAGTGCCTGTTGCGGAACTTCAGAGGCGTTTATTCTATACTCGCGTTCATATTTTTTTTGCGCATAGCTTCCCAATGATATACAGAGACAGAAATAGAGAATGAATACTTTCATGAACGTATATTTAGATTGCTTCTTTGGCTTTAGGCATGAGCGGTTGTAGTATTTCAAATACTTTTAGGATAGACGTCGCATTCCCAAATTTAAGTAATAATCGGGATCCCGTTCGCGTTTTCTTTTCTTCCAGTTTGACACGATACGCATATTCTTGCACAAATTGCAAGACTTTTGTAAAAGCATCACTTTGATAAAAGGGAGAGGTTTGATCTGAGATAAAGAAACCAATAAATTTATCATTTTTCATGACCACTTTTTCAAGTCCTATTTTGGTCGCAATCCATTTGATGCGAACGGAGTTTAAAAGGTCTTTTGCTTCGTCAGGCAATGGTCCAAAACGGTCGATGAGTTTGGCTTCAAAAACGGCCAATTCATCTTCATTTTTGGTCTCATTCAGTTGCGTGTACAGATTCAGACGTTCTGAAATATTATTGATGTAGTCGTCTGGGAAAAGCAAACTAAAATCAGTATCAATGACCGTATCTTTTACATAGTCTTTATTTGCTTTCGCGAAAGCGTTCTCTTCCTCATATAAGTCAGCAAACTCGTTTTCTTTGAGTTCTTCGATGGCTTCGTTTAAGATTTTTTGGTAGGTGTCAAACCCTATTTCGTTAATAAAGCCGCTTTGTTCACCGCCTAACAAATCTCCCGCTCCGCGAATCTCAAGATCCTTCATCGCAATGTTAAATCCACTTCCAAGCACAGAAAACTGTTCGAGTGCCGAGATTCGTTTGCGCGCATCTTCTGTCATCACGCTATAAGGCGGCGTGATAAAATAACAGAATGCTTTTTTATTACTTCGCCCGACACGCCCTCGCATTTGGTGGAGGTCAGACAGTCCAAAATTATTGGCATTATTGATAAAAATCGTGTTTGCATTGGGTACATCAAGTCCACTTTCTACAATCGTGGTAGAGACGAGCACATCAAACTCTCCGTCCATAAAAGAAAGCATCAGTCCTTCAAGTTTCTTCCCTTCCATCTGACCATGTCCTATGGCCACTTTGGCATCAGGCACGAGACGTTGTATCAACCCCGCGACTTCTTTGATATTCTGAATCCGATTATGAATAAAAAATACCTGTCCGCCGCGTTGAATCTCATAACTAATGGCATCTCTTATGGTTTCTTCAGAAAAACGAATCACACTACTTTCTATCGGATATCGGTTAGGCGGTGCGGTGGTAATGGTACTTAAATCACGCGCTGCCATGAGACTAAACTGTAACGTTCTTGGAATAGGCGTTGCGGTTAGCGTGAGTGTGTCTACGTTTTCACTAATGGTTTTGAGTTTGTCTTTTACGGCAACCCCAAATTTTTGTTCTTCATCAATAACGAGTAGTCCTAGGTCTTTAAAGACCACGTTTTTACTCGTGAGTTGGTGGGTGCCTATCACAATATCTACAGCACCACTCGTAAGTCCTTCTAGAACATCTCGTTTTTGTTTTGCCGATCGGAAACGATTCAGATATTCGATACGAACAGGAAAATCTTTAAGTCGTTCTCTAAAAGTCTTCGCATGCTGAAATGCAAGAATGGTTGTAGGAACCAGTACAGCTACCTGTTTTCCATTATCTACCGCTTTAAAAGCCGCACGTATGGCGACTTCTGTTTTTCCAAATCCTACATCACCACAAACGAGCCTGTCCATAGGGCGATCACTTTCCATATCTCTCTTTACATCTTCTGTCGCGCTACTTTGATCGGGCGTATCTTCGTAAATAAAACTCGCTTCGAGTTCATGTTGCATGTGTGTATCAGGACCAAAAGCATATCCTTTTTGTAATCTGCGTTTTGCATATAATTTAATCAGATTAAACGCAATATGCTTGACACGAGATTTTGTTTTGGCTTTTAGTTTTTTCCACGCCTGACTTCCTAATTTATAAATCTGAGGAGCCTTCCCGTCTTTACCAGTAAACTTGGTGATTTTATGAAGGGAGTGAATACTCAGGTACAGGATGTCTCGCTCTCCATACATCAACTTAATCGCTTCTTGCTTTTTGCCTTCTACGTCTATTTTTTGAAGACCGCCAAATTTCCCAATCCCATGATCAATATGCGTGACATAATCACCCACTTTAAGATTGGTGAGTTCCTTAAGAGTAATGGCTTGCTTCTTAGCGTACCCATTTTTGAGATTAAACTTATGGTAGCGTTCAAAAATCTGATGATCGGTATAAAGTGCGATTTTCAGATCGTCATCTATAAATCCTTGATATAAAGAAATAATCACGGTTTCATATTGAGTCACATTACTTTGCGCATCGGCAAAAATATCCTTAAAACGTTTGGCTTGTTGCTCGCTTACACATGAAATGTAATTTTTATAGCCCGCCTCGTGATTATCGTTTAGATTCTGAATCAGCAAATCAAACTGTTTATTAAATGACGGCTGTGGTTGCTGATTAAATGCGACTAAAGTATGTACAGAAACATCAGGTACCGTAGTGCTGATATCTACAGTTTGGAAACTTTCAAGTTGTGATTGTAAAAGCGATCCTTCGCAAAATAATTCACTAGGTGTACTGCGTTTTACTTCAGAAGTAAGTTTGGTAAAGGCTTCTTCCGCTTTCGCGAAATTTTTATCAATCTGATCATAAAATAGCGATCGGTTTTTGATAAAGACGAGCGTATTATTTGCAATGTATTTAAGAAACGTATCTCGTTTTTCTTCTAATGCCTTGTTTTCTACATTAGGCATCACTGCCATTTTCTTTACTTGATCTGAAGAAAGTTGTGTCTCCACATCAAACGTACGGATGCTATCCACTTCATCGCCAAAAAACTCAATTCGGTACGGCTCGTCGTGACTAAAAGAAAACACATCTACAATCCCTCCACGCACTGAAAATTCGCCAGGCTCTGAGACAAAATCGACGCGTTTAAAATGGTACTCAAAAAGCATCTCGTTGATAAAATCTATAGACAACTTATCGCCTACGCTTACTTTCAAGGTCTGCCGGTCTAATTCTCTACGCGTCACTACTTGTTCAAATAGCGCATCTGGGTACGTCACAATCAACGCCGACTTCTTCTTACTATTGATCCGATTTAAAACCTCTGCTCTTAATAGGATATTGGCATTATCGGTTTCTTCAATTTGATACGGTCTTCTATAACTGCCTGGATAGAATAAGACGTTGGCTTCTTTACGTAATTGCTCCAAATCATTTAAGTAATAGGCTGCTTCTTCTTTATCATTGAGAATGAGAAGAATGGGGCGTTCAATGTGTTCATACACAGCACTAATGATATAAGATAAGGAAGAGCCTATCAGACCTTTGGCGTGTATGTTTTGATGATTTTGGGCAATAGCATCCTGCAATTTCAGGAGTTGCTGAGATTGTGCAAGGTGTTGCGAGAGTGTAGTCGTACTCAAGTGTGATTTAATTTATGACAAAGATACGGGCTAATTCCGCTTTCGCGAAAGCGGAAATGGAAAATAAATGATCGTTTTTGAATCCTTCCTTTTTAGTAAGAGGGTTAGGGGTGTGTTTTATGAGTTGAATTAAAATCCCAATCCCCGAAGGGGGCACTATTTTAGTTTACCTTATATATACTAATAACCAATAACGAGCTCTTGCCCTAAGCGAGGGAAGGTGGCTGTATTGAGGCACGAACTACAGACGGAAGGGAGAGAAGCTCCATCAAAATTTAAAGAACTTTGATACTTAAAAATAGCGTACTACTCTAAATTAGAGTGTTACTCTATTTTTAATAAAAGCATCTCGTAGGTAAGTTTACTTATGCAATCGCTCTTGTAACTTAATATGTGGGGCAGTATTTCTGTTATTAAAAGCGTGTAAAGAGATTATAATTAGTAAGACTATAGCACCGCAAAGTGCATAATACGCAATGCTTTCTATATTATCTTTATGGCGGATATAAATAGCAACAAGCGCCCAAACGGCAACAAGCGCAAACTCACGCATATTACGTAACCAGACCATAAATGCATTAATCAATACAGCAATGGTAATCATCACCATGGTCCAGATAATTTGTGTAAACGCATCACCCGTAAACTCAATACTTGCAAAAAAGGCACTGAAGTTGGCGATGGTAGCCACGGCAATCCAACCGGCATAAATACAAATAGGCCACCAGACAAATGCAATGACTTCTATGGGTGCATCCCAGCGTTCCATATTTGTTTTTCGTATAACTTGTAAGAGACTGATTAAAATTCCGAGCATAATGACGACAGATAGTCCTACGTATCCGTAGGTAAATGCTACGACCCAACTAGCGTTACAAACATTTGCGATAGTAAACCACCAACCTGTTTGTTCGATAAATGGAGATTCTTTTTTACTAAAAAACGCTCTCCGTATTTGAAACAAGGCATAGCCGACAAGCATCAAAAAGATAAGACCCCAAATAGCAAAGGCGTATCCAGCAGGGGTGAACAGGTTTTCATATTGATCACTCATCTCGCCTATGGTCGTATCATTCCACCGTTGTGATTGAGACAAACCGTTTACTAAGAGAACGAGAATGACAGAAAATAGGTTTACAATGGCAAGTGTCTTTTTCATAGTTCTTAATTTAATTTTTATAAAGGGAAGTTCGCTTTCGTATTTCGGCTAACTCAGGATAAGCTTCACTTTCGCGAACCTGCCTGCCGGCAGGATCGTAATCAAAAAGTATAGGAATCTAATATACGTCCTGAATCCTAAAACAACAATTTATGCAAATTTTTCGCAAAGTGCTATCGTCTCTTTTACATCTTGAAAACTCGTACGCGGATTAATTAAGCACATCCTCAGAACTACTTGCCCATTTAACACCGTAGTCACAAGAAAGGCTTCTTTGGAGGCAAGGACACTTTCAGAGATTTTTTGATTTAAGGCATCTAGTTCTTTTTCAGAAAGTTTGTTGCCAATAGGGTTATATCTAAAATTAATAATCGCCAACGTTGCTGGAGAAACGATTTCCCATTTTGAACTTTTACGAAGGAGTTTCTCCGTTTTTTCGGCAAGTTTTATGTTATATGAAATCGCATTTCTAAACGCTTCTAATCCGAAGGTTTTAAGAGACATATAAAACTTCAACGCTCTAAAACGCCGTGTGAGTTGAACGCCGTGATCATAAAAATTAATCTCAGATTCGTTGCCCTCAATATCTCTCAGGTATTCTGGTTTTTCTACAAAGGTACTTTTCAGGTATTTGTGATTACGGATTAAAAGACAACCCATTTCATAGGGTTGGAAAAACCATTTGTGTGGATCTACCGTGATCGAATCTGCTTTTGAAATTCCTTTGAGGAGTTCTTTTCCTTTTTTGTCTAAAATGGCAGCACCTCCATACGCACCGTCAATATGAAACCAGAGTTTTTCTTCTTTACAAATAGTCGCAATCTCTGTAAGCGGATCTACAGTTCCTGTATTGGTAGTTCCCGCAGTTGCAATCACGCAAAAAGGCTGTAGTCCTTCCAGGCGATCTCTGGCAATCGCATTTTTAAGTTTTATCGTAGAAAATTTGAATTCGGAGTCTGTTGGGATCAAACGGATTTGTTCTTTTCTAAATCCAATAGTTCTGATGGCTTTTATATTACTAGAATGTGCTTGATCAGACAAATAAATAATCCCTTTTGAAAAATCATCACCACACATTACACCTCGTGCTGTGACAATCGCCGTTAGATTTGCCATAGAGCCACCGCTGGTAAAAATACCTCCTCCTTTTTTAAGAGGAAGCCCAAAGATTTTAAGCAACCAACTTATCGTCACAATTTCTAGCTCGGCTGCAGGTGGTGATTGTGACCATCCGCCTGAGAATACATTGTATCCTGTCGCCAATGTATCTGCCATCGCACTGATGTAATTACTAGGACCAGGTACAAACGAAAAGAATTTAGGATGTGTAGCAATCGCTCCTTTTTCCATTACTTTTTCAATGACAAAATCCAACACTTCTTTTGGATCTGAAGGCTTTTCTGGCGCTTCTTCCAAGAATAGGTTATCCATCTCCTTACGGCTTCCCGTAGCGATAGGACTTTTATCCTGAAGGGTATCATAATGAGCCACTACAGCATCAACAACGCTATATCCATAGGCTGTCATTTCTTCTTTAGAAAGTTCTAAAGTGTCTTTGTTCATTTCAGAAAATTTAAATAGACGGCAAAGGTAGGCTATTGCTCAGACCATTAAAATTTTTTAGAACCTTGTTTTCTTTAAAGAATTTAAATCGATAGTATCTTTATAGCGTTATCATTTTTATCTAATAGAACTGTAGAATTGATCACAAACATTTAATTTTGAAAAAAAAGAAATGGGATATACACATTATGATGTTTTTGTTATAGGTACAGGAAGTGCAGGACAACAAGTAGCAGAAGCCTGTGCAAAAGAAGGAATGAACGTAGCCGTTGCAGATGCTAGAGAATATGGTGGCACGTGTCCCAATAGAGGTTGTGATCCTAAAAAAGTACTTGTAAATGCTAGTGAGTTGATTGGACGTACATCAGATATGGCTGCAGTAGGCATTACAGATACAGTTCAAATAAATTGGGAAGCACTTCAGACCTTTAAAAAGAAGTTTGTCTCCGCAGTACCTATAAGAACAGAAGAAGATTTTAAGAAATTGGGAATTACTATGTATCATCAATCTCCTGAATTTCTTTCTGAAAATATGCTTACTGTAGAGGGAAAGAAGATCACTTTCGATAAAATTGTGATTGCCACAGGACGTATTCCCAGACCACTAGACTTTAAAGGATCTTATTTACTTTCTGTTTCTGATGATTTTCTGGATTTGCCTAGTTTGCCTAAGAGTATGATTTTTATAGGTGCTGGATATATTGCGTTGGAGTTTGCGCACATCGCAGCCAGATGTGGCGTAGATGTGACCATTGTAGAACAAGGAGATCGAATTCTTAGCATCATGGATTCAACATTAACAGACCATTTGTTGGAAGTTTCCAAGTGCATCGGGATCAACTTTATATTTGATGCTACGACTAGCCAAATTGAAGAATTACGTAAAAACAAACGTCTTCACTATACCCAAAACGGCGAAGAAAAATCAGTAAAAGCACGTGTAATTTTTAATACGACAGGTCGTGTACCAGCAACTAAAGCTCTGAATCTTGACAAAGGAACTATTGCCTTTTCCGAAAAAGGGGTAACGGTTAATGAATATTTACAAAGCACTACCAATAAAAACGTATATGCGTGCGGTGATGTAGCTGATAGCGGTGCATTACCACTAACACCTCTTTCTGGGCTAGAAGGAAAACACGTCGCTGAGCAGATTCTGAAAAACACGCACAAGAAATATACATTTTCTGTGATCCCAACAGCGGTTTTTACATATCCTCAAGTGGCAAGCGTTGGAATCTCTGAAAAACAGGCAAAAGAAAAAGGAATTTCTTATACCGTAAAAGAAGGGTTTGTGCCTGAATGGTTTAGTACCAAACGTATGAATGCACAAGCGTATTATTATAAAACCATCATAGATTCAGATACAGATACCATTTTAGGAACTTCTATATTGGCACCAGAAGCAAGTGAAATGATTGATATTTTTTCACTCGCTATCCACCATAAAATGACACGGACTGCTTTTAGAGAAACGATTTTCACGTATCCAAGTTTTGGAAGTGATACCTTATCTATGGTTTAAAAACAAGCGACAAATTTTTCAAAATCTTCTACGGTATTATACACGTGTGGAGCGACTCTAATGGCTTTCCCACGGATCCCCACAGATATACCGCTTTCGCGAAAGCGGTCTTTAACAGCATCCATTGTGATATGATCAGGGAGGTACACACCAAAGAGATGTTTTGACCGATAGTTGGCGTGCTCTATAAAACAGCCTTTGTCTCGTAATTGTTGGACGGCTTTTGCAGAAATTGAATCACAATACGTTTGAATGTTTTGAACGCCCCATTCCAATAATTGTTCAATGGCTCTAATTTGCATAGGGAGAAGTATAAAATTACTCGATTCTCCTACAGAAAACCGATCGGCTTTAGGCTTGTACTCGTCTTGATAGTTAATTAGCTGACTAAAATCTTCGCTGTTTTTTCTATTGATCCAATTGTATTCGAGCGGTTGTCCGTCATTAAACGAATCGGCATAATATGCCATGCCAATAGCATACGGACCCAATAACCATTTGTAACCACCTACGATCAAAGCGTCAGGCTGAATCTCCTTCACAGAAAAAGGAAGCGCACCCACACTTTGGGTACCGTCAATGATTAATTTAGCGCCGACTTCGTGTGCTTTTTTACGTATTTCTACCAGATCAAATAAAGTGCCGTCTGCCCAATGAATATGACCCATGGCGACTACTTTTGTATTCAGATTAATCGCTTCAAGAATGGATTGATTCCATAACTTCCCTCGGTTTTCAAACGTATTTGGAGGTGCTACTACCTTTATGATGGCACCCGTTGCGTTTGCTTTTTCGCGCCAAGCGTACACATTACTAGGAAATTGCTCATCTATCAAGAGAATTTCATCTCCTTGTTGTAGATCTATATTTTTTGCCACCGTCGCAATCCCATACGACACCGAAGGAATAATCGCACAGTTCTGCTCATCTGCTGCATCAATAAGGGTAGCAAAACGCTGCTTGACTAGGGTACGATTGGTAAAGAAATCTGACTGAGAAATAGTGGTCGGATTGTTCTTTTTTAAAACACTTTCTACTCCTATTTCGGCAACACTTTTTAATTGTGGGGACATATAAGCACCGTTGATATAGGTACTATCTTCAGGAAGCGAAAAGAGGTGTTTCTGGTGTTGCATATAGGATATATTATCGCATGAATAAAAATGAATTTAAAAGTAATTTATTTACGAGCGTTTATATCTTATAGTATTCTTAATTTTAATTACTTAAATTCATCTCTTAATTTAGATTAAAAAGTAACGGATTCATGAACGTATTTGCAGAGACCAAACATCTGATTCTTCGAGAAATTGTCATAGAGGACGCGGGTTTCATGTATGATCTCGATAGTAACCCTTTAGTGCATACATATCTAGGAAATAAACCCATTTCATGTATAGGGAAGGCACGATATTATATAGATTATATCCGGATGCAATATGAAAAATACGGCATAGGACGTTGGGCGGCTATTGAGAAATCAAGTGGTGATTGGATCGGATGGACAGGGCTCAAGATGAACACGGAGTGGACACTGAATGGTCATACCAACTTTTATGATATAGGCTACCGATTGATGCCTCAATATTGGGGAAAAGGCTACGCTACCGAATCGGCTATCGCAACGAGAGATTACTTCTTTGAGCATTTCCCAAATCAAAAACTATGTGGGATAGCCGAATTAGGAAACGGCGCTTCCTGCCGTGTGCTAGAAAAAATAGGACTAGAGCGCAAAGCAGATTTTTTTTATGAACCTGAAAACTTGAAGTTAGCTTGGTTTGAATTGGAAAAATAGAATGACTATTTGATCAATAATTTTTTAGTTGTAATTGTAGTGCCATTTTGGACTTTTATAAAGTACAAGCCTTTTGATAAATTAGAAACATCTATAATCGTATCTATACTAGAGATTATGGCTTTGCTATGTAAGCGTCCTCTTGTATCATAAATATGGTAAGAACTGGCTTGCTGATGTGTAGGTAAGAATATATGGGTTGCTGTTTTTGCTGGGTTTGGAGAAATCATTATCTCACGATTGCCATCTACATTTGAAACGGTAAGTGTATTCTCAAAGTAAGTACACAAAACTTGAAAAACATCTTCTTCTACCGTATAATAAGAGGAGTTTTCACCAAGCTCGTATCCGTTCCAAATACCATTAATGAGTAATGTAAATGATATGTTTTGTTGGGTGTTAAAATAGGCGTCGCTTACCAATCCAAATGCTTCTCCCGGATGACCAATAAAAGAGTCATATTCTCCAAGGTTACAGATTTGATCTCCTGTGTTTACATTGGCATGATGCAGTCCTAATCCCCATCGATTAAAGAGACCAAAATAGTTATCTCCATTGGCGCCATCATAATCCCAAGCAATGGTTTTCATTTCTTGAAGTGCCTCTGGGTTTATAGTAAGGGCGGTGTCTATTCCGTCTGTTTCTAGGTAATTTAAAAAAGTACCTGTACCTTCTGCTGAGATACGTAAGCTACCTTGTGGACCAAAATAAACACCATTGGTTCCAGGCACATACTCTCCAATATTTAACGGGTCAGGAATCACACCTTGATAATTATCTGCTTGTGGTTGCCATCCTCCGTTGTTACGATACAGTACTGCCACATCATTAATATCTGTAAGATCTCTAACATTATAGCTGGCATCAATTCCTAACGGATTGAGAATCGCATTTTTCATATAGATATCAAACCGCTCGTCACTTATTTTTTCAATGAGTGTTCCTATAAGTCCAAAATTGATATTGCTATACGCAAAGAAAGTTCCAGGCGTTTCAGTTCGCCACATATTAGTCGTATAGTAATCTCCATCAGAGAGGAGTACTTCTGTGATGTTAGGCACGGGAAGTTGGTTAAATGTCGCTTGTAGAAAAGGGTTATATCCTGTTCCATCTTGCAAGCTACTGGTATGTGACAAGACCATTCTAAAGGTAATCGGTGTATCAGGATATTGCGGACTACGTAATGTGTATCCCAAATACTCCGAGACATCATCATCCAGATCAAAGAGTCCATCACTATATAATTTGATAAGCCCTAAAGCCGTCACCGATTTTGATACAGAAGCAATACGATATTTGGTATCTGCATTTATAGGGAGGTCTCTATCAAAATCCCGCAACCCAAAATGAAATTGTTCTGAAGTATCGTTGGTTGAAACCCATACCGACATCCCCATAAGTTGATAGGCATCAAAAACAGTTTCTAATTGACTTTGAATATTTTGAGACGTACTTATCAAGGAGATAAGTAAACTTATAATCAAACTTCCTTTTTTAAACATTTATAAATGTCCTTATTTCCAGGTTTGCCCATTTAAGGTTAAGGCAGCTTTGAGCACATCTTTTTGACTGATTTGCCCTACGAGTTTTCCGTTTTCTACGATAGGAAAACGACGACGTTTGGAGTTAACAAATTTATTGGCAGCATCAAAAACATTCATGTTTCCGTCAATGGTTTCGACTTCTTTTACCATGTATTTTTCTACAATCATGTCTTCCATAGGCATATTGTAATAGCGACTTTCTGAGATTTGCTTCATACAATCCCCTTCAGAGATGATCCCCATGAGTTCGTTGTTTTCATTCACAACAGGACCTCCTGAAATTTTATTTTTAATTAGTAAATTCATGACTTCTAGGACAGATTGATCTGACCTGAACGTGATTAATTTTCTAGTCATATAATCACTTACTTTTATATCTGTAGGGTTCCCTTTTGTAGGTTTGGCACGACGTCCCGTAAAACTTTTGATTCCCATAACTAGCTGTTTTGTGTGTGAGTAATTCCTCTTAAAGTTAATGAATTAAAAGGAGATTATGTGGTTTATGCTTTCGCGAAAGCGGAAACATCTTCAAAAATTGTATTTTTAGGATAACTAAACCAACCTTATATGAAACGTATTATTCACATTTTTTCTATTGTTCTTATTATAGCATTAGTTTCTGTAGCCTTCAACTCCTTAATGCCAAAAGATATAAGCGGTCTTGAAACACCAGCCACCGAATTTTCTACGGCACGTGCATTACAACACTTAGAGGTTATAGCAAAAGAACCTCATTTTGTAGGAACTAAAGCACATGCAGACGTACGAGAATATATTGTACAAGAACTTAAAAAATTAGGATTAGAGACCCAAGTACAAGAAGGTTTTACGTTTAGTGAATGGAGAGGGTATGGCAGTTTGGTAAAGCCTCAAAATATTCTGGCTCGTATTAAAGGAACGGGAGATGGGAAGGCGCTTCTGCTTATGTCTCATTATGATAGTGCGCCACATAGTTCATCTCACGGAGCTAGTGATGCAGGTTCTGGGGTTGTGACTATTTTAGAAAGTGTACGAGCTTATCTTGCAAGCGGAGCTAAACCCAAAAACGATATTATTATTTGTATTACAGATGCAGAAGAACTCGGACTTGATGGTGCTGCACTTTTTGTAAATGAACACCCTTGGGCAAAAGATGTAGGACTTGCGCTTAATTTTGAAGCTCGTGGTAGTGGTGGGCCTTCCAATATGATTGTAGAAACCAATGGAGGAAATGCCAATCTTATCAAAGGATTTATGGAAGCAGATGTGGAATATCCTGTGGCTACCTCACTGATGTATAGTATTTATAAAATGCTTCCTAATGATACGGATTCTACTGTTTTAAGAGAAGATGGAGATATAGACGGGTTTTTCTTTGCATTTATAGATGATCATTATGATTATCATACCATTAATGATACGACTGAAAATCTAGATAGAAATAGCTTAGAACATCAAGGAAGTTATTTAATGCCATTACTACATTATTATGCAAATGCAGATCTGTCCAATATAAAATCAAATGAAGATTACGTGTACTTTGATACCGCTGTTGCTACCTTTGTTGCCTATCCTTTTTCATGGATTTGGCCGATGCTTATTTTGGCGATAGTTCTTTTTGTTGTTCTCTTAATTCATGGACTGAGAAAGAAAAGACTTTATAAAAAGGAAATCGGAAAAGGGTTTGGCGCTTTTATGTTGAGTCTTATACTAGGAGGAGGTTTGATGTATTTATTTTGGGGACTGATTAAAATACTATATCCATCTTACAATGAGATCCTTCCTGTATTTATATATAACGGTCATTGGTATACGATTGCTTTTGTTCTTTTAGGGCTGAGTTTGTGTTTTGGGATCTATCACAAAATGGTAAAAGCAGAACATACCGCAAGTTCGTTGATAGCACCCCTTACCATTTGGTTGCTTATTAATATAGCATTAGCACTCAAACTTCAAGGAGCCGCTTTCTTTATTATCCCAGTTTATTTTGGGTTATTAGCGCTGTTCTTATTGATACGACAAATCAATCCTAGTGTAACCCTTATGGTGTTATTGTCAGCGCCCGCCATTTTCCTGTTTGCACCTTTGATACAATTCTTTCCTGTAGGCTTAGGACCTGATATGCTATATGCATCGGTTATTTTTGTAGTGTTACTCTTTGGATTATTACTGCCTGTTTTTGGATTTTTTAGAAATAAAAAAGCAGTAGGGATTTTGAGTTTATTAGTTGCTGTTGTTTTCTTAGGAGTTGCACATGCTAAATCAAGCCCTTCTCCAGAAAGACAACAACCTAATAGCTTATTATATTATCACCATGTAGAGACCAATAAAGCCTATTGGGCAACTTATAATACTGAAATAGACGATTGGACACGAGGATATTTAGGAGATACTCCAGAAAAGGCGACGGCGTATATTGGAAATGCTGCAGGGAGCAAATACAATACGCCATATTCGTATGCAAAAGAAACCTCGGTAATCAAGCTACCAGAAAGTAAGATTCGTGTATCTCAGGACACAGTGATAGGAGATTTGGCGTATACAACGATGACCATTGTACCACAACGAACGATACACCAAATACGATTATATACAGATATAGATACACCATTCCGATACCTGTCATACAACGGAAAAGTATTTAAACCAGACAGTACCGAGACCTTATATAAAAAGCGAGGAAGTAATGGAATTTTAAGTTACTATATGACACTAGGAGATTCTTTGGAGTTTACGTATGCAGTGCCTAAAGAGGTAACGCCTACATTCACTCTTAAAGAGTTTTCTTATGACTTATTAGATAATCCTAGTTTTACGATATCGGCGCGACCTAAAACAACAAAACCAACACCATTTGTGACCAATGACGCTGTGATTGTAGAGCGTAAGATTGATGTTTCAGAAGTGCTTAGAAAGAGTCCAGAAGTAAAAAACGATACGATTGTTGTTGATTTGAATTAAAAATAGAATATGGATGTACTCGCTTTCGCGAACCTGCCTGACGGCAGACAGGAGCTTGTAACGGCAAAAAATAGAATTAAAAGTTTAGTAAAAAACAATAATGAGATTCCCGCCTTCGCGGGAATGAAAAGAAAAAGGATTGAATAAAAGAATCACAATTGCGGGATTAGGATGGTTAGGAAAAGCGTTTGCAGCTACGCTTATTAATGTAGGATACACTGTAAAAGGAAGTGTCACCGATACCAATAAAGCAAAAGAGCTTTCAGAAAAAGGAATTACGGCACATCCTATAGTCATCACCGAAGGAGGAGTGACGGGTAAAATAGACACCTTATTGTCAGATACCGATGTATTGGTTATTATGATTCCGCCTGGTTTGAGAAGAAACTCAGGAGCTAATTATGCGCTTAAAATGGCACATTTTTTACACGAAATAGAAAAAACGTCTATTCGTAAAGTTATTTTAGTAAGCAGTACGTCTGTGTATGATGATGATCAAGGACACGTCACAGAAAAGGATATTCCTAAACCAAAAAGTAATGCTGGAAAACAGCTATATGATGTAGAGCAACTGTTTTTTAATACGCCTGCATTTGAAACCACGATTGTTCGTTTTGGAGGATTGTTTGGTGGAAGCCGTAATCCTGTAAAATTTCTAGCAGGAAGAACGGGATTAAGTAATGGAGATGCTCCTGTCAATATGATCCATCGGGAGGATTGTATCGGTATCTTGATCTCTATTATTCAGAAAAATGCTTTTGGGCATATCTTTAATGCAGTCTCTCCTCAGCATCCTACAAAACGGGATTATTATACTGCGCAGGCAGAAAAATTAGATTTAACACCACCTGAATATGATAAAGAAGGAGATACGATATTTAAAAAAGTAGATAGCACCTCTGTAGCTGAGGTTTTAGGATATACCTTCAAAGTAGCGTTGTAAATAGCACCGTATTTCAGAGTGAGATACACTTTATTCCAAAGAAAAACCACCTCGTGCTTGAGGTGGTTTTTTATGCTCCTACCTAACGGTAGGCAGGTTCGCGAAAGCGTACACTTTAGCTTACTTATGTTTTGTTTTACCAGATACGAACACGTTTTTCTGGCGCTAAATACATTGAGTCTCCTTCTTTAATATCAAATGCTTCATAAAAAGCATCTACATTTAGAAGCGGTTGTGTAGCACGTACTTTTCCTGGAGAATGAGGATCTGTTTTTACTTGTGTACGTAATGCTTCATCACGACTCTTAGTTCTCCATACCGTTGCCCAAGACATAAAGAAACGTTGCTCTGGTGTAAAGCCATCAATATCATCTGGACGTCCATTTTCTTTATAGAATTTTTGAAGACCATCATAAGCACCAAGAACACCTCCTAAATCTCCAATATTTTCTCCTAAGGTAAACTTACCGTTTACATATACACTATCTAATACTTCAAGATTGCTATACTGCTCTGCGAGTGCATTTCCTCTTTCTGTAAAGGCTTTAAGATCATCTTCTGTCCACCAGTTTTTAAGGTTTCCATCACCGTCAAAACGCGCACCACTATCATCAAATGCATGAGAGATCTCATGTCCAATAACAGCTCCAATTCCTCCATAGTTCACAGCTTCATCTGCTGTATAGTTATAGAAAGGAGGTTGTAAAATAGCTGCCGGGAACACAATCTCGTTATTAAGCGGATTGAAATATGCGTTTACGGTTTGAGGAGACATTCCCCATTTAGACTTGTCTACAGGTTCTCCTATTTCTGCATAGTTTTTATCTTGTCCCCATTTACCTACAGCAATCATATTTTCAAAATACGTTTTATCTGCAGATACTTCCATGGCGCTATAATCCTCCCATTTGTCTGGATATGCAATTTTTACAGTAAACTTATCTAGTTTTTCGATCGCTTTTGTTTTTGTTTCCTCACCCATCCAATCTAATTTTTGGATGCGTGATTTATACGCCTCAATCACATTTTTGATCATAGTTTCTGCACTTTCCTTAGCTTCTGGTGGAAACTTAGCATCTACATATAATTGTCCTAGGGCTTCTCCCACGGTATTATTTACAGTAGCAAGTGCACGCTCGTCTGCAGGGCGTTGCTTTTCTGCACCACTTAAATACTTGCTATAAAATTCCCAGTTTGCAGTTTCTATATCTGTAGATAATAATCCTGCAGCACTGTTGAATGTATCCCATTTTACCAATGTCTTAAGATCTTCAATAGGTGTTTCTTTAAGGAAGGTGTCTAGTGCTTCTGTATAACGTAATTGAGTTACGATAAGCGTGTCAAACTTTTTAGTGATTCCTATATCAGAAATCATTTTGTTGATGTCTAAAGAAGAAAGCATAGCGTCTACTTCTTTTATAGAGCGAGGGTTATTATAATTACGTGCATCACGACTCTGTACTTTATCAAGACGAGGTTCTGCAAGTTGTGTCTCCATGGCAAGAATTTTTTTAGCAGCTTCTTGAGCATCTGCCTCACTATCGCCTATCATTTGGAGCATACGAGCGATATGCTTTTTATACTCTTCACGAATCTCTTTTGATTTTTGATCTTGCTCCAGGTAGTAATCACGATCTGGTAGTCCAAGACCATTTGCTCCTAAATATACAGCATTCATTGCACTATTATTTAGGTCTCCTTGTACACCTATACCTATAAATGGAGAGCTTACCGATGGATTTTTTGCAAGTACTGTTTGTAGATCAGTAAGATTTTTAATGCTTTCTATTTCTTCTAAAGCAGGTTTAAGTGGTGTAACTCCTGCTTTATTACGAGCAACAGTATCTAGTTTTGTGTCAAAAATAGCTAATGCTTTTGCTTGATCAGTTTCAGGGGTATATGTACCGCTTGCCTTTGCTTCGGCAAGTATTTTTAATACATCAGCATCCGTAGATTTGCGTAATACACTAAAACCTCCCCAGCTCGTTCTATCTGCAGGGATTTCAGTATTTTTCATCCAACTACCATTTACGTAGTTGTAAAAATCATTTTTAGGACTTACTGATGTGTCCATATTTTCTAGAACAATACCAGGTATTTTTTCTGTAGTAACCGCTGTATCTTTTTGTGCTGTCTCTTGTTTACAACTTGTCAAAGCAATAGTACAAAAAGCTAGAATAGCGACTGTTTTTATTAGTTTCATATCTGTTTTTAGGTTTCTTTAATTATGGTGAATAAGACGTAGATTTCTATATTTTGTTACAAGGAAGGGGCAAAAGCCTACTTATATTATGTAATGATTTGATAAACAATACATATAGATTATTGTTTGCTCATTTTTTCCATCTGAATACGATCCCATTCTTTTTTCATCTCTGTGACCTTCGTTACGTTTTCATTAGGGATAGCTATAGACAACACATAATGTTTTACTTTCCAGACACCATTTTCTTTTTTTACAACACCAGAACCTCTGCAAATACCCATTTGTGTTTTAAGATGCTCGTCAAACCAAGCGGTGTCTTCGTTGGTGTCTAGATAGATATTACGTTCTAAGGTTGTAAATGTCCACGCTTTTCCTTTATCAAAATACGGTTTTGAAAAAGATCTGAATTCGGTATTTTGCCAATTTTCAGTGGCATCAGTTCCTATAAAAACAGCATCATTGGTCATCATACCAAAATAAGCATCAAAATCTGCATCTGCAGCCGCTTTATGCCAAGAGACGAGCATGGTGTCAATCGTTTCTTTTTCTGATGCATTTTGAGCGATTCCTATGGTGGTAAAAAAGCTTATAAGGATAAATAAAAGGGTACGTATCATTGGTTTGGTTTAAAGATTTTTACAGGTGGTTTTCCTCTGGGAGTAGGTTTTTCTAATTGTGTAGTATCTACAGGAGCAGTGACTTCTTGATCGAGCTGTTTGAGCATTTCCTCTATCGTTAAAGCAAAGCCTTCATTGATCTGAAGATTTAGATTCTGAAATGCATTTTTAAGTTCAACAACAGCTTTTGCGATTTCTTCAGGGTTAGGATCGCTTTTTTGCACATAATTATTTGCTATTTTTAGTTTTGTCTCTACTGATAACAGTCTAGCTTTTACAGCAGGTGTCTCTAAGTTATCTGGTGTGAGATCTACCACCTCTTCTTCTGCTTCTGCTTCTCCCTGACCGTCAAACGTCGAAATCAAAATAGATAATTGATTTTTTGCTGTTCCTAAGGATACTCCTTGTAAGCTATCTAATCGCTTGGAAAGGTTTTGGTATAATGACCAATTCTTAACAGCCTCTTGCGCTTTTGGGGTAAGGCGTAAAGAAGGTTTGAGTCCTTGTGTACTTTTAGGAATTGTCATTGTATCTGTAGCAACGACATTTGTTGTCTCTGACTCTTGGTTTTGTGCCTGTTTCTTTTCACAGGCATTGAGAAAGAAAAATGTACTTAATAGGTATATGAGTATACGCAGTTTCATAAGGATTTAAAAAATTGATAGACAAAAGTAGCCTAAATAGGAATATACAAGAAAAATTTATGATTATGTTTGCTTTTGTATACGCTTTCGCGAAAGCGTACTTTTAGTGAAAACAATTTTAGATGAAATCAAGAATATTAATTATAGGTGCTTGCGGGCAAATTGGGACAGAACTTACGTTGGCATTAAGTAAGCGATTTGGGAAAGATAAAGTCGTGGCTAGTGATATACGTGAGGGAAATGAAGAGATGATGAAAAGTGCTCACTTTGAGCTACTAGATGCCACAGATATGCAAGCTGTTGAGGATCTTATTTTCAGATATAAAGTAGAGACTGTGTATTTGATGGCGGCGATGTTAAGTGCGATTGCAGAGCGTTTTCCTGCAAAGGCGTGGGATTTGAATATGAATTCGCTCTTTCATGTCTTGAATTTAGCAAAAGATAAAAAGATCAAAAAAGTATTCTGGCCTTCTAGTATTGCTGTTTTTGGAGAAACTACCCCAGCTCAAAATACTCCTCAAACAACGGTAATGGAGCCTTCTACGGTGTATGGAATTTCTAAACAAACGGGAGAGCGTTGGTGTGAGTATTACCATAAAAAGTACGGAGTGGATGTACGTAGTGTCAGGTATCCAGGATTGATCAGTTATACAACAGAGCCTGGTGGTGGGACTACAGATTATGCGGTAGATATTTATCACAGAGCTTTAAAGCATAGTCAATACCGCTGTTTTTTAAAAGAAGGAACAGTTCTTCCTATGATGTACATGGAGGATGCTATAAAGGCAACGATAGCAATCATGGATGCAACAGATGAAGATGTAAAAATACGATCTTCTTATAATCTTGCAGCTGTTAGTTATGCTCCCGAAGATGTAGCTGCTAGTATTCAAAAGCATATTCCAGATTTTGAAATAAGTTACGAGCCAGACTTTAGACAAGCTATTGCCGATAGTTGGCCCCAAAGCATAGATGATAGTGAGGCAAGACGTGATTGGGGGTGGTCACATAGCTTTGGTCTAGAGGAGATTACAAAAACGATGCTTGATAATTTAAAAGATAGATATACAGAATAGTTTCTTCTTTTTAAAAAGAAACTCTAAAACTGAAATTAGGAGTTAATCCAAGAGATTTGTTCTCGATCCTAGAGATGCTACTGTCATCATTTACAATAAAGTAAGTGTTGAGTATGTTTTCTCTATTTAATATATTCCATAAAGAGATTCCAACTTTCCCTTTTGCTTTTCCTTTTAGATGAAAAGAATATGTTGACGAAAAATCGGTTCGAACGTAGTCATTAACCCGCTCGCTATTAGGAGATCTATATACGATTTCTCTAGCAAAAGGACTTTCTCCATCAGGTAAAGTAGTGACATTACCAGAACGCCAATTAACACCAAGAGCAAATTTTAAATGATTACCTATAGTATAGGCTCCTGCAAAAGTTAATGCGTGTGTAATATCTGCATTATTGCGGAAAGAATTTCTATCGTTTAAGGTGTCAAATTCATAATAGTTTTCACTAAAAGAATAGCTTAACCAAGTGCTTAAGTTTCTAAATCGTTTGTTGATAAGAAAATCAATACCTTTTACTTCATATCCTCCAGTGTCATTCACAAACTGAAATTGGTTTTGAAATCCTTGACTTCTAGCTGTGATTCCATCTACCTTTTTAAGATAGCCTTCTGCGGTAACTAATAGTTTGTTTTTAGTATACTGTACACCTATAGATGCTTGCTTACTTTTAATAATAGGAATCGTGCTGTCATTTGCAAGTACCCAACGCCGACTCTCAACACCAATGAAATCATTTTGCCGATCTATAATTTGTGAAGTCGTCTGACTTTTTAATTCTCCTAAAATTTCTAACTTAAAATCGGTAAGAAATTCTTGACTAAAGCTGACTCTAGGTTCTAAAAGAAGTTTGTCAAATTTTCTAAAATA
>NZ_CALEMI010000160.1 GCF_937910895.1 uncultured Dokdonia sp. | reverse complement strand
CACCTATGAAAGTGGGTGCTTTATAATATTCAATTATTCTAGCCAAATTTCTTTGGCTTTTTCACATCGAATCTCAGGCAGTATATTATAAATGAGTGAAAAAATCTTGTGTCATCGATGGCTGTATTGATTCTAATTACATGAGTGTTTTTTCAAAAAGAAAGTATATAATATAAAGCTCCAAAAGCAGTGTGGCACGAAGACATTAAGAGATACATACACTTATTAATTAAAAATTAAATAATCTGAAAATTAACATATTTCTTTAAAAAAACCTTTAATCGGTTATTAACACCCTATGAAATACGCAATCGAACGTTAGTTTCAGTTAAGAAAACATACAATCTGTGTATTTCATCGATGTTTTAAATACAATGGTCTAAAAACAAAAATAATATATTTGAGCTTCATATTATTAAAGTATATTTGTTTCACCCAACTTGAATATTAATTTCTTAAACAATTAATAACTACTAATAAGTAAACCATAAGTAATAAAATATTTCATTACAAAGTAGATCAAGTGATTTATGAAGTTGGATTCCCCTTTATGTACCTAGATCAGTAATTCTTATATTATTGTTAGTACAAGTTAGATTTCTTAAACTTTAAGGTTATTATATATTGCCTCTAAAGTACTTCAATCAAAATAAATTGTTTTTGAACAATTGTAATCAAACTAAAATAGGCAGAAAGACATGTATAATACAGTAACATTAAGTAAAAAAAATCTTTTTGTAAGATTTATTAAATTAAGTTACAGCCTTAAAATAAAAGTATAATAGGATAAATTTTTATAAAAAATCTCCTATCCTGCTTATAAAGTAGGATTTTTTTTTAAACAAAAATATAAAATATGATATAATTAAAAATTGTAATATAAAGGTATAAAAGAGCTTAGGTCTTTTCTTTTAAAATTTTTGCTGGTCAGAGCATTAATAAAATAGAAAAACCCTCACTGGTCAGAGCGAGGGCTTTATATACCAATAAGTTTAACTATTAAATTAATAAATAATGAGCTGTTCACACTCTAATTATCGCATTAAGCGTCTCTTTTTGGCGTTTTTATTTTTTTTTATTTTACTAATTAAATGTACTAGCTTATATTCAGAAGATTATTGTAATCTACCTGAATGTTTCAAAAAAAGCGCTAATGTACAAATAACTAATCACCGGTTTTCACGGTGGGTAGTTAGTTGAAAAACTTAATTTGAATTGACGAGAGTTGCTTTGCTGGAACGTAAAGTGACTCTCATTAGCGCGGGTGCAAATATACAAATATATTTTAATTTAAAAGGGTTAATTATCTATTGCCAGTATAATATTAATGAATATATTAGTAAATACCTATTATTTTTGTGAATTACTTACAATAATGGGAGATTATTACGAATTTTTTATCTATAGCGTGTTTTTTAAAGTTTTTTTTTAGGATTATTTAATTGTATTTGTAATATTGTATCACATCCTCAATTATTTTATGATTTTTAATCAAAAAGATATTATTCATGCTTAAAAATGAACCTTTTTGATTTATCAAAACGTATATTCATCAAAAATATTATATTTTATTTAGAAAAATATTCTAAGATTATTAGATTTTAATTTAATTTTGAGAAAAATATTCTAAAATATATCTAATTTTGAGAAAAATAAATTACAAATACGGAAACCCGTAAAAGCACTATTATATTGGTAAAATATGTCCTCTTTATCAAATAAATTACAATACTCGTACCATTTATTATAAAAAAAATTAAAGAAGATGTTTTCTAAAAACTAAGAATAGACTTTCTTCTTTCTAACATTGCATAGCTTTAGATTAAAAACACTTATCATAAAGACAAGTGTTTCAAAGTATTCAGTTATTCCAACCAAATTTCTTTAGCTTTATCAAAACCAACCCAACGTTGATCTTTATCATATCCGCGAGTAGACAAGCTATATCGTATCAATTTATCTAGCGGAACATCATAGGCTAATATGAATCGTAGTAATTCTCCATTAGCGGTTGAGAACATACCTTTGAGTTCTTCCCAAAACCATAACGGATTGTGATCCGCAAAGATATCTGCAATCCGCTCATAATCAAGCGTTGCATAACTATCGGGTAAAACCTCAAAAGCTTGCCCATCAACAGTAGGATAATCTTTGGGTATGACGACGTAATTGTGATCAGTACCTCGTACAACTACGTACTCTTTATTTGTTGTACGGTGTTCAAAGTTTGACCATACCGCGTTATCAATCGCTTTATCTTTACTTGGATGTCGTGTCATCTTTTTTCTTGTTATTAGATAAGGTTCCTTTTTTCAACGCGATTGTTTTCGGCGTTTCCTTCTTCTGAGGCTCTTTTGGAGTATCCTTTAGCTCAGGCGTTTCAGATTTCACTACTTCTTTTGGTTCCTCCTCTTTTTTCAGAAGGGTTCCATTGAGTGAAATGATATCTTCGCGAGATGACGAGCCATCAGCTGCTTTTCTGCGAATCAAACGCTGAGAATTAAACAACGGTCTGCATTTAATATTAAAGGCAGTATAGTTTTCAGCGTCATCTCTGTTCTCAAATGTTTCAGTATACGCATTATACAAAGCTTCATTGGTCAGTACGGTATCTTTCGCTTTCATAATAATATCCATTGCCAACGTGGCTACCGTATTTAATCCACTAGTACTCCCGGCAGTATCAAAGCCTAATGCTTCAATCTGTTCTTTCTGTTCTTCATTCGCATATTTTAAAATAATCTCAGTTTCTTTTCGATAGCCTTTAAGACGATCAGCAATGTCACTTTTAGCATTTTTAGCTTCAGTGATTTGTTTCTCAGCATCTTTTAAGAGTGCTTGATCTTGAGTGATGTTCTGTATTAAGACATCTACAATACTTGGTGTTTCCATACTATTCAGTTTTTAAAATTAATTAATGATTTATTTGATTTTCCAGAGCGGATATACCACAAGGGCACCTTCGCTATAGTTTTCTTCTTCGATAAGGCGCGAGATCTCCGTTTCGGCTTCTTCGTTTGTATCAAAAAAGAGCGTTGGTAGTGAGTCTACGGTATACTTATCTTCTTCTTTTACAGATGAAGAATAAATACCAAAGACTTGCATGGTAAATCCCGCTTTAGCTAGAAGCGAAACATAATTGTTTAGGTCATAGCTATCCCATGTCTTAGGGTTTTTACTATAGAGATAATGTATTTGATTATTCGTCTGAGTAAAAAGCATTTCAATTTCTTCTTCTGAAAAGCTAATAGGTTGCAGAAGCTGTTTTCGACATCGATCTATGATATATAAAAGGATATTGTAGTCAGTAACCAAAAGAGTGTGTAATTTCTCTTCATCATAATTCTCTAATTGTGCCTTCTGATATCGTTCAGGAGCAATCCACAGAATGATTTTAATACATTCCTCACGAGTGAGTAATGCTTTAACTTCATTAGATAATGGCAGTGATTCGGTAAACCGTAGGTGTGCTTCAAGTACTTCAAAGAAGTACAGAAACAAGCGTTGTTGTTTAAGTGTCATATTCAGTTGTATTTAAAAATTAGTAGTTGATTTTAGATAGGATAGTTGGCAGTCAATACTTCTACTTTTTTAGAAGTTCGAGCTTCGCCTAGTTTTCCTTTAGATGCATTGAGTGGTTTTTCAAAACGTTTGCTGTACCATCCGTTTTTTTGGATGTATTCATCCAAAATGTCAGAAGGGTATGAAGACAAGAGAAACGTTCCCTTTATCGTAGAGAGGGTATCTAAAAGCTTTGTGTAATCTCTTTCGGTATAGCCCTCATATAATCCTTGATCAGAATTTATATAGGGAGGGTCGATATAATGAAAAGCGTCTTCAGTATCGTAAGCCGTAATAACTTTAACCGCATCATTGTTTTCAATGGTCACGTTCTCAAGTCGTTTGTAAATCGACTCATCAAAAGCAATTTTCTTATTCCTAAATGCTTTAACCCGTTTACCATACTTATCATACCCCCACGATCCCACGTTACAGGCAAAACCCATATTGGTAGCGATGTAAAATGCCCAAGCTTGTTGTAATTTGTTAAACAAGTGAGGCATTCGATAGATTGCAAAGGCAACCGAATAGGTAGAACGTGCAAAGAGCGTAGCCTCTATTTTTGCCTTTAGAGAATTAAAATCAGTTTTGATGACCTCATAGAAATTAATCACAAGGTTGTTTGTGTCATTAATGATTTCAGATTCAGTAGGCTCTTTCCCGTAGAAGACCGCACCACCACCAAAAAAAGCTTCGGTGTAGATTCTATGTTCGGGAATAAGTGGAAGGATATGAGATAGCATATTGAGTTTGCCACCGTAATAGGTAATAGGAGTCTTAGGCATAAAGAGTCAAAAGCTATAACCATCCTTCGTCTGCGAAGGAGACATAGCTTTCTGTAGTTAGAATAATGTGGTCGAGTAATGTCATATCAAGTAAACCAAGAGCTCCTTTGATACGTTGGGTTATGGTGTCATCAGAAGCAGATTTTTTGAGTTCTCCTGACGGATGATTATGAGCAATAATGACTCCTGATGTATTGGTAAGTAAGGCAAGTTGTATTACTTCTTTTGTATTCACCAATGTACCGTTAGTACAACCAATAGATATTTCACTGATGGCAATAACTTGATTGGCATTCGTGAGTAACATTACAAAGAAAAACTCTTTGTAATCTAATCGGTCAGTGTCAGCAAAATCACGAAATATGATCTCAGCAGATTGTGACGTTGATATTTTCTTAGCAACATCATATACAGGTCGTTTGTAATGGATTTGGACTTCTTGGCATAAAGGAATATCAAGATCGGTACGTTTAGTTGGTTTCATAGTCTATTTAATTAAGGTTCGTTTGAAACCAGTATGAAGCAATACAATCTTAATAATAGATCAGCCATTTTGCTAATTTGTCAAATAGTCTTATATCTCATTTATAGTTACCGTTTTTGCAGAAAACGCAGTAGATGTTTTTCCATTAATCAGTAGTTTTAAATAGATATGATAATGCTCAAGATTGGTAAAATCTACTGTTTCAAATACAGGATTAAACTCTTGAGCCATATACTTTGCATCTGCTTGTCCTAATGTGAAACAGATAATTGTTCCTATGTTTCCTAGTACAGCATTTTTTATATTGGGTGTTAATTGATGTAGATATTGATGAGCAATCACAAAATTCACTTTAAATTTTCTCAGTTCGGCAAACATTCCAGACAAGGATTCTGTAGTATAATTTTGAAATTCATCGAGGTAGATAAAGAAAGGAACACGCTTATGTTCTTCAATATTAATTCGAGAGAAAGATGCGGAAGCCAACGAAGTCAATAGCAACGAACCTAATAGATTTGCTCCATCGTTTCCAAGACTTCCTTTGGATAAGTTCACTAAAAGTATCTTTCGTGAATCCATAATTACTCTTAAGGAAATTTGCTCAGTGTTATCAACCAAAATCTTTTTAAGCATCGGAATAGATAAAAAACTACCCACCTTGTTGAGTACTGGAAGTACATCGGTACGAGTATATTTAGGAAATTCTACTTGCCAAAACCGCTGTACGTTCTTGCTTATAATATGAGTAATACATTGCCTTTGAAATTCAGGATCTAATAATAATTTTGGAATATCATCAAAAGTCGCTTGCGGTTGATCGAGTAAAGTCAATATCACATTACGTAAGATATATTCCAATTTTAATCCCCATGATTGACCACCCCATAATTTTTGAAAGGTTTCCAAAATACTTGAAGCAATAAGTGCTCGTTTCTTATAGCTTACTTTCTTTAAAGGATTATACCCAAGAGTGAGATTGAAATCGGTGGCGTCTAGGTATACCACATCTTTTTTACGTTCTTCTGGAATAAAAGATAGAACTTCTTTGAGTAGATCACCATTAATATCAAAGAGACAACACCCTCTATTCTTATATACATCTTGATATAAAAGTGTTTTTAAAAGATTCGTTTTTCCACTTCCTGTCTTACCTAAAAGGTACATCCCAAAAAGGCGATCAGCTTGATAGATACCAAAAAGATCATTGGTATTTCTAAAATCAGTTCTAGCAAAATATGAGATGTCAGGATTTCGTATAAAGTACATACCCTAAGAGTATGAAGTTTATTGAGTAATACATATAGATCAGCCATTTTGAACTAGTGAGAAATAATACTTGTTAGTGGGTATTTCTATTTATGGAAAAAACTATAATTTTACTTCTATAACTATTTAAAAAACAAATTGATATGAAACTTTTAAAATTATCATTCTTATTTCTATTACCCTTTTTTCTTTTTACAAGCTTTGTCGATATAGAAGTGCAGGATCAAAAAAAACCTAAAGAATATATAAAGCTTTATAAAAAGAATGTTGGGGGTCTTGCATGGAATTGGATTGCTGAAAACACAAGTGAAGATCAAGCGATTAAATTTACCGTGCAGTATTCTAGTGGAGGTGCTATTAAGGACAGATGGACAAAGATTTTCACATTAGAGCCTGGAGATTCAAAACACATTGGAAGGCATAGTGATATTTCTACCTCAAGTATAAATGCCTACGTGAAGGGTGCAAGATTTGTAAGTCATTAGCTAGTAGAAATTAATTAAAAAAGAACAGCCTAATTACTGTTCTCTTACTTTATCTATGAAGTGTATGTATATGGTCAGCCTTTTTGACATTATTAAAATAATAGTCAGCCTTCTTGGTGTATGTGACTAAATGGCTGACTTTTTACAGTAGTTTTTTCGCAGTTTGTCCATAAAGTCGGAGTTCGATTCTCCGTGGGATCACACCAAAAAGCCTTATTATATAAGGCTTTTAGGCTATTTTTTGGCACAAATAATGGTAATTGGACAATATTCGAACCTATCTATTTTAAATGTAAAAAACAATAATTTATAGCTCATCTAAGTTAATCACTTCTTCATTAAATAGCTCTTTCGCTCGCCGTAAGATATCTGGAGATGGATCAGCATAGAAAACAGCTAATTTCTCTTTGGATCTTGTAAAACAAGTGTAAAGTAGTTTTTGAGATCGATTAAGAATATTTTTATTATGATATTTTCCTAAAAAAGCAGCTCCAAAATTATATAAATTCCAATTTCCATTATCCATCAGCACAAGAACGTCATTAAATTCATTTCCCTTTACCTTATGCTGAGTTGAAAATTGAGTTTGACCTTCAAGGTAACTATATAAGCTTTTAAAATTTGAATAAGGAACCTTAGAAATTCTATGAAAAATATACTCTTTAGATATTTGAAATTCCCTTAATTTATCATCAATTAAAACTAAGCCTAATGAATCTGCAAGAGAAATAACTTCACCTATACTCAGAGTATCGGAATTACTAATTTCTATAATAGCATTATGTAATTTTTCCTTTGATTCAATTGAAGTAATATGAAAATTTGTTTTTCTAAGAATATGATTATAATCTCCATTTCTATATGCTGATATAGCATCTTCTATTCTAAAAAGATGTTTTACAAGATCATCTCTTTTACTACCCTTCTTTTTAGCATCTTCTTTGGATTGTTTCTTGTCATCTATAAGTTGATCTTTATCTATATACATTTTTGAAAACACATCCCACTGTAAATTTTTAGCATATTTAAATAATTCTTTGTGTTCATTTAGAAATGCCTTAATTACGGGCGTTGTTTGATCTCCCATTGCTGGGTTCTTTAAAATCTCTCCAAAGCTTAAATCTTGCGTATTTAGATTAAGTTCTTTTACTCTTTTCTTTACCCTACTTTTCAATTCTAAAATACGATCTTTATCATAAATTTTCATAAGGGATGAAAATCCTGCCTTTCCAGCAATTAAATTATGAGTCAAATTAAGCTCTTTTACATTTTTAGAATCACTAAAATCCCAGCCCAAATATTCTCTAACACGAGCTATATTGTCTTCTTTAGAGTAGAGAAATTTTATCGAACCTGTTTTTAAGGTACCATCAGGCTTCATGTTTGGTGCCCCTATATCATCTGATGCTGTTTGAATAAGTCCATCAGTCCTTAAGCTATTAGCCAGATCTATTAAAACCTTAGGACTTCTTCTGTTTTGGGTTTTTTGGATCTCAGAAATTTTTCCTTCTGCGATATATGAATCAAGATTACCAGTTCTTTTGTCATAAATGCATTGCATTGAATCACCAAAAAAACCGACAACTAATTTTATAGAAGTATCATTTATATGATCAAGTAAGATCCTCACAATTTCTGGTTGTGTATCTTGGTATTCATCAACTAATATGAATGGATATTTATCAGTAAGTAGTCTTCTAATTTTAGGATATTTAAGATACATTTGTTCAGCAATAACAGGAACTTCGTCGTGAGAAATTATTCCATCATGTATCCTAGCAAACTCTTTATATTGAATACTGTCTTCCAATGTATCAAAATAATTATCTGAAATTATTTCTTCTTCTGGAACTGAAATTTTTTTATAATCTGGGTTATTCACTAAATAAATAAGTACATCTTTCAGTTCTTTTTTGAAATGCTTAATTGTATCCCATATAAAATCATGGTAGGTAGAAACAATAAGATTATCATGACCAATACGTTCCTCGATCTCTTGAGCGGCAGAATTTGTATAAGTAATACAAGCAATTTTTTCAGTTGGATGATCAATTATGATTTGACTGATTGTTTGTACCAATGAATATGTTTTACCACTCCCAGCGCCCCCACTAAGTAAGAAATTGTTACCTTCCTTAATTTGCTCCATAATCAAATCAAATGGCTTTTTGCTCTTCTTTTTACTTATTGTTGCTTTAGCCATAATAATCCTTCCTTAATGTAACTAGGAATCTCCCAGTTTGAATAATTTTTATCTGAATGGTAAACGATATCAAGTGCAAAATGTGTCTTTTTCTTAATACACTTATCAGCTAATTCAAAAGCTGTTTTGTCTTCGTCAAATAGAATAGCGTTTTTAATACTATTAAAAGTTGGTCTATGGTCTGAAACAAATTTTTTATTCAAAATTAAAAATGCTTCCTCAAAAGAGCGTCCTGTTATTTTTGGATCAGGAGTCTGGTAGGCAACAGCTAGATAACCATTATCACTTGAGACCCATTCGTATTCATCCTTGTCGTCTATTTTTTTCTTATCAAGTACCTTGTTTTTAAATTTATATCCAGACAACTTTTTCAATGTTGGATTACCTAAATAGTGACTAAGTGATGGGTTTGAAAAATTTTCCCCTTCATCAACAGGGCATTTTTCTTTTTTATCCTTACCGTCTTTGTCTTTGATAATTTTATAAGTATCTATATCTGTAATGATTAAAGATTTAATACCCACGAATTCAATGAATTTATCAAAGATTTGGGAATGCGCACCTACTTCTATAATTGAAATATTTTGTGAAACTAATGGCAGATAATTGTCTTTTGTTCCAGCTTTTTTGTGTTTCTTAGCTTCCTCAATGTCAATTTTTCTTAAAAAAGTAGGCATAAGAATTCTTTCAGTGTCCCCTTCTATCATAATAATCTTATCAGCAAAAAAGACTTCTGCTCTATTAAGGGTTAAATACTGGGATAAAAATTGATATTGATCTGAATTAAGTCCGTAATCTTCTTTTAGAGAAGATAGATTTTGAGATTGAACTTGATTTTCCTCTTCTTTTTTTATGAGATATTTTACATCATCAAACTCACTTTCTGAGACTATATGCGAAGAATGAGTAGTTATGATTGTTTGCAAGGGACGCTGAATACCATCTTTTCTTTTTATTCCTTCTCCAATTAATGATTTAATATTTTTAATGAAGATATATTGCATTTGAGGGTGTGTATGCGCTTCAGGTTCCTCTATGAATAATATGTTTATGTCAGCTGGTTTTTCATTTAATGTTCTCTTGAGATCATTTATTAATATTTCTATTTCAAAGATCATACTCAAAAGATTCATATAACCTAGACCATTGTTGTATTCAGGTAAAGTACTACCATTGTGATCATACATAACAGTAGTATTCCCTTCCATTATATTTTGATCCTTTAATGTTGACTCAATACTAATAGTTGAATCACCCTCCTTGATACCTCCAAATCTTTTGACTTTTCGCACTACTTCGCTAAAAAGATCTCCATATATTGTAGTTAATTTTTTGTCTGAACTTACAAGATAATCTTCAAAATCCTCAATAGCCTTATTTTGTTCATCAGTTTTTTCAGCCTTATCATAAATCTTTGATGTTTGAAGTGACAAATTTTTAGACTCTTTATTGGTCACATTCCTTCTGGCTGAGATGGATCGAAATGCTAAGATATTTTTAGTTGAAATATTCTCCTTTGTAAGATTTATCAAGTATTCTTCATCTGCGGTTTGGGTTTCCAGATCATATTTTAGTGAAAGTATTCTTATTTCAAAAAATTTATCTTGATGTGACTTTATAAAAGAGTTAATGTCTCTTTGGACATAGTTACTGTCTTTAGATTTTTTTTCTTTCTCTCTATTTTTAAATTCATCGTATTTATTCTTTAATAACTTTAATTTTTGATAAGATAAAAAGTATTCATAACGCAGGTAAACAAAGTTATTGTCTTTATCAAGGGTCATAATTACCTCTCTAAGATTAGATAAATTATCTTTTTTAAAATACTCAATAACGACATCTAAGCTAATCGCCAGAGGTTTTTTTGAATACTCTTCGTCATTGGGAAGTTTAGCTTTAAGTACCGTGCATACCTCGGACTTGAAATCAATATTAAATTCATCATAAGAAATATGATTATTAGAATTTTTGAGAAACACATCTAATATCTTTAGCAACGATGTTTTTCCTGTATTATTCTTACCAATTACTATTGAAAGGTTTTCTTCAAGGTCTATTTTAAAATCCTTGAGCAACTTAAAATTTTTAATCTTTAATGTCTTTATTTTCATATATAAACTATATCATTGAATCCATTATTTGTTTGATAAAACTAAGCAAATAAATCAGAAGAGTCTATATATGAGTTATTTATTAAATTCTGGCTAATTCGTTGGTCGTATTTTCAACACTAGTAGAAAAATATGATTAAAAGGTATTTTCAAAAAACACTATCATGTTGCTCTTTTACTTTACATCATGGAGTGTATATATAACGACTAGGACCTTAGGATTGGAGCGATTTAAATCTTAAGACAGTTTATAGATTTTCTTTTTCCTTCTCTTCCTTAATTCTAATTTTTAACTGAGTAGCTGTTAGTGTTAAGAGGTGGTGACCAATATGGTGAATATTGTCAGGACCTAAGTTATCAATAGCATCTTGACCTATTTCTTCTCTTAAAATGATTACGAGTTCATCGTATGCTTCTTGAGTAAGACGAAAAGGTGGATTACATTGTGTTTGGTTAAGCTCATCCATAGTTTTATTTTAACTAAAATAAAACCTTATGAATAGAGTTAGTATATTTAAAAAGAACAACATAAGTGTTCTTTTTTACTATATCTATGAAGTGTATGTATATGGTCAGCCTTTTTGACATTATGAAAATAATAATCAGCCTTCTTGGCGTATCTGCCTAAATGGCTGACTTTTTACAGTAGTTATTTCGAAGTTTGTCCATGAAGTCGGTAATAAATGGACAGTAAACCTCCAAAGTACTATTTAAGCCTTTATTTATACTAATATTTTCAGGTTCGAACTCCTTAAATTCTTCTAATATTATCTTTCGCCCTTTTGTATATTCTTTTAACCAATCAGCCTTATTTATAAAGAGTTTTTCTTCATCCCATACTAGGTTCGAACGAAGTAATTTTAAGAGTTGTTTTTTGTCGTTATAGTCAGCCTTTTTGATAATATCTTCAAAGCAGTACAAGTTATCTAATAATTTATCGAGTTGTTCATACCAGTTTTCGGCATATATTTTCTCACTTTTTTTAATGCTAAGTTGAGTTTCTAGTTTAGAAACATCGTCTTTAAACTCATCAAGAGAGATCATTTCTTCGATAAATAATTTTCGTAATTTCTCTTTTTTAGCTTCTAAAGATTTGATTTCACTATTGTGTAATTCAACAAGTCGCTTATCCTCTTCAAATTCTTTATCTCTAAGAATTTTTAAATGCTTTTTAGCCCATTCATATTCTTTTTTAGAGAGTTTCAATTCTTTGTTGTAGAAGTCTATAAGAAATGTATCTATCTTTTTTTGTTCAATACCCTTTGCCGAATAACCTCTTGTCTTTCGACGCTTAATATTGAAATAGTAGGTGTAAGAAAGATACTTCGGGGATTTCATTTTTGAAATCTCAATACCGCACTGTGGACAGGTTTCTTTACTACGATACGCGAATTTTTTTCCACAATCACAAATAAGTTGAAATTTTATATCTGCCCCTATAGTGTTACCGTCACCACCCACAATATAACCTTTGTATGCTGTATTATGTTTTTGTAATTTAGGATGATAATGCTTTCTAAAAATATTTAATATTTGAATATGCTCATTTTCTGAAATAATACGAGGAAGACTTTTTTCTAATTTCCTTAAGCTTTTACTATTCCCTTTTTCATCTCTTGAATAAAAAAATCCTGCATAAATGGGGTTTGTTAGTACACTATGAATAACTGAACGAGCTACTAATTTACCTCCACTTCTTTTTCCTATTGGAGTTGTCAGATATAAATTATTACGAGCATATTCAGTAATTGTGTTAAGTGAATCATTCCCCTTAAGAAACCGAGTAAATAGAAGCCTTAATTTGCCAATGCGATCTTGATCGATAATCCAACCTCTATCACCTTGTTCTTGAGTTTTATTATTTAAAAAACCAATAGGAGCTCTACCGCTTGGATATCCTTTTTCATAACGTTTTCTAAGCCCACTCTTCACAAAATGACTTTTATCATCGGAGTCTTTTTTAGACATCATAAACTCAAATTGGAGCATCATTTTGTCCGTAGGTGTATTGTAGAAAACACGTGAAGGTGTTTTGATATGATGAAGTTTTCCAATATCTAAGAGATAAATGATAATTCCTGCATCCATTGGGTTTCGTGATAATCGATTTGGATGCCAGCAGAGCCATGCATTTATTTTTCCTTTCTCGGTTAACTTAATAAGATTATTAAATCCTTCTCGACCAATAGAAAAAGCCGATTTTGTTTCCTCAATAATTTCATCATTCAGTATAATTCTCTCCTTTTCAATAATCGAGAGTAAATCATCTTTTTGACGTTCAATAGACTGCACTTGTCGGTCCTCTGATTCAGAAGACTTCCGTACATACCCTCCATAGATAAAGTTGTTTGTTTGGTGTGTATTCATAGGTATATTGAAGTGCAAAAAAGGGGTGATAAGAAAGTTCCTATTATCGTCAAACTCTAGGAAAACTGACTTATCACCCCATTTCTATGTACAAGCAAAAAGCTTATACAAATTGTATGTAATTCCTAGAGTTTGACATATATAGTGTATGGGAATTATCTCAAATTGTCCACGTTTCCTTGCTTATACTCCTTTATACGAATGCGTAGTTGTATAGCAGTCAACGTAAGTAAATGATGCCCTATGTGATGTATATTATCCTCTCCTAGTCGATCAATGGAATCTTGACCTATTTCATCTCTTAACACCTCTATAAGTTCGTTGTACGCTGTCTCAGAGAGTTTAAATGGTGGGTTAGCTTCTACGTTAGAGGTCATAATGTATATACTACTCAAACACCAACATAAAAATAGATCAGCCATTTTGATAGATAATCATTTACCAATGGTCCAAATGGCATATCTATATAAGAAGTAGTATTACTTATATGCTCATACTATGGCATACATAAATAGAACAGGCGTTCCAAACTCAATATTAGATACTCATTTAAAGCATCTAGGGTATGCAGAATTGAAAATAATACTTGTTATCATTCGTCAAACCTATGGATGGGTAGATAAACGAACAGGATCACACAAAGAATGGGATTGGATTTCAAGGCGGTTTTTTGTAAAAAAAACTAACTTATCACTACGCTCCGTCTCTAAAGCTATATCCTCATTATTTAGCAAAGGACTCATACATATCAAAAATGAACACGGAGTATATCTATACACCACAGAAGATCGGAGAAAAGCACATAAACTGTTTTATTCCATTAACAAAAACGTGAGCCGTGAACATACTTCACCTAAAACAGTGAAGAAAAGTAACCCTACAATAATTACACATACAAAATTGTACAGTGAAGATACGTCACAGGGTATGCAGAAGATCTCATTTAACCATATACAACCACCTATATAATACAGTAATACTATCACGTCATTACTATTACTCTTTAAATATAAGAGTGACAGCGAATTTTTTTTGACATATTGGCAAAAAGGCATATCTATTTTATAAATACCACATCCTATAAAATGAATATCGGTGTTGAATAAAAATAACAATCAACACCCTATTAATTTAATATGAATAAAACATTACACTACTTAAAAACTTATCGTGAGCGTTCGGGGATTGCTCTTGGTGATATGGCGGAAATGATAGGAATTGATATCGGTAGTTTATCTAAAATTGAAAAAGGAAAAAGAATTCCCCAAATAAATACGGTTTTGAGCTACCATTTTATCCTTCGTATTCCGATAGAAAGGTTACTCAAACAGCATTATACAGAAATACTACAGAATAATATATCTCAAGCAACAACTTTGAAAGATCGTTTGTTGGAAGCAATGACCTCTCCAGATGTAAGTGATAGGATCACAAATATTGACACTATTATAGATCAATTAATAGAGTTGCAAGGAAAGTATGGGAAATAGCGGACTCATTGTCGTTCTCTATCCCAATGGTGCAGGTCTTAATTACATTGTATGTGAGAACCCAAAAGAACTTATTAGATATGGTATTGCTCGTATTAGACCACTTAGCGTAGGCGCACACTTAAAAAGATTACAAGGATTCATTAAAGAATACAACCCTTCATTAATTCTCTTACGAGGGTATCAAGATACTGACAAGCGAATTAGTAAACGAGTAGTAAGAGTTATTGATGCGTTTGAGAAACAAGCTATTGATCAAGGACTATCAATTTATAAATATTCTCGTGAAGATATCAAGCAAGCGTTTCTTCAATTTGGAAAAAACACAAAATATGGTATTTCAAAAACTATTAGTGAATGGTATCCAGAGTTACAATCTCGTATGCCAGCACTTCGCAAGAATACTACCGCAGAGCATTATCAAATGGGAGTCTTTGATGTATTTGCGTTGATGCTTACTCATTATTATCTGGAGTGATTGAAAACACCTTAATAGGTGTTTTTCAGTTTTAACTCCGTATTAATCACAATTTGTTTGTGAATATTAATTGCAATTCGTTCTCTATTATCTAGTTAATCTTCTGCAGAAGTGTACATACAAGATGATCTTAAAAATTTGCATCCGATTGGTTAATACTAAGTTGTCTCAAAATTTACCTTCACCAAGGTATGTTTTCTACAGTCTATATCATCTAGTTTTGAGGCATATTTAAATTAATAATTTTAACCTAAACTCAAAAACAAATGACAACATCAAAAGCGTCAGCGCACAAACAAACATTTTACAGTAAAGGAACGTACTCAATTGAGGAAAATGTAATTGAAATAGCTACTGAAATTCCAGTAGTTGAATTATCTGATTCAGAAAACACATACAGTCTCAATCTTAGAAATCCTTATGATATTTCAAGTGAAGACATTCCTTGTCTACTTGCTATTTATAGCCACGGACATCCAACTGATCGTAAAAAGCTAACTGCCGAAAATTTAGATTGGGATAGACAAACTTTATCTTTAGATTCTATTTTTAATCATATATCTTTTCCTCAAGATAAAATTTTGGTAATTACTGTTCACGATGAAGATTTCAAAGATTGGCATATTGCTATCTATCGTTATTTTGTTCAGCATCATGTTACCTTTGATTCACCTTCACAAGACTACGATTATAATATAGAACTCCTTCAAGAGTTTATCGGTGGAAAATCTTTGAATATAACAATAGAAGAAGAACCTAGAACAGTTGGTGGAGGTGTGTTGGATCCTGCATAAATAGTTGTAAATTAACAAACTAAAATTCAAATTTTGAAATACTTGTTTTTGCTATATTGCTTATTCTTATCTAATAAGATATTTACTCAGGAAACCCGGCTAGACACCTTATTAGATAATAAACACTATACTGCTTTTGAACGTGAACTTTCACAATTATATCCTCCTAATAATAATCTAAACTATTATTATCAAGGGAAGTTATATATAGAACAACGTAATATAGCAAAGGCATTTATTGCACTCAAAAATGTAGATAGCACTCAACTTTCTAAGAATTATAAAGGATGGTATTGTTATATACTTGGGGATGCCTACAGATATAATAACCAAGAGGAAAAAGCGTATGCTCTCAAGCTCAAAGCTCAAAGACTATTCCGTACATCTGGGAATATAAAAATGACAAACATTATTAATTATGATTTACACTACACTTTAGTTTCTCAAGATTTCTTAGAATATGATGGTGAATCTTATTTAAAAGTCTTTTTTGAAAATGCACGTAAAGATGATAGCGCAGAACAATTACTTATTGCGCATTTAGGATTAAGCTTTTTAGGAATTACTCCTTCAAATACTAAAAATGCTCAATTCCATTTAAAAAAAGCAAATCATTATGCAAATAAAATTGGAACACCTGATGCAATGTACAAATTGCACAATTACAAATCAGTATTCTATCAAAGCTATACTGATGATTTTAAACAAGCCAAAATTCATGCTGATAGCATGCTGTATTATGCTAACATACTAGATTCTCCAGATCGTATAGAATCATCTTTAAAAACAAAAGCATATACATATACACTTCAAGGCAATTATGAGGAAGCCATTGACATTCTTCTTAAAGCAGAAACCTTGCCAATTAAAGAAAATATTTATAACAGAAAAATAGGATTGTACAAATACTTATCTCTCAATTATGAGAATTTGAGGGAGGAAGATTCTGCTTTTATATATTATAAAAAAATGGTTTCATATAGGGATAGTATAAACATTACAAAACAGAACACTATATTAACTTTATTAGAAACCAATGAATTATCTCAAAAAAATTTAATCTTAAAAGCTGAAGGAATAAAAGATAAAAACCTGTTATACCAGGTAATGATTATTTTAATTGCTGTGATTATTATTGGTGCCATCCTCATATTGTATTATAGAAGTAAAAAACTGCTTGCCGAAAAAGAAAAAGAAATTGAAGCAATAGACGCTCGTAATGATGAAAAAGATAAGCAACGACAACGCATTGCAGGGGAATTACATGATAATTTAGGAAGTTTAATTATTGCGATTCAGCAGTGCTTTGATAATCTTAAAGTCCGTAAAGATCGTTTCCAACAAGAAGAGGAAAGTTTAATATCTAAAACACAAGAGCTAATAAATGAAGCGTATCTAAAAGTTAGGAATATGGCGCATTTAGAAGACTCAGCGTCTCAAAATTCTGGTTATTGGGTAGACGTTATTAAAGATTTTGCAGCTATTATGAATGAAAGTAATCAATTATCAGTCGAAGTACAAAGTCATGGAACGATTAATATTGTAAACATATCCATTGAAAATGACTTGCGTCGAATGACTACAGAACTCATCACAAACGCAGTAAAGCATTCAAAAGCCTCAGAAGTTTCTATAGACATTACTGCTGATGAAAATTCTATAACAATCATCGTAGAAGATGATGGAGTTGGACTAGATAAAACCAAATTAGAAAAACAAAAAGGGCTAGGATTAAATAGTATAGAGAAAAAAATAGAAGAGTTAAAAGGAAAGTTAACTATTGATTCTGCTGCTAACAAAGGAACCACATTTATAATCGAAATACCACTATGATAAATATCGTAATTGCAGAAGATCATAATAGTCTTATTGACGGAATAGATCTTTTTTTTGGGTTTGAAAAAGATATTGCCATTATCGGTAAAGTAAATGATGGAGTTGCTTTACTAGAACTTTTAGAGCAAAAGAGTAGACATATACATGTTGTAATTGTGGACATTCGTATGCCAAAGTTAGATGGTATTGAAGCAACAAAACAAATCACAGCAAAGTATTCACATATCAAAGTCATTGCGTTTACTATGTTTAGAAAACGTGAGCTTTTCAACAAAATGGTAGATGCTGGTGCAAAAGGATACTTGCTTAAAAATGCAACATTACCAGTGCTTTTAAAAGCAATCAGGGAGGTACATGCAGGAGAAATCTACTACGACTCAGATGTTCCATTGGAGGAAGAGAGTTCTACAACTGAAATAAGAAAAGAAAAACTTCTTACTAAAACGCAAAATCAAATCTTAGAATTGATAGGTAAGCGATTGAGTAGCCAAGAGATTGCCGACAAACTATTTGTTAGTAAACATACAGTATTGACACATCGTAAAAACATTACAAAGAAATTAAACCTTAAAGGTCGAGATGCTCTATTGAGTTACGCACTCAACAGAGGTTATGATTTTGACTAAGCTTTATTTCCCGATTTGATTAAATATACCCTCACCAAGGTATTGCCATTTTTGTTGTTTCTAACATACTTGTTGTCATACAAAAACAAGTACCATGGATTCACAAAAACAAGCTTCAGAAAACGAAAATTCAGTAAAATCTCCTAAAGAAGTCTTAGCCAATTTAAAAGACTATTACAACAATGAAGAAATAATTCGAAGTATAGAACTTCGTGTTGACTTTACCAATGATGGAACCTTCTTTGAAAGCCTACAAACATTTTTAAATGACCATGAAGATAAATATGTAATTGATATGCTTTTTAACTCTTCCATTGACGGAATAGTTGAAGAAGTCGACTTATACAAGCGTGCCGAACAAAGTATTATAAAAACCATTGATCGTCCTGTATTTCTTATCAATAACGATCAAATTGATATTGCCATTACAACATCTTGGGAAAAACACATAACAGAAAACATAGATACGATTTCCAAAGTGATTCCTGCTGTTGGGCGTATTGAAATTATAGGAGATGATAGAAGAAAATGGGCAGGCACAGGATGGCTAATTTATGATACGGATATCATTGTAACAAATAGACATGTAGCACAGCATTTTGCTTCACAAAAAGAAAAAGGAGTATTCCAAATAAAGGAAAGTCATAGAAGGCGTCCATTAGGAGTTAAAATTGATTTTAAAGAAGAGCATGATACCCGTGAAGAACTTGAATTTGATATCAAAGAAGTAATTCATATTACTAAAAATTCAGAATTAGATATTGCTTTGTTACGAGTACAAACTATAAATCATAATGAGCATCAATTACCTGAAGGATTAGAACTTTCTTATAAGCCTCCAACATTGAAAGAAGATATTTATGTCATTGGTTATCCTGCATGTAGTGAAAATGAAGAATTACGAAGTGCTTCTTTTAATGGAGTATCAGGCGTAAAACAATTTGCACCAGGTGCTTTTTTTAGAACCTGTATTTCAAATTACATCTACCATCATGATTGTACCACTTGGGGAGGAAATTCAGGATCCCCTTTGTTAGACTTCACATCTGGAAAAGTACTAGGAATTCACTATGCAGGTACTTCTGAAGAATATACTGGGTTTAGAACTAATTACGCTGTTAGCGGACTATTTCTTATTGAACTACTAGAAGAATTAGGCATAAAATATACATACAAAGTTCATCCTGATAAAAAATAACTTTCAATCTTTTAAAATAAAATCAATGAAAAAAACAATATTCATCATAGCAATAAGTTTTGTGACGCTTCTAGCTGCACAACAAGACACTAACAAAGTTCAAGAAGTTTCAATAGAAACTAATAATTCAGAAATTCAGATTCAACAAAAAATAGATAAGGAAGTAAACTCATTAAATAAGAATATTCTAGAGAATACAAAACGAACCATCACCAATGAAAATAAAATTGATAATCTATTCATTACCAAACTAGGAGTACAAGGAATATTACTAACATTAGTCTTAACTTTTTTAGGCATTTTTGGATTAGATAAAACGGTGAAAAGAAAATTTCAAAAATCTATCGAAAATGTAAGAGAAGCAGAAATTAGAACTATACAGCATATTAAAAACTCTGAAAAAGATAACGAAGAATTGCGAGGGCAATCTCAAATACTATTAGTAAACGAAGTTACAACACCTATTAATGAAGATTTAGAACGAATTTTTATGAAAGGCTCTTCAAAAGTACAATTCAATTGTACGGAAATAAGTGTTAAAGAATTAACTTACAAACAGATAAAAGATAAATTGATAAATAAAAATGGATCACATCCAACAGATTTTGAACTAGTCATTTTTGATAATTCTAGTGCTGATGGCAGAAAATGGGATCAAACCTATTTGGACGATTACATGATCCCTTTAACCAAACAGTTAGTTAGTCAAGGAATAGGAGTATTATATTATTCGAATGACTTATTCTATCCATCACGACTTTCGGAGTTTAAAAATATACCAAAGAAACACTTATTAACGTATGCCAATGTAGTACCACATTTGTATAACAATGCCATGACATTATTAAAACTTCAAAATTTATATAAAGATTAGGAAGAGCTTTAAAAATAGGCCTAGTAGATCTATTTAGAGAAATAGTCAGTCTGGCGCGCTAGAATTAGAAATAAAAGAAGTTTCTTTTGAAAGACAGACATTTAACACCGTGAAAGCAACTATCCGCCTACTACCTCTTCGTCATCTTTCCTATTCAAGAAACTTAGTGTTTCCAACACAAAATATACCCTCACCAAGGTATTGAATCACTCTCAAAATGTGACGTTCTTGCCATCATAAAATAACACATTAAAATTATGGGAAGAGAACACGTCTCACAAAAAGACATAGCGAATTGGGCAGTAAATACTATTAATTTACCGAGTGATAAAGCCAAAGAATATCGAGCACAGGCAGGTCGGTTGAGAGATAAACTTACAAACTACTTAAATGAGCATCCAGACTTTGTGTTAAAAAGAATGCTTATTTCTGGAAGTCTTGCAAAAGGCACTGCTCTAAAATCAATTAGTGATATTGATGTTGGTTGTTATATCAAGGCAGACGATGCTCCGTCTAGTATAGAAGAGTTATTAAATTATTTAGCAGAAAAGTTACGAAAGGCTTTCCCTAATTTTAGTCCAGATCAAGTAGTTCCACAAACATATTCTGTTCAAGTTTCTTTCAAAGGAACTAGTTTAGACGTAGACATTGTACCAATACTTTATTACGATGATCCAGACTGGTATGGCGATCTTGTAAGTCAAAATGATGGTTCGTTTTTAAAAACGAATATCCCATTCCATATAGAATTTATCAAAGCGAGGAAATCAAAAAATAACACTCATTTCGCACAGATAATCAGACTTGCAAAATATTGGGCGAAAAATATGAAAATTGAAAACCCTGATTTTAAGTTCAAGTCATTTATGATCGAATTAATATTTGCAAAACTTGCAGATAATGGTCAAGACTTTTCGGATTATCCAGAAGCGCTTCAAAGCTTTTTTACCTATCTAGCAACAACTGGTGTAAGGGATCAAATTTCATTTAATGATTATTATGCTTATGGCAGCATCGGAACATTTTCAGAGCCTGTACAGATCATAGATCCAGTTAATGCAGAAAATAATGCAGCAAAGCTTTATACAAACGCTCAAGCAGATTTGATTGAAGATGCTGCAATAGATGCAGGCGATGCAATAGATGCTGCATTAGCTGCTACTACAAAAGAAAATACTGTTTACTACTGGAAAAAAGTATTTGGTCCATCATTTCACATTTAAAAAAAGTTATATGAGTTATAGTAATACATTTAATAATAGTTTCACAATTACACATGCTAAAGAACTAGCAGCCAAAGTAGCAACAGATTTAAAAAGAATGCAAAGGTTTTATGGTGCTCCATCTGATAGTCACATATCTGATTTAGAAGCAGAGATGATAGAACTTCTTAAAGATGGTTATCTAGATAAAGTTACTTACGGATTTCAAAAAGATGGTGATTGGACAGAACCCACAATACAGTATACAGCAAGAGACCTTGCTAACACATCAGGGGTTGATGACGATCCTGGAAGAATAAAACCTGGAGCTGATGTTAAAGGAGCGTTCTTTAATAGTTATCTCATATATACTTCATCGTGGTTTAATTTAAGTTCAGAAGAAAGAAATAATTATAAGAACAATTTGCCTATCAAAAGAACGGGAGCAGCTGAACCAGGTGTAAATGGTTACATGTTGCAAGACAAAACATATAGTTCCGGAAGTAAATCACTAAATCGTTTCACTGTTAAAAAATATTAATTATGAGTACAAGACCATCAACAGAAAGCTTATTTGAACAAGCAGTTATATATCCAGATTTTGAATTTCAAGATCGACTAAACGCATTGGTTGGATTAGATAGTCATAAAAGTCGTATGACTAAAATCCTAAGTTTGTTAATAAATCCTGAAGGAATCAAATCTTGGATTGAAAAATATCATCCCAATGCAAAACATATATCCAATATTGTATTAAGAAGACCTCCATTGGTGATTTTAGAAGGAGATGTTGGATCAGGTAAATCAGAATTAGCAACATGTATTGGTGATGCAGTTGCTAGACAAGAAAAAATAGATGTTACTTTACTGCCTTTAAGTTTATCCGCAAGAGGACAAGGTCGTGTTGGCGAAATGACAAAACTCATATCTACAGCATTTGATTATTCAATTGAAAAAGCTAAAAAACTCAACAATCCATCAGGTAAATCTAGAGGAGCAGTAATTCTTCTAGTGGACGAAGCTGATGCTTTGACTCAATCTCGCGAAAGTAACCAAATGCATCATGAAGATAAAGCTGGAGTAAATGCATTTATACGTGGAATTGATAGAATAGCTAATGGAAAACTTCCAGCAGCAGTTATCATGTGTACGAATCGCTTAAACTCTTTAGACCCTGCAATAAAGAGAAGAGCTGCCGATATCTTAAAATTTAGCAGACCGAATGAAGAACAAAGATTAGCTGTTTTAAAAGAACCATTGACTGAACTTGGTTTCACTAATCATAATATTAAAGATATGGTGGAGGTCACAGGCAAAACTGATATAAGAGAATATGGATTTACATTTTCTGATTTAACGCAACGACTATTACCTTCTTTAATTTTAGACGCATATCCAAATGAGGCTGTAAACCCTAAAAAATCTAAAGAAATTGCTAACAGAATAATACCCACGCCTCCATTTCAAGATAAATAACACTTTGTTTAAGTAAAATTTGATCTAAAATGAAAAATAATAGAACTAGAGAAATATCAAAAGGCGGAATATATGGAGGTAGTATAGCGTTATTGTTAAATGTTATTTATCAGTGGAATGCTATTAAGGAAGATCCGAATTTAGATTTTGATCTTAACTCTGTTATAAAGTCTACTCTTCAAGGTGCCGTAATTGGAGCTTCAATAACTAGTTTTTGGCTCTTGATTATATCTCTTTTTGAATCTGGAGATATTGATGAGAGTGATATTGATGAGGTTACTTATTTATCTTCAGTTGTGACTTCATGTAAAATGGATAATTTTGATCAAAAGACATTACGAAAGTCGTTGAGAATTAAAAAAGCTTTGAAGAAAAGGTATCATAGTGAAATATTAGGACGACCAACTCACCAAGGTTCAGTTAAACAAAAAACTTCGGTAACTAAAATCTCAGATTTTGACATAAGGATTAGTTTTAAAAAAACAAGTTTTAGGACATTAGAAGAAATGTATTATTCAGTATTAGATTATTTCAGGTATGAGTTTGAAGATACAGATTTGATTAAAGTAAGAAAACAAAGACGATCAATAGGTTTAATATATAATATAGATGGAGAAAAGACTTGTATAGATGTTGTTCCAGGTAGACGAACGGATTTTAGAAAAGGAGGAAATGAATATCACTTATATGAAAATCCTGAAAACATATTTGGAAATGCATCAAGGATTAAAATGAATCCGTACAAACAAGAAGATTTTGGTGATAATGTAAATGATAAAAGAGAAATAATAAAATTGCTAAAAATTTTAAGAGAAAAGAAAGATGTTCCTATGAAATCTATACTTATAAAGGAGTTGACAAAGAAGGCATTGGAGAACATTAATTATTTTAATTCCACAATTATTGGGAATTTGAAAATTACACTAAAATACATTATTGACAATATAGAAACAATAAGAATAGTTTCCCCAGATAATACTAACAACGTAATTTCTGAATTGATGTCGAATCGAGAAAAAACAGAATCGAAAGAAATACTTAAAGATGTGTTAAATAATATTGAAAATGACCCAAGATGTTTAAGAGAGTATTTTCCTAGTATGGATTTATTTTAATTAATAAGATTACATAATTTAGTGCTAACGTAGAGTTCATTGAAAATACTCCTTTTATAGAAGTAGTAGCTTGCCTGAAAAAAATTTAAAAGCTCTTAAAATAGTGTTAGTTACTATCCATTTGGATTATAAGACATAAAACATATAATAACATTTTATAAATTTGAGGTTATTTCAAGAAACCACTAATTATCTTTTTCATTTTATCTGATACATAAATTTCTGTTTCAATTCGTTTGATTGTATTCCTACTAACCCCTATGACAGTTCCTAATTCAGCAGCTGTCATTTCTTTTTTTATTCGATAGCGTAAAAGCTTATTAGCTAAGGTTTCAGAACCATCATCCCAGAAGTTATATCCAATAAATTGATTAACTCTATTCTTAATATGATCGTGAGGAATATTCTTATTACTTTCATATCCCCTATACGTTATCAATGATACTGAGAGCCGTTCTGCGGCTTCTCTTTGTGATAGTTGAGATTCCATACGTTTTCTCTTTAATTCAGCTCCTAGAGTTTTATTTGATTCAGGAGGGAGTGCTCTATCTGTAGGTTTGGGGACATTTAGATTAACATTGCAAATGGGCAACACAACCAATTGGCGTATTGGCGCATGGACTTGATAAGATGTATCCGAAAGTGCATAGTAAATACATAAAAGAGGTAGAAAAAAACGGTGGCTTTATGACCGATTTTTGGACATCAGATACCTTTGTTCACACTAATTTTTTACAACGTAATCGGATTATTGCCGGACTCAGTGAGGCGACTATTGTGATAGAAAGTGCCGCCAAAGGAGGCTCTCTCGTCACTACAGATTTTGCCAATGGCTATCACCGTGATGTATTTGCCGTACCAGGAAGAGCGAATGACCCGTTAAGTATAGGTTGTAATAATCTGATTAAACAACACAAAGCACATTTGCTTACATCGGCAGCAGACTTAGCGTATATTCTTAATTGGAAACTAAAAGAAGATGCCCCATTACCTGTTCAGAAAAAACTTTTTGTAGAACTAGATGATGACGAAAAATCTATTTGGCGTTTTCTAACAGAACACGGAAAAGAACAGTTAGATCTTATTGCGTTACATTGTAAAATGCCCACTCACAGAATAGCAGGAATCCTCCTCACCATGGAACTCAAAGGTGTGATACGCCCTTTGCCAGGGAAGTTGTTTGAGGTTATTTGATGCTGGTTGTATACGCTTTCGTGAACTTGTCTGCCAGAGAGAGGTAGGAGCGTAAAAAGAGAAAAGACCCAAGTGATACCTGAGCCTTTTCGTTGTTCGTTTTTCTACTTTCGTATTTGGATTACCCTTTTACTTTCCCAGGTAATACTCTATATCCCATATTATATAATGTAAAACCAAATATGTCTGCATATTGCTCAATGGTTTTACTTACTGGAGTTCCAGCACCGTGTCCAGCATCGGTTTCTATTCGGATAAGGGTAGGTGCATCTCCTGCTTGTTTTGCTTGTAGCTCTGCGGCAAATTTAAAAGAATGCGCCGGCACCACACGATCATCGTGATCTGCTGTAGTAACGAGTGTTGCGGGATATGAAACCCCTTCCTTTATATTATGAACAGGTGAATATCCTTTAAGATATTCAAACATTTCTTTACTGTCTTCTGCCGTACCATAATCATAAGCCCATCCTGCACCTGCAGTAAAAGTATGATATCTAAGCATATCCATAACCCCTACGGCTGGTAAAGCTACTTTCATAAGATCAGGACGTTGTGTCATAGTTGCTCCTACAAGAAGTCCCCCATTAGATCCACCACGAATCGCCAAATAATCACTAGAGGTATATTTTTGATCAATAAGATACTCTGCAGCAGCAATAAAATCATCAAACACATTTTGCTTTTGCATCTTTGTACCTGCGTCATGCCACTCTTTTCCATACTCACCGCCACCACGTAAATTAGGGACAGCGTAGATACCCCCTTGTTCCATCCAGACCGCATTGGAAATACTAAAACTAGGAGTAAGACTTATATTAAAACCACCATAAGCATATAGAATTGTAGGGTTCTTCCCATTGAGTTCTAGTCCTTTTTTATGGGTGATAATCATAGGCACTTTCGTTCCGTCTTTTGAGTTATAAAAGACCTGCGTACTTTCGTAATTATCAGGATTAAAATCAATGTTGGGTTTACGATATAATTCGGAGGTGCCTTCTTTTATTTGATATAAATAGGTACTTGAAGGCATTTTATAATTTGTAAAACTATAATAAAGTTCTGTTTCTTCTTTTTTGGCGCTAAACCCTCCTGCAGATCCTATCCCTGGTAATTCTACTTCACGGATAAGATTTCCTTGATAATCATATTGTAATACTTTTGAAACTGCATCTACCATATACTCTGCAAAAAAGTTTCCTCCAGCACTAGAAATACTCAACACATTTTTTGTTTCTGGAATAAGATCCACCCAATTTTCTGGAGTAGGATTACTAGCATCTACGGTCACAACACGACGGTTAGGCGCATTTAAATTAGTAGCTAAAAACAGCTTACTCCCTTCGTTTTCTATAATATTGGTGTCAGAATCGGTATGACCCACTATCGTAACAAGAGACGAGTTCGGTTTTGTAAGATCTTTCATAAACAATTTATTTCCGGAGGTCGAAACGCTCGCCGAAATGATTAAATAGCGATCATCTTCTGTGACACGTCCACCTATATACCTATGTTTTTCTTGTGGAGTAGCACCAAAAACAACAACATCTTGAGATTGAGGAGTTCCTAATTTATGATAGTATAATTTATGTTGATCTGTTTTTGCAGAAAGTTCGCTCCCCTTAGGTTTGTCATAACTTGAATAGTAAAAACCTTCGTTTTTGTACCAAGAAATTCCCGAAAACTTTACATCTATTAATGTGTCTTCAATAATTTCTTTAGTTTCAGAATTCATAATTAGAATTTTACGCCAGTCACTTCCTCCTTCAGATATACTATACGCAAGCGTACTACCATCTTTAGAAAAACTAGCACTACCTAATGAAACAGTTCCATCATCTGAAAATGTATTAGGATCTAAAAATACCGTAGCAGTATCGGGTTGATCTCCTGTTTTGTATCTATAAATCACATACTGGTTTTGAAGTCCGTTGTTTTTATAGAAATACGTATACGCTCCTTCTTTAAAAGGAGCACCTATTTTTTCATAATTCCATAATGTTGATAAACGCTCTTTAAGTTGTGCTCTAAAAGGAATGGTATCTAGATAATTATAGGTAACTTGATTTTGACGTTTTACCCAATCTTGAGTTTCTTCACTACGATCATCTTCTAGCCAGCGATAAGGATCTGGCACTTCTGTACCAAAATATGTATCTATGGTGTCTACTTTTTGGGTAGGTGTATAGGTCACTGCAATAGGTTTTTCTGTAGATTTCATATCATTTTTACAAGAGAATAGCACGCTACTCATAAAGGCTAATAAAAGGACTCTTTTCATAAGGCTGAAGTATATTTTTGAGATAGTGAAGATAGGGATTTGTACGCTTTCGCGAAAGCATAAAAAACCCCACCTCAAACAGGCAGGGTTGTATATATAAGAGAATGTATTTCTTTATTGAACGAGATGTCTAAAATTGCTCCAGTTTTTATAGATAAAATAAAGATTAACAATAGCTACAAGCAACGCAGGGGCTATGTTTGCAGGATTTAATACCGCATGAAAAAGTACCACATTCACAGAAATAGGTAATAACGCAAGTAATGCTGCTGGAAATGCTTTTTTTATAATAAAAAGAAGACCCACCACAACTTCAAGCCCTCCTACCAATGGCCACATATAGCCACTATCTGTAAAAGCTTGAAATAAATTTGTTGCGCCAACATCTTGGCCAAATTCAAAGTCTGGCATAAACCAGAAAAATTTGTTAAGCCCAAAAGTAAGGAGCATCACTCCAAGACCGATTCTAATAATTGTGTTTACTAATTTCATGAGTTTTATTTGTTTTGGTTATTATTGAGGTCTTAGACGCAGTACTTTTATTTCTATTACAAGCATGCGTAAAATAATTGTCAATTTTTCCAAAAATCAAAAAAATCACTTATTCAGTAAATTTTGAAAAATAGCTATAAACCTACTTACGTGAAGACCGTCAGCAAGACCGTGATGAATATATATAGCAATAGACATTGTCTTTTTGTCATTTTTTGTAGAAACTTTTCCAAAAGAGATTTTAGGAACACTATCTTTTGCTTTAAACATACGCGAATGTGTAATAGCACTAAAATCTAGCCAAGGAATTGCTGAATAATGAATGACACTATCTGGATTTTCGACAGGAAATAAGGCATCGCTTTCTTGAATCCGGTCTATTTCTTTTTGAACGATCTTTACAAACATATCAAAATCTTCTTCATACGGAATATAACTAAAAGCAAAAGTTTCGTTAGGCCTCATAATGGTTGCCGAAGCACCTATATGATCGTGTACAATAACCTCGTTTTCTGGTGTGATACGAAACCTGAAATTTTCAATTTGATTGGTTGCTAGGATGCATTTGTGTAAATAGTATTGAAAGAAAGAAACGTCTAGTTCTTTGGCTTTTTGCATAGCGATCGTTACATCTACAGACACTGTAATTCCAAAATAAGGCTCTTCAAACTGGCTAAAAAATTCAAAGTGTTGTTTGCGTTTCCAAGTGGATAGGTCTATTGTTTTCATAGGTATTATGTTAGATGAGCTACTATAATAAAAAAACCTTCACAAGGAAGGTTTTAAATATTGTGTAAAAATTTGATTTTAAACCAATCCATTCGCTACAAGATACTCTCCAATCTGGACAGCGTTGGTAGCCGCTCCTTTGCGAAGATTGTCAGAAACAATCCACATATTAAGAGAGTTTTCTTGTGAGTGATCACGACGGATACGTCCTACAAAAACGTCATCTTTACCTTCGGCATAGATAGGCATAGGGTAGGTGTTTGTGTCTGGATTATCTTGTACTGTAACTCCGTCTGCTTCACTTAATATTTTACGTATTTCGCTAAGATCGTACTCCGTATGAAATTCTATATTAACAGACTCGCTATGACCTCCTACCACAGGAATACGTACTGCTGTAGCCGTAACCGCAATCGTGCGATCGTCTAGTATTTTTTGAGTTTCATTGACGAGCTTCAACTCTTCTTTAGTATATCCATTTTCTTGAAAAACATCACAAGCGGGAATAGCATTTCGATGAATAGGATAGAGGTATGCCATTTCACCCTTTTGTCCAGTATATTCATTTTCTAGCTGTTGTACCGCTTTGACTCCCGTTCCTGTAATAGATTGATAGGTAGAAACCACCAATCTTTTAATCCCATATTTTTTATGCAATGGTGCTAGAGCTAGTACCAATTGTATGGTAGAACAATTAGGATTTGCAATAATTTTATCTTCTTTAGTTAAAGTATTGGCATTAATTTCTGGAACCACTAGTTTTTTAGTACGATCCATACGCCAAGCAGATGAGTTATCTATAACAGTCGTGCCTACTTCTGCAAATTTTGGTGCATACGCAAGAGAGGTGTCACCGCCTGCAGAAAAAATAGCAATATCTGGTTTGGCATCTATAGCATCCTGCATAGAAAAAACAGTGTATTCCTTCTGTTTATAGGTAATATGTTTACCTACAGATCGCTCTGAAGCAACAGGGATCAATTCAGTTATAGGAAAATTACGCTCTGCAAGTACTTGCAACATCACTTGGCCTACCATTCCGGTAGCACCGACTACAGCTACTCTCATCAGTATAAGTATAGATTAAAATTTAAAAACTCAAATGTAGCAACTAGTGCTTAATTAATTGATATAAAAAGGTCTAAAAAGCAGATAATGTTTCTAGGGTACACAAAAGAAGACGAAAATGTATTATTCCTAACAAAAAGAACCGCCTTAGCTAGATAACGAAGGCGGTTTAAAATTAGAATATATAGTGTAGCGGTGACGTTTACGTCATCCCATTGTAGAACGGGATTTTTATAATACGAGTTCTTATTTTTTAAGCGAATCTCTAATTTCTTTTAACAAATCAATTTCTGATGGTCCTGGATCTGGTGCAGGAGCCGCTTCTTCTTTTTTCTTTGATTTGTTATAGGCCTTTATAATCAGAAACAGCACAAACCCAACAATAATTAAATTAATAATCGTGTTAATCCATTCTCCGTACATAATAGCGTTTTCAGGAGTAACAACAGCACCGTCTGCGCCAAGTACAGCTTCGGTAAGAACAATCTTTTTATCTGCAAAGTCTATCCCACCAGTAAAATACCCTATAATTGGCATCATGATTTTATCAGTAAATCCTTTTACTACGCCGTTGAGAGCAGCTCCTAGAATGACCGCTACCGAAAGCTCTATGACGTTACCCGTCATGATAAATGCTTTAAATTCTTTTAACATCTTAATTTGGTTTAAAGGTTAATGACCTCGAAGGTACTAAAAAAAGAAATTCAGTTAACAAAACTTTAAGAGTGACAAGCCCTCTATCGAAGAACGACACGTTTTACTCGTTGAGATACCGCAGTAAGTAATTCATAAGAAATAGAATGAATAGTTGCCGACAAATCTACAGCAGAAGCTCCTTTTCCAAATACAACAACATCATCTCCTTCTTTACAATCTATATCTGTAATATTTACCATAAGCATATCCATACACACATTTCCTACAATGGGCGCTTTTTGACCATTTATAGTGACATATCCTTTACCTTGACCATACGCTCTAGAAATACCGTCGGCGTGACCTATGGGGATGGTGGCTGTTTTCTCATAATGAGTTGCTTTATACGCGCGATTGTACCCTACAGATTCACCAGGTTCTATTGCATGTATTTGTGAGATAACAGATATAAGAGAAGCCACAGGTTGTAAATGTGCATCTTCCTCAGGCGAATTACCATAGCCATACAACCCTATACCCGCGCGAACCATATCAAATTGCGCCTCTGGATAATTGATAATGGCAGACGTATTACTTTGATGTAAAAAAGGAGTGTAGTCTAGGGATGTAAGAAATGTAGCAGCTATTTTTGTAAAACTAGCAATTTGATGTTGTGTAAATTCTCTTTCTTTTGGGTCTTCGCTAGCAACAAGATGAGAAAAAATAGACGCTACCTTGATTGTAGTGGTTTCTTTTAAGCGTTCCAGTATCCAATCGGTATCGTTTTCCCAGAATCCCAGACGATTTAGTCCAGTATTAAATTTAAGATGTACAGGATAGTTTTTCTGTTGTTGCGCTTTCGCGAAAGCGGAAAATTCTTTAAACACACGCGCACTATATAAACTAGGTTCCAAACAGTGTTCAATAATGATATTGAAGTTGTCCGGCTGTGGATGCAATACTAAAATAGGTGTTTTTACTCCAGCTTTTCGCAATATTTCCCCCTCATCAGCATACGCCACTGCAAAATAATCAACACCTAGTTTTTCTAGAAAAAGGGCAATTTCACAGGCATCGCTTCCGTAACCAAAAGCTTTTACGACCGCCATCATTTTAATGTTGTCAGCGACCTTGGCTCTAAGGTAGGAGTAATTATGTTTTAACGCTTTGAGATCTATTTCTAGACGAGTGACCCCCATAAGAGATTATTTATCAGTGTTTGTATCAGGTATTTTTTCTGGAACAACTTCGGTAGGGTCATTGACTTCCATTTTTTTGAGACGGTCACGTAGCATGGCTTTATAATAAGCTCCCCTGCTTAGGGGTTCATATTCTTCGGTTTCTCCTAGAAGAACAAGTTTATCATTTTGAGCTTTGCGATAGCTATACTGCGCTAAGTTCCCTGTGCGTGTACATACGGCGTGTACTTTAGTCACATACTCGGCTGTAGCCATCAGAGCTGGCATAGGACCAAAAGGATTTCCTTTAAAATCCATATCAAGCCCTGCAATAATTACCCGAATACCTCTATTAGCAAGGTCATTGCATACTTTTACAATTTCATCGTCAAAAAACTGAGCTTCATCAATTCCAATCACATCACAATCGTCTGCTAGCATAGGAATATTTGCAGCCGCAGGAACGGGCGTAGAGCGTATTTCGTTGGCATCGTGAGATACCACCATTTCTTGGTCATAACGGGTATCTACAGTAGGTTTGAAGATCTCTACTTTTTGCTTTGCAAACTGCGCGCGTTTAAGCCTACGGATGAGTTCTTCTGTTTTACCAGAGAACATAGATCCGCAAATTACTTCAATCCAACCGAATTGCTCTTTATGATTTACTGTGTTTTCAAGAAACATTTTGTACTTTTCAAGACCAAAACGCTATTTCTAGCGTTTGATTTAAAATCAGGGTAAATTTATCAAAAAAGAGGCGTAATCAACGTTAAGTATTCGAAAGTTATGAAGAAATCTATCAAAGCAGAATTAATAAGTCTCGCACACAAAATATTACAACTCAAAGATGATACTTCGTACACGCAAATGACGGAGAAATCTCGTGCTCTTTATGAGAAATTAATGATATTATCCTATGCAGAAAAGCTGGAGCAATCAGGGCAACCTACTATTGGATTGTCTAAAATAGAAGAAGCACTAGAAGATCTTTCTACTCTTGAAATAAAGTCTCCTGACCTTGAAGAAATAGCGCAAGTACCTGCAAAAGAAAAAATAGAAATACCCTCAACACCAAGGACTAAAACACCTGCTGAGATTGTTGCTGAAAACGAAGCGCGTTTTGCAGAGGCAAGAGCTAATGATAGACATAGACCTGATGGAACTGTTTTTAATGAAGAAGAGCCTGTACATGAGCCTGTTATTGAAAAAATAAAAGATATGGTAGCCGAAATGCCTCCAGAAGCCTCTGCTATAGATGAGATGGTAGAGTCTATAGAACCTAAAGATCGCTATCAAAAAAATGATATGTTTGACATAGGAGGAGAGTTTGCCCAGACACCTATTTTTGATCCTGTCACATTGGTGGAGGAAGATGCAACTCCTAAAAACTTAAACGCCAAACTTAAAAACGGTCTTAAGATTGGGCTTAATGATAAACTCGCTTTTATAAAACATCTCTTCCAAGGAAGCGATACTGATTACAATCGCGTCTTGTCACAACTAAGTACTTTTCGCTCTCTGGAGGAAGCAAAGCAGTTTATACATCAAATGGTGAAACCGGATTATAATGCTTGGGAAGGAAAAGAAGAGTATGAAGAGCGTTTTATGCAGATTATTGAAAGTAAATTCAACTAATCGATTCTAACCATGAAAATTCAAAAGATTGTCTATTGGATCGCCACACTCATTACGTGTGGTGTTTTTGTGTTTTCTGCACAAATGTATTTTAGAAACACCGCAATGGTAGAGGGATTTTTTGAGTCACTTCAGTATCCTACGTATATTGTGATTCCTTTGGCGATTGCTAAAGTAATAGGAATTGTGATGGTACTTTGGAGAGGTATACCATGGCTGACGGAGTGGGCGTATGCTGGATTGTTTTTTGATGCTGTTCTGGCATTTGCAGCCCATATTCACGCAGATGATGGCGGCTATCTTTTTTCTTTAATCGTATTAATTTTCTTACCTATATCGTACTTTTTAGGTAAAAGAATACGCCCCATGTATGACTGAACATAACAAATTATATATTGTTCCAACACCTATTGGAAATCTAGAAGATATTACTCTAAGAGCCATACGCGTGCTTAAAGAAGTAGACCTTATTCTAGCAGAAGATACGCGTACAAGCGGCAAATTGCTCAAGCATTTTGAGATTACCACGCCTATGATGAGTCATCATATGCATAATGAGCATAAGACTGTAGAGAGTCTTGTAAAACGCCTACAAGCTGGAGAAACTATTGCCTTGATAAGTGATGCAGGAACACCTGCCATTTCGGATCCTGGGTTTTTATTAACGAGAGCCTGTGTAGAAGCAGGTGTTGAAGTAGATTGTCTTCCTGGAGCCACAGCGTTTGTACCAGCACTCGTCAATAGCGGTTTACCGAACGATAAGTTTGTTTTTGAAGGATTTCTCCCTGTTAAAAAAGGAAGACAGACGCGTTTTCTAGCACTTACAGAAGAAACGCGAACCATGATCTTTTATGAGTCTCCTCATAAACTGGTAAAAACGTTAGGACATTTTGCTGAATTTTTCGGAGAAGATCGTCAAGTGTCTGTTTCCAGAGAGATTACAAAATTACATGAAGAAACTATCCGAGGTACGGTTACAGAAGTATTAGCACATTACACAAATAAACCTCCCAAAGGAGAAATAGTAATTGTGCTTGCTGGTAAAAAATAAGATGGAAAATTTAGTCACATCTATACGATCTTGTATTGTTTGTAAAGACCATCTTCCAGTAACGCCCAATCCTATATTCAGGATACATCCAAAAGCGCGTGTCATTATTATTAGTCAGGCGCCAGGATCTATCGCTCATCAATCGTCAGTCCCTTGGAAAGACCCAGGAGGACGCCAACTAAGATTATGGCTGAATTGTGATGAGGAGACCTTCTATGACCCTACCAAAGTAGCTATCGTTCCTATGGGATTTTGTTACCCTGGCAAAGGAAAAACAGGAGATTTACCTCCAAGACCAGAATGTGCTCCATTATGGCATGAAGTGGTATTAAAAAGTATGCCAGAGATTAAACTTGTGATTTTAATAGGGAACTATTCACAGAAATATTATCTAAAAAGAACTAGAAAAAAGAATCTTACAGAGACCGTCAGACACTTTCATGAGTATTTACCAGCGGTATTTCCGTTACCGCATCCTTCGCCTCGGAATCGGTTTTGGTTGACAAAAAACCCGTGGTTTGATACAGAAGTTGTGCCTATGCTTCAGTACGCTTTCGCGAAAGCGGTATCAGATTGACCCCCTTTCAAAAAGTGGGATTAAAAATAAATTCCTAAAATGAATACTTCGCCGAAAGGATCAAATTACGACCTGCTGCCGAAATCCCAGATGCGTATGTTCTGTAACGTTGGTCTGTGATGTTATCTAGGTTTGCGGTAAGATTCCATTGCTCATTGAGCTTGAATTGGCTAGATAAATTAAGCGTATACCAGCTAGGCGAAAATGGATTTCCATTTTCATCTACAGCAAAAAGTTCCGGGCTGTCACTTACCTCAGGAGATAAGTCTTCAAAATCTAAAGCGCCGTTGTAATTTACAAATGCATTAAGAATCCATCTGTCTTTTTTCCAGATGAGGTGCGTATTTCCAAAAGTAGGTGCCACATGACGCACAGGAAGTAATGACCCGTCTTCTTCCTCCTGCTCTCCTCGGGTGATATTAAATTGAGAAGTGACGTTAAAGTTATGAGGGAGTTTGATATCTATACCAGCTTCAAAACCCCATACTTTTGCGGTTCCCGCATTTTGAATAGCTTCTATATTGACTATTTCTCCTTCAAATTCAATAGTAGAAGATCCGTTAAGCGTGAAGTCTCTACGTACCAATGCATTTTCTAATTGTGAGTAATATATATTAGCATCAAATGTAACAACCTTATTAAAGTTGAGTACCGTTCCTATCTCTGCATTATAGGCATATTCTGCTTTTAGATCGGGATTAGGAATCACTAGATCTCCATCTCCACTATCAAATACTTTTCCAATATCATCAATGTTTGGTGCTCTAAAAGCTGTAGAAAGATTTGTTTTAAGCATGACCGTTTTAGAAACGTCGTAATTAAGTCCTGCGCTTCCTGTGAGGTTGCCAAAATTTAATCGAGATTCTTCAAAGGGGAAATTAAAAAACTGATTGTTGTCGCTAAAATCTGTAAAAATAAACAGCTGATTATAACGCATTCCTGTATTCAGTTTTAGTTTTGGTGCAAGATCAAATTGACCACTTACATACGCAGCGAGTGATTGCCAAGAAGAGCCATCAGGATAGCGTGTATCGGTAAGTTCAAACTGATTGGTTTCTATGTCGGTAATGGAGCCATTAGAATTTATGTAGTTATATACATACTCAAGGCCGTAGTTAAGCTTAGTTTTTCTGTTTTTAAGTGTTTTTGTAAAGTCTAGTGCTCCAGAAAAGGCATTGACACGCTCCGTACGTGTCCGAAGGCTCGTTCTCCCAAAACGTCGGTCATTTCTGCTTTCTTCTGAGTTTTGAAAAGCAACCGTTGCCTGTACGCGATCATACCAAGGACCTGCTCCTTCTTTGTTTATCTGTAAGCTTGTTAAAAACCATTTTTGTGGACCGTAAAACCACGCTGCTGCCCGTAAGTTGCCCTCATCATCTCTTTGAGTAAGACGATCATAGCGATCAAAATCTGAGGTGGTCGCATACGATACATTAAAATTAAAATCCCATGTATTATTAGGAGTATATCGTACTTTCTGTAAGAAATTATAGCTCGTATATCCAGTACTTACTTGTTGTAACGGATCATCATTTTGTATCACGACATCTTCTCCATTAATACGGCGTACAAATTCATTACGCAAATAGGCATCAGGACCGTGACTTCCTTGACGTTGATCTCCATAATCAGAATAACTTGCACTGGTAAGAAATGCCCATTTTTGCGATCCTAGGTTCACGTCAAAATGCCCTGTTTTCTCATTGTTTGCTGTGCTGTAGCGTGTGAGTGCATTTCCTGAAACTAAAAATCCTAAGGTGTCTGTTTTGGAAAGTTGAGGTTTTTTGGTGTAAAAATTTAAGACCCCGCCTACGGCATCACTACCATATATAACAGATCCCGGACCTAAGATCACTTCTGTTTTTTCTAAAGCAAAGGGATCGATAGAAATGATATTTTGAACATTTCCGCCCCTAAAGATCGCGGTGTTAAAACGAATACCGTCTAGGGTGATAAGAAGTCTGTTGGTAGAATATCCTCGTATGGAAGGACTTCCTCCTCCTAGTTGGCTTTTTTGTACAAACACCTGACCGCTAGATTGTAATAAATCGGCAGCGGTTTGTGGATTATATAACTCAATATCTTCTTTTGAAAGACCTACTATCTTTTGAGAAATTTCGTTTTTCTTTTGTCCAAATTTTGAGACAGATAATATGATTTCACCAAGGCTGTTTTCTAATTGTTTTAAAAAGACTTTATTACCGTAGGCTAGTATTTGAGCTTTAGTGTAAATCGCTTGTTGGTGAGCCACTTCTGAGAAAATGATTTTTTCTGCTTTCGCGAAAGCGGATATATCAGCATTCCCATCAAAATCTGTAATCGTACTTATTGTCTTGTCTTGATTGTATAGAGCAACATTCATAATAGGCTCCCTAGTGTCTATATCAAGAACCGTAATTTGTTGTGCTTGTGATGCTATAGTTATAAATAAAAATAGGATAAATGTGTGGCGCATTTAGGTAAAAATTGAATTAAGCACAGCGAGTGAGCGAGGTTTTTTAAAACCGTGCAAATGTAACTCATAATACTGTAGTAGCATAGTGAGGAAATCACTACGCTGTTTTTGGTTTAGTTTGATCTCTGGAAGTGTATCAAATTTTATGCCCAACAGCTGTTTTAGAATTTTTATTTGTATCCCATTTTGACAATACATATTTATTTCTGAAGCTTCAAAAGTGCCTTCTATAAGATTAAAGTATTCATAATCACTATGCGTTTGATCGGGATAAAAACCAAGATATTCGGTAAGCTTTACTAAAAATAAAAGATGAAAGTTGGCAATAACATCATGCGTATCTAACCAAACGGTAGATGCTGTCAAAAAATCAAAGAGCAGGCTATTTTCTTCTTCTTCTATAATGGTATTACGTAAGATGTCTGAAATAAAAAAAACAACCGATGTTTTAGCAATATCAGTATGTAGATTTCTGTATTGGTAATGTACTTTTGCTTCTCGTATGGTTTCTAAAGTGCCTTTATCTTTATGATTTGCCTCGATCTCTAGTTGTGTAAGCGGTTGAAACATAGAGGTTCTAAGCTTTCCCTTTTTGGATTTTAAGATATTGCGTAAAAGATATGATTTAAGACCATTGCTTTTTGTAAAACATTTCACGATAAGATCTGCTTCACTATACTTGAGGGCAGAGATTACTATTGCCTGTGTTTTGATAAGCATTATCGTATAATCATCAGTTTGGCAATTTGAGTTTCTAGTGCATCTGGTCCTGTAATGAGGATAAGATATACCCCAGAGGCTACTCGATGTCTTCCAAAAGCTCTAGTGTCCCAAGTAATGCTTCCTCCAACGGTATTTTCTTCGTACACAAGATTTCCAGTAAGGTCTGTAATTTTTACATTGGTGCGAGCAGTAAGACCTTCTATAGTGACCTCTCCATTAAACGTAGGTCGTACAGGATTTGGATACACAATAACTTCTTCTAAATTTTCTGCAGGTCCCGTGTTAGATCCATCAAAAGACACAAGACCTTGAACAGTTGCAAAATAGACGGTACCTGTTTCTGGGTCAAGGGCGATATCTTGAACGTTGTTGGAAGGTAAAGGAGAGTTGTCTTCTGTAAAATGAAATAAGGTTTCTTGTCCGCTTGGAGAAAAGAGAAAAACGCCCGAGTCTACAGTAGAAACCCATTTATTGTTAGCTCCATCTACAACAATTTCTGTTACAAATTGGTCATTAAGTAGCTCTTGCGCGAGACCATCTTGGAGTATAATAATGGCATTTGTACTGACACTAGGATTGGTAAACATAGAAGAAGGGGAAAACAAAACGCGAAGCCCTCTTCGTGTGCCTATCCATAAAGATCCGTTACGATCTAAAGCAAGTGCTCTTACATCATCATTAGGAAGGTTTGCCCCTTCTTCTTCTCCAAAAATGCGAGCAAAGTCCCCAGTATTTGGATCGTAACCTGCAACTCCCTGATTACTAGTTCCGATATAAATTCTTCCGTCTCCAGCAATAACAACATCGTCTATACCATTTGCTTCCTCTACTAAAGTCGGAAGATCGTTTTCAAAGGAGACCGTATTAAATTGTCCTCCAGGAGAAAGTCTATTAAGAATGTTAGGAACTCGGGCATTTGCTATCCATAGATTTCCTTCCCTATCAAAAGCGGTTCCGTTTATTCTTACGTCGTCTGTTGTTGTTGGTACAGGTCTTAACGAACTATTATTTTCATCAAAAAGGGTAGTTGGTATTCCGTCATTTACTTCTAGAAGTCCTGAGTTAAAAGAGCTTATATAAATTTGAGATGTGTTTTGAGGGTTAATAGAAATAAAAGAAAGCTCTGTGGCTCCAAGTACATCCTCAAAAGGGATATTATCCCATACACTATCTGTCGTTAGATGGCTAATCCCTTCTCTTGTAAGTGGGAAAGGATTATATGTCAAAGAGTATTCTCCATATACCACCCATAATTCATTGGCAATGGCATTGATGTTAAAAGGATCATTGCGTAAAGGACCATTAGGTAATATTTGAGAAACTTCATTTCCATTAAGAGGTACTCTAACAACCCCAGAACCTAAGGTCGAGATAAACAGAGAGCCATTTAAAATAACAGAGGCACTATAATCTGAATCAAAATCAGGAATATTTGAAAACGAATTTATAAGAGTTCCTCCTGTATTGTATATGTTTACGGTGTTGCTGGTAACCACACTTAATTCTACACCATTAGCTTCAAGATCTTCAATAACTTCTGGAAGTTGCTGGAAAAGCGTAAAATTTATTCCTGTAGTAGATTGCAGTAATTGTGTTCCATTAGCCAGGTACACCGTATTATCAAGAGCAGTAATTGCTTGATAAGAACCTGAAACAACTGTTGTCCAATTATTAAAATCTATAATATTTGAATTATTTACAATAGCTCTTCTCACGCCTCCATCGGTGCTAGAAGCATAAATATAGTCATCTAAGATGGTAGTTTGCGTAATATTTAATTGAGAGCCATTGTCTCCAATAAAATAAGAATCGTCAAACTCTAGTTGCCCTAAGTCGTATAGGGAGATGCCAAATCCTGAAGAGATATATACAAACCCGTTAAACTCTGTAAAGTGATTAATTTGTTTATTATCTGGAGGAATAGAAACTCTATTAAATATATCTACGACAGTAATTACATTTTCGCTATTTCCTACAATGATATCAATAATCCCATTTTCATATCCAATAAGGAGCGTATCAAATGCCTCACTATAATAAATAGAAGAAATACTATTTCCAGAAAGTCCATTTATAGTTGATCTGGTGATGGTGCTTCCGTTAATGGTAGAAAATATAAATACAGCGTTTTCTGAAGCTGCATAGATACGTCCATTTCCTTTATCAATATCTCCTACCGTAGCAAAAGAAAAATAGCCTGTCCACTCATCAGAAAAATCTTGCGCATAGAGCGGTAGGGAAAACAGTACTATTAAAAATAGATAGAGTTGTCTCACGTGTTTTTAGTTCTTCTTTTTAAACCGTTCAAAAATACAATTATTGCCTTAGTGTTTAAATAAGATAGTGAGGTATTCTGTTTTTTCGCTTAAAGCGAAATTAGATTAAAAAAAATAGGCGACAAATGCCGCCTATTTTCAACGATATATTTTATAGGTTAGATAACACCTTGTGCCATCATTGCATCTGCTACTTTTACAAATCCAGCAACGTTTGCACCTTTTACATAATCTACATATCCATCTTCTCCTGTACCATATTTCACACAAGCTTCGTGAATATCTAACATAATCTCTTTAAGTTTTTTATCTACTTCTTCTGCAGACCAGCTATAACGCAAACTATTTTGAGACATTTCAAGTCCAGATGTAGAAACACCTCCAGCATTAGATGCTTTTCCAGGAGAGAAAAGAATTTTTGCTTTATGGAAAACTTCTATAGCCTCTGGAGTACAAGGCATGTTTGCTCCTTCTGCTACACAGATACACCCATTATCAACCAATGTTTTTGCAGCTTCTTTTTCTAACTCATTTTGAGTAGCACAAGGAAGTGCAACATCACACGTAATACCCCAAGGTTTTTGATCTTCGTGATACTCGGCAGATGGGTATTTATCTAAATACTCTTTAATTCTTCCGCGACGCACATTTTTGATTTCCATCACGTGTGCAAGCTTTTCAGCATCAATACCGTCTTTGTCGTGTATGAAACCACTAGAATCAGAAAGGGTTACTACTTTTCCTCCTAGTTGTGTTGCTTTTTCTGCAGCATACTGAGCCACATTTCCAGATCCAGAAATAACGACTGTTTTTCCTTCAAAAGATTCGTCTCTTGTTTTAAGCATGCTTTCGGCAAAGTATACATCTCCATATCCTGTAGCTTCAGGACGCATTAACGATCCTCCGTAAGAAAGACCTTTTCCAGTAAGAACACCTGTAAACTCGTTACGAATACGCTTATACTGTCCAAAAAGATATCCTATCTCACGGCCTCCTACACCAATATCTCCCGCAGGAACATCGGTATTAGGTCCTATATGACGGGATAACTCTGTCATAAAGCTTTGGCAAAAGCGCATCACTTCGGCATCAGACTTTCCTTTTGGATCAAAATCTGAACCTCCTTTTCCGCCACCCATAGGTAACGTAGTAAGACTGTTTTTAAACACTTGTTCAAAACCTAAAAACTTAAGAATACTCAAGTTTACTGAAGGATGAAAACGTAAACCTCCCTTGTAAGGTCCTATGGCGCTATTAAATTCTATTCTATAACCGCGGTTTACTTGAATCTCTCCACTATCATCGGTCCAAGCAACTCTAAATAAAATAGTGCGCTCTGGCTCTACCATACGCTCTAAAAGTTTTTGACCTTGATATTTTGGGTTTTTTTCTATAAAAGGAATTACCGTTTCTGCAACTTCTTGAACCGCTTGCATGAATTCGGTTTCATTTGGATTGCTTTTGGCAACGTAATCGACAAATTTTTTAATGCTGTCTGACATATCTTTTTAGTATTAGATAATTTATATATTAAAAATACGTTTTTAATAGGGTGCAAATATACTATATCCTGAAAATTGAGTCGTTTTTTTTTTGAAATTCGTAAGAATAATGGTCTTTTTAAAAGATTTCTAATGTTTTTTGAAAGCCTATGCCTTTAAAATTTCGCTGTTAACCTAGTTTTTATATATTTGTTAAAGTCTCAAATTACCTATTTTCATGAAAGCCAGATACCTACTCATGGCAATTATTTCATTTTGCTTTGCTCAACAGGAGCTAAAAGCGCAACTTGGCTTTTCCCATGAAGTCGGCGTTATCACTGGCCCTGTAGCATTTCAATCTGATTTTGGATTGCGAAATAACGTTGATACCAACCGAGGAAATATCGGTTTTGGTATTGGAATTGTACATTATTTAAACTTTGCTTATCGAGCAGATTGTAACTGCTATTCTAGAGATACGTACTTTAATGATCACTTTAAAGTAAGAAACGAAATAGATTATCACGTCACAAATCTTGATCACTTTGGAGAAGAATCTGAAGATAACGATTTAGGAGGATTACAACTTAGAGGTCATAAAGGAAAAGCTCAGGTCTTTGAAATAGGATCGCAGCTAGAATACTTTCCGATGAGTATCAGAGATTTTTCGGCGGGTGCTTACAGAGTAGCGCCCTATGTAAGCCTTGGAGTTCACTTTGTGTCTTATGATCCCGTGGCTACTTCAGAATTAGGGGATATCCAAGGACAATTTATAAATCCTTTTAGTGGTGAACTTGCCCCTACACTTTTTCCTGGATTTGCGCAGGGAGAAGGACAAAATAATAGTGGTATCGATGACAGACCAGGCTCTACTTGGGCAATTACATGGAGTGCAGGGATTAGATATAAATTAGCTCCGCTTAGTGATTTGGTATTGGATGCAAGATGGCATTATTATACATCCAACTGGGTAGATGGATTGAATCCTGACCCTAGACCCGTAAATCGTGCCAATGACTGGATATTTTGGTTAAATTTTGGGTATATCTACTATATAGAATAAGATGATGAAGTATGCTTCTGCCTATCCGGCAGGCAAGTTCGCGAAAGCGTACCCACAAACATAAAAAATGGCTTCCAAGTTTGATTTTGGAAGCCATTTTCTTTTGTGATCAATGATAGTAGCTTATTCATTTAATGCTTGTTTTAGATCTGCAATAAGATCCTCTATATCTTCTATACCGACGCTTAAACGAACTAAAGAGTCCTTCACACCTGTTTTCTCCCGCTCCTCTTTTGGAATGGATGCATGTGTCATAGAGGCAGGATGACCCGCAAGAGACTCAACACCACCCAGACTTTCGGCTAGCGTAAATACCTTTAATTTTTCTACAACTTTTACGGCACCTTCATAAGAATCTTCTTTTGTGGTAAATGAAATCATCCCTCCAAAATCACTCATTTGTTCTTTAGCAATATGGTGATTTGGATGATCTTCAAAGCCAGGCCAATATACCTTATCTATTTTAGGGTGTGTTTTTAAGAAATGTGCAATTGCTTTTCCGTTTTCACAGTGACGTTGCATACGCACATGGAGTGTTTTTATACCTCTCAAAGCAAGAAAACTATCTTGAGGACCACATATAGCACCACTTGCATTTTGAATAAAATAAAGCCTTTCAGAGAGTTCTTGGTCTTTAACAACAAGTGCTCCCATCACAAGATCGCTGTGTCCTCCTATATACTTTGTGGCGCTGTGCATGACAATATCTGCTCCCAAATCTAATGGTTGTTGTAAATAGGGTGTTGCAAACGTATTATCTACCGCAAGAAGAAGCTCATGTTTTTTAGCTACCGCCGCTACCGCTTTAATATCTATGATGTTCATCATGGGGTTGGTAGGAGTTTCTACCCAAATAAGCTTTGTTTTTTTGGTAATATACGCTTCGATATTATTTGCGTTTTCCATACCAATAAAGTGAAATGTAATTCCAAATCCTTCAAATATCTTTGTAAATAAGCGATAGGTACCCCCATAAAGATCGTTTGTTGAGATCACTTCATCCCCAACTTGTAAGAGTTTTATGACAGCGTCAATTGCGGCAAGACCAGACCCAAACGCAAGTCCATAATTTCCATTTTCTATACTTGCAAAAGCTTTTTCTAGGGCATGTCTAGTGGGGTTGTGTGATCTACTATACTCATATCCCTTATGACCTCCTGGAGTAGACTGTGCATACGTAGATGTCTGATATATGGGAGGCATCACAGCGCCATACGCTTTGTCAGGTTTCTGACCTCCGTGTATTGTTTTGGTGTTAAATTTCATAGACGATTTATAACGTATTAAGAAATCAAAGTTGATGTAAAGTCACAACTTTTTCTCCTTAAAAGTACAACTAAACTCGCCTCAAAGCAAAGCAATTGCTAGAAGTCATTTATGTGAAATTAAAATTTTTGTTATGAGGGGTCTGTCATAATTACGCTTTCGCGAAAGCGTATAAAACAAATAACGATATTATAGTAAAAATGGAGAAAAAGCGTGTATCTACGATAAATTCTAAAGTAAGGATAAAATATGTTATCTCTAAAGTGTAACTATCAAAAGAATACAGGATGAAATGATTTTATTTCTAAATAATAGTTCAAACAGCGTCGCAAAAAGGTTTTATTACAATCAAAAAACAGGGAATAATTGAAGCAACGCTTTCTTTTGTGTTAATATTGCTACATTTTTACAAAATATTATGTTATATAGCGACTAATAAGTGTCGCTCATCGAAAATACGTTGCATTTTTCTTAAAAAAGGTTCAAAGTATTTATCTTTTGAGTCCGTATTTTAATACGTGTTCACTTTAAAAATAAACCAAACATGAAAAAAATTACATTATTACTATGTCTTTTTGCTGTCGCGGCATTTGGGCAAAATCCTCCTACGATTACAGAGTATGTAGACGCTGGTTTGCGTGTTGAGGTAATTACTGAAAAACCCGAAGGCTATGTTGCCTCTATTAATGCTAGAGGTGCAAATGTCACTGTATTTGATGATAGAGTAGACTATCTAGCAAACTGTTCAGATGGTGCTATGTTAACACTAGAAGATTTTGCAGGAGGTCCTGGAGCTCTTATAGGATGTGGAGAAATTTTAAGTTCTGCTGGAGATACCTGTTATCCTCCTGGCGAATTACAAGAAGGGTTTGAGATTAGTGCAAACACTCCTGGAAACGTAACTGTTTATTTAGATCCTAGTGATGGTTTTGGCACAGTTGATCCAGCAGTTGGTTCTAATACCTTTGCTGATTTTACAATTGTTACCTTCACTGGTGTTGATCCTGTAACAAGTACAGGTTTTGACTTATATTCTCTTGTTGGAGGATCCAGTGTAGATATTAGAGTGATAGGCGCAGGAGGTTTAATAGACACAGTAACTGCCGATGTGACTAGCACAGGGCCAGTATTTGTTGGAATTTTAGCTGCAGAACCTATTGTAAGCTTAGAAATAGAAGATCTTACGGGAGCAAACGTAGAACTTATTGCTCAATTTTTATACGGTAGCTGTGCACCACCACCACTTAATGATGATCCTGACACTGCAGCAAGTTTAACTGTAGGAGAAGTATTTGGAGATTTCCCAGTGATTGCAGACAATACAGAGGCAACAGCAACTGTTATTGATGATCCTTCTTGTGGAAACTTTACTGAAGCAGATTTATGGTATAGCTTTGTAGTTCCAGATAGTGGTTCTGTTTCTGTAGAATCTCAAGAAGATGATGGCTCTATTACAGATACTGCTATTAGTGTTTATGAAGGGACTCCTGGGGCACTTGTTGAAGTAGCATGTAATGATGACGGTGGTGTAGGCTTATTCTCTCTTGTAGATTTAGATGGCAGAACACCTGGAGAAGTATTATATGCTAGAGTATGGGAATGGAATGGAGGTTCTCTTGGAACTTTCCAAATGTCTGCATACTATACACCTCCACCTGCAAATGACGATCCAGAAGGAGCATTACCATTAACAGTAGGATCTGTATTTACAGATTTTCCTTTAACAGCTTCTAACGTAAGTGCTACTGATACAGCAATAGATGACCCTTCTTGTGGGAACTATGGTGGAGCCGATGTTTGGTTTACGGTAGCTGTTCCTAGTACAGGGCAAGTATCAATTGAAGTTGATACCGCTGGCGGAATCACTGATACAGGAATGTCTATATATAGTGGAGAAATAGGAGCTTTAGTTGAAGTTGAATGTGACGACGACGACGGAAATGGCTTATTTTCTCTAGTTGATTTAGTTGGTCAAGAAGGGGGAGCAACACTTTACATTCGCGTTTGGGAATGGGGAGGCGGAGGCTTTGGACCTTTCCAAATTGCAGCTTACAGTGATTGTGCTGTAGATGCCGCAGCCATAGAAATTACAGGTTCTGGTAATACAGAAGCTAATATTTGTGTTGGAGATATGATGCCAGACCCTATAGATGTTACTATTGTAGGTAATCAAACAGGAACCAATAGTGGATGGGTAATTACAGACAATGCCACTGGAGAAATCTTAGGATTGCCTATGGCACCTCCGTTTGATTTAGATGATGCTGGAGTTGGTGTATGTGCTATCTGGAGTATCCGTTATGAAGATGGAATTACGGGACTTGAAGTAGGGCAAAACGTAGCTGACCTAGATGGATGTTATGATTTTTCTAACCCAATTCTTGTAGATAGAGTGGATGAAGGTGGTGCTTGCTTAATGTGTGAGTATACACTTGAAATGAATGATTCTTTCGGAGACGGATGGAATGGAGCGATTATGGATGTTCTTGTGGATGGTATCGTTGTTTTAGATGATGTTTCTTTAGATGATGATCCAGACAATAATGGAGCACAAGGATTCCTTACGTTCCCAGTAAACTCTACAGCAGATGTAACTACAGTATTTGTAGACGGTGGAGGATTCCCTGGAGAAGTTTCTTATAGAATACTAGACGCAGAAGGAAATGTAGTTGGAGCAGGAAATGTAGATATGAACATTGAGCCAAATACGCTTACCGCAGATTGTCCCTCATGTTTCGCGCCATCTGATTTAATGGTAGATAACGTAACTGATATGTCAGCTGATTTAAGCTGGACGGATAATAATGATCCTGCTGCACCAGAATTTACGGTAGAGTGGGGACCATTAGGATTTGATTTAGGAACAGGTACTATGGAGACTGGAATTACAACAAATTCATTCATGCTTACTGCACTAGATCCAGGAACAGAATATGAATATTATGTAACGGCAAATTGTGCTGCAGATGATGTAAGTAATACTGCTGGACCTTTAGCATTTACAACAATGGCACCTCCAGGAGATTGTTCTTACACACTAGAAATGAATGATTCATTCGGTGATGGTTGGAATGGTGCTATTATGGATGTCTTTAGAAATGGGGTTCTTGCCTTAAATGATGTTTCTTTAGATGATGCTCCTGATAGTGATGGATCTCAAGGAAATTTACAATTTGAAATACTTCCAGGAGATGATATTACGACTGTATTTGTAGACGGTGGAGGATTCCCTGGGGAAGTTTCTTATAGAATATTAGATGCAAACTTTGCTGAAGTTGCTACTGGAGATGTAGCTAACAACGTTGAGACAGGAACTGTAACAGGAGATTGTCCTACATGTTTTGCACCATTTGATCTTGTAGCTAACAACTTCTTACCAGGATCTGTAGATCTATCTTGGTCTATGCCTATGGCTGCATTTGGTTATAACTGGGAGATTCAAGATGTAGGAGTACCTCAAGGTGATGCTGGAGCTATTGCTACAGGAAACACACTTGTAGATACATTTGATACAGCAACAGGACCATTTGTAGACGGTAACTTCTATACATTCTATATCCAAGCTGGATGTACAGCAGATGATTTTAGTGTATATGTATCTATAGATTTCTTATACTTCTTACCACCAGCAAATGATGATTGTGAAAACGCAATTGAAGTTATCTGTGGTGATACAGTAACAGGAGCAACAACAAATGCTAACGATTCAGGATCTAATCCATCAGGAGATGTATTCTATACATATATAACTCCAGAAACAGCACAGAATGTAACATTATCATTATGTAGTGGTACGGATTATGATTCATTATTAAGAGTATTTGATGATGAGTGTAATCTTATAAATGAAATCGCAACTGATGATGATGGTTGTGGAACATTACAATCATTACTCACGTTTACAGCAACTGTAGGAAATTCTTATACGATTATGGTAGAAGGATTTGGAGGAAATAACGGTAACTTCACAATGGCAGTTACATGTGAAGAAGCGTTATCTACTGATGATAATACATTAGAAGGATTTAGCTTCTATCCTAATCCAGCACAAGATGTAATTACTTTAGATGCAAGAACTGCTATCGAAGACATTACTATCTTTAACTTATTAGGTCAGAAAGTTCTTCAACAAAAAGTAGATGGATTATCTAACTACCAATTAAATGTAAGTACTATGGCAAAAGGAGCATACCTAATGCAAGTAACTACAAACGGAAAAGTAGGAGTTTACAGAGTACTTAAGATGTAATTCATTATATATCTTAATACAATAAGAGAAAAACCCATCACTGGAAATAGTGATGGGTTTTTTAATACATTAAAAAGAATATATGTTTTAGTATATATAGCGTTTTTAGGCTATGTATTTTAAATAGCTCTGATTAATGCCATCGAATATCCAAGATGTAACCCTTCGTGAAAATTATTAAAGGCAATCGCGTCTTCTACCTTACGGAGTGTACCCCCACTTGTACTTAACGTATATGTTTTAAATGATGTAAAAAGACCATTACTGTAATCTTTCTCTAATTGTGTTATTGTTGAAAATAGTAAAGATTTTATCTCATCTATTTCTTCTATAGTTGCAGGCTTCTCAGGTTTGGTTCCTTTTTTATAAAGATCAATAATGTGTTTTGGAACCCGAATGTCTTCTCCAGACAGCCCATATACTAGCAATTGTTGTGTAGCTATGGTGTGTCCAATATTCCACAGGATATTATTATTATACCCTTTAGGAATTACAGTAAGTTGTTCAGTAGAGAGTCTCTCCATAAGGTTATGAAGCAATTTTCGATTTTTTTGGCAAATATCAAAGTCGTAAAGCATGGCGTGATTTTTTTATTAAAAGTAGTTTATTTCATAATAAATGACCGAATTTTGCTATGTAAACACTCATAACACCTATTCTATTTTGAAAAAAATATACCATCTCTCTACGTGTAATACCTGTCAACGTATTATACAAGAAATTAACCCAGATAGTAATGTGCAATTGCAGGATATAAAAACCGAAGCCATTACAGAAGATCAATTAGATGCGATGTATGCCCTCACAGGAAGCTATGAAGCACTTTTTAGTAAAAGAGCACAACTATATCGTCAGCGTAATTTGAACCAACAGACGCTCTCTGAAAAGGATTATAAAAATCTTATTTTAGAACACTATACATTTTTAAAACGACCAGTAATGCTTGTGGATAACCAAATATTTGTCGGAAATAGTAAAAAAGTAGTAGCACAGGCCGTAGCTGCTTTTAAATAATATGAGTAAGCGTCACCTAGCCTTTTTAGCCGCTTTCGCCGCTAGTTTTATTTACGGGGTGAATCATACGCTTGCAAAAGATATAATGCCTACCTATATCAAACCCTTTGGGTTTATTATGGTGCGTGTTTTAGGAGCTGCTATCCTGTTCTGGATTACAAGCTTCTTTTTTCCTAAAGAAAAGGTAGATCGTAAAGATTGGATGCGCTTTGTTCTTTGTGCATTTTTTGGGATGACCGTTAATATGCTCATGTTTTTTAAAGGACTACAGCTATCTACACCTATAAATAGTAGTGTGGTTATTACATTATCTCCTGTGATCCTACTCGTTTTGTCTGCTATTTTTTTAAAAGAAAAAATTACCTGGCTCAAAGGCTCTGGAATTGGTATTGGGCTAGTAGGTGCCTTAGTATTAATTCTTTTTGGTGCAAAAACTCAAGAAAATGCTCCTAATATCCTGTTGGGAAATTTATTGTTTATTGTAAATGCTACCGCCTACTCAGTGTATTTAATCATAGTAAAACCGCTTACATCCAAGTACTCTTCAGTGACACTGATGAAATGGTTTTTCTTGATAGCTATTTTTACCAATCTTCCCGTAGCCTTGCCTGAATTTCTTGAAGTTGAATGGACAACCCTCCCATTATCAGTAATTGGAGTCATGATTTTTGTGGTAGTAGGCACGACCTATCTTACATATTTGTTTAATATTTTTGCCTTGCGTAGCCTTAGACCCTCTACCATAGGCGCCTTTATTTATCTACAACCCCTCATAGCAACATCGGTAGCCATCCTATTGGGAGCAGACACACTTACAGGCATACGTATTTTTGCCGCAGCATTGATTTTCTTAGGAGTGTATTTAACCACAAAACGTAAAGCATCTGCTATTGAGTAATATAGAAGTAACATATTATTCTTCTGTGAAAGAAGTGTCAGAAGATGTATTTTCAGATGTATCTTGTGAAAATACCTTTTATTTCACTAGAGATTTTCTGTATGCTTTTGAACTTGCAAACCCTAAGATAGAATACCACTATTTAGTACTATCTCAAAATAACACAACGATTAGCCTAGCTATTTTACAGGGGATGAGCGTCGCTATAGATAATGCACAGGAGCACCTTCCATTTTCAGAACGTATAGCACGTTCTTTACAGTGTTATATCAGTGCTCGTAACGTACATACCATCGTATGTGGAAATGTGTTCCTAAGCGGAAATTATGGTGTGATCATAAAAGAAGGAATCGCTCAAGAACCTATTTACAGTACCATAGCACAAATGATACAAACGGTTCAGACAAAAAAGAAAGCATCTGTCTTCTTTTTTAAAGACTTTGTAGATCAAGATCTTTCTGTAGTCTCTGAAGTAGAAAAGCACCAATTTCAATCACTTGTTGTTGAGCCTAATATGCGTCTTAAAATACGTACAACATGGATAGATTTTGACCAATATAAAGCTACATTAAAATCAAAGTATCGTGTTAAGGTCAATAAAGCAGATAAAAAAAGTAGTGCATTAACCGTAAAATCTTTTGAGGCAGAAGACATCGATACATATCGCAATCAATTGCAACAACTGTATAGCAATATCACAGACCGAGCGTTATTTAAGACCATAGATCTGGAAATAGAAACCTATAGATTATTGAAAATACGCTTTCGCGAAAGCGTACTTATAAACACTTACTGGTATGAAAATCGTATGGTAGGTTTTGCAACAGCTTTTAAGGTAAATAATCGATTGGACGCCCACTTTATCGGAATAGACTATATGTGTAATAAAGAGCTCTCTATTTATCCTAGAATTTTGAATGACTATGTCCGTTTGGGCATTGAGATGAAGGTAGAAGAGATTAATTTTGGAAGAACCTCTTCAGAGATTAAAAGCACATTAGGAGCAATTCCAGAAAATCTAACCTGTTATGTACGGCATCGGAGGACGGTCGCTAATCTTTTTTTTAAACCCCTGGTAAGACAAATTAAAATGAAACCATATAAACAGCACACGCCTTTTAAAAAATAGAAATTCATTTAAAGATTTCTCTTAGTTTTCTATCGAGTATTGATCAAACTCATCAATTTATATGGGTCAGAAAAAGAGCTATAATGATGAGTCAAAAGAAAATTCTTAGTTCGTGATTCTTATAGCGAAGTGATCCTGATTCTGTAACTAAGAATCCTATCATCAATTTTTTTATTGTTTTTATGCTTTATGTCCAAGCATTAATAATACCTCCCATGATGGCGAGTGTAACGGTCCAGTATCCTACAGCAATCAGCACATATTTAATTGATTTGCGCTCATACAAAGCAATAGTTCCTAAAACGGGTAGTATCACAAATAGCCCCATAATCATCCCATGAAAAGCTCCGTGCTTAAATGTAAGATAAGGCGCTTGACCGTGAATTTCGCCACCGCCACCGCCTACCATTACTTGAGCCCACATAGAGAATGCAAGAAAGCATCCAAAAATAAAACTCAACCCAAAAATAAGTGCCATATTTCCACCTTTAATTTTTTCTTCGGTCATTCCAGATTCCTTCATCCAAGCTTTACCAAATAAAGGGCCATACCATAAAAATCCTACAACCAAAGAGGAGGCAGCTGCGGCAAGCAATACCAGCCAATTAATATCAAAATCTTCCATGTGTACTATTGTTTTTTGATTAGTTATCTAATTAAAGGTATTAAAAAAAATAAACTTTGTTTAACATAAGAGCTTTGCATCGCTTGTTTATATGTAGTATTTTTAAACAGAACAACTATAATTTATATGTAAAAAGAGTTTTATTATGGAAACTAAAGAAATCGCAGAAAAGCTAGTTAATTGGTGTAATAAAGGAGATTATACTAGTTGTTATCAAAATTTGTATAGTCCAGATATTGTAAGTATCGAACCAAAAGGAGCACAAATGGAAGAAGTAAAAGGGATGGAAGCTGTCGCTCAAAAAGGAGCTTGGTGGGAAGAAACCTTTGAAGTACATAGTAGTGCTGTAGGTAAACCTATCGTAGCTGATAATTGGTTTTCTGTACGTTTTGATATGGATACGACACATCGCCCAAGTGGACAACGATCACAAACTTCAGAAATCGCAGTGTATGAAGTAAAAGATGGAAAAATTGTAAAGGAACAATTCTTTTACAACATACCTACAGAATAAAATGTGCAGTATTAAATAACTCTCAAAATGGAGAAAATATACTAATTTCTCCATTTTGAGAGTTTACAAATTTATATTTCTAGATGCACAGGAACTTGTCCATGAGCTCTCATATCTTCTTTGGTTAATAGCGTATAGTCAGGTGTTTTTGGCGCGTTTTCAAACATAGGCAAAAGGGATTCAGGAAGACCAGATAATTTACGAGTAGTTAAATCCATCCAACCTCCTTGCATCGTTCCTCTTGCGATATTACGTCCTTTATGATCGTAAAAATTATGTACAAACTTAAAAAACATTCCATCCAGACTATTGCCGCCCAATTCAAAACTCACACGAATAGGTTTCCCTTGAAAAGCTTCTTTAAAAAAGAATAACTGCTCGTGAAAGACAACAGGACCTATATTATGAATGACCATTTCTTTCTGACTTAGGCCATTTTCTATAAGAAACCCCATACGGGTATGACTCATAAAATTCACATAAGCACTATTAGCTAAATGCCTGTTTGCATCTATATCACTCCATCGGATATCAAATTCTTTAAAGTACATGTATTATTATTTTTTACGCTTTCGCGAAAGCGTATAATTACTCAGTAAAAATACATAGAAACGTATATACTACATATTGAAAATGCTATATAAATTCAGAAGCGGACACTTCAAAAATCTATATAGCATTTATAAAAAACCTTTATATAAAAGGGATATAGGAATTTATATCTGACTCATTCCTCCATCAACTTCGATTTCGATACCATTTATATAATTAGCATCATCACTAGCGAGAAAAGCAGCAACACCCGAAATCTCATTAGCTTCTCCAAAACGTTTTAAAGGTACACTTTGTGCAAAACTAGCGCCCATTTCTCCAACTTGCTCTTCTGTCATACCATCCATTTTACTATATATAGGGGTTCCTATAGGACCTGGGGCAATACTATTTACGCGTATGCCTCTAGGAGCGAGTTCGGTTGTTAAAACACGAGCATAAGCGCGTAAGGCTCCTTTTGTTGCGCTATAAACACCAGCACCTTCAAATCCTTTTTGATGCACAATAGACGTATTAAAAATAATACTCGCTCCATCGTTAAGATTAGGAATCGCTTCTTTTACCAAAAACGCAGGACCTTTGATGTTTATATTAAACTGATTGTCAAAAAAGTCTTCTGTGATCTGATCAGATGGAGCAAACTGAGCAATCCCTGCATTTGCAAAAAGGATATCTATTTTTCCATACGTTTTTACCGCTTCTTCTATAAGATGTTTGTTATCTGCAGGATTTGCCTGATCTGCAAGTACCGCTTTAAAATCTCCATCTAGTTGTGCAGAAGCCTCATCTAATGCCTCTTGTCTTCTTCCAGAAAATACCACTTTGGCACCTTCAAGTAAAAAGCGTTGTACGGTTGCAAATCCTATTCCTGAATTACCTCCCGTAATGACAGCAACTTTGTTTTCTAGTTTTTTCATGATTTTTGTATTAAGTGTTTGTTGTTTATTCTGGAACAATCGTTCCAGAATTGATTAAAAAAATTTATTCTACTATTTTTAAGATATTCTGTACTATTTTTTTCAGTTTTTGTTGGTCTCTTGTGAGCATCCCTGTCATTCGCAATCCTTGAAAGGCACTAAACAAATAATATCCGTAATTTTCTGAAGTATCCTCCTTATTAATTACCCCTTGTTGTTGCCCTTTTTCTACTAGAGTTTTAAAAACCGAAATGGTATGTTCTTGCCTCGACGTCAGAAATGCTCTTATCCCTATATCAGCACGAGATAATTCTGTAGTACAATTCATATTAAAGCATCCTTTTCCTTCTACATCCTTCATAATAGCTGTTGTTAACGTAGTAAAAATGCGAGAAATAGCCTTAAAAGCATTTTCTTCTTGAGATAATGCTTCTTCAAAAAACAGATTGCCTTCTTCTTGATATTGAGCTAGGACAAGTTCGTAAAGTGCTTTTTTATTCCCAAAAGAATTATAAAGACTACTCCTGTTAAGCCCTGTAATATCTACGAGATCCTGCATAGAAGTACCATTGAAACCTTTGTCCCAAAATAAATGCTTCACTTTTTCAAGCACTTGCTTTCTATCAAAAACTTCAGTTCTAGGCATATTTATTTGAAATGATCGGTACAAATATAATTGAAACGATGATTTCAAAAAAATGTTTTAAGTAAAATTTAAGTTTATTAGTGAAACACTGTTTTGTAAAGTCTGAAAGACGCATACAAAATAGTTAGCTGAATTAATCTCCGCTGAAAAGTGGGATCTATGGTTTAACACTTTGACCCTTGAGTTGATTTTTAGTGTCCAGAGCTTGCTTTGGGATTTAATACCTTCTTATTGCGCTTTCGCGAAAGCTAACCTATCAAGATCACCTAAGTATTGATGCACTTGACTTATCACGACACTGCCTTCTCCTACAGCACCCGCAACTCTTTTTACAGACCCTTTACGTACATCTCCTACTGCAAAAAATCCAGGAATATTAGTTTCTAAAGATTGCGGCTCTCGTGTATCAAAAATAGCACATCTTTGTAATGCTTCTTTAGAAATGCCTTCGCCCGTACAAATAAAACCACGATGATCCATAGCAACCAAATCCTCTAACCATTCTGTGCAAGGCTTTGCGCCTATAAACGTAAAAAGGTTGGAAATAGGCAATACCTCTGTTGTATTTTCTTTATTATTGGTGAGAGTAATTTCTTCCAAATGTGTATTGCCTCCTAATGCGGTTACTTCTTTGTGAAAATGTACGGTAATGGTAGGCGAAGCTAAAATACGTTGTACCAAATAATCACTCATCTTTGATCCCAAATCCCCTCCTCGTAAAATGATATGCACTTTTTTTGCATGACTCGCCAAAAATAAAGCAGCCTGTCCCGCAGAATTACCACCGCCTACAACACCTACTTCTTCTCCAGTACAACTAGAAATATTCATTCCCGTAGCAGAATAAAACACACCGCTTCCTTCAAAATCTTCAATATTATCTATAGGCAAATTCCGATAGTTTGCACCTGTTGCTACCACAATAGATTTTGTTTCAATTGTTTTTCCGTGAGTAGCCTCCACCTTAAAATGATTCCCAGTTCGGGAAATACGCTTTGCCTCATGAGGAATAGAGATCGTACATCCAAATTTTTGTGCTTGTACATAAGCTCTATTGGCAAGGTCATTTCCAGAAATTCCCGTAGGAAAGCCTAAATAATTTTCAATTTTTGAACTTTTTCCTGCTTGTCCACCGGGTGCACTCCCGTCAATAGTTACCACATTCAACCCTTCTGATGCTGCATATACACTTGCCGCCAGCCCAGCAGGTCCAGCCCCTACAACCAATACGTCAAAAATGGTGTCGTCAAAATCTGTGAGTACTCCTGTATTACGAGCAACTTCTTCTATAGTGGGATTTTTACATACTTTATCATCAGCGATAAGGACGGGAAGATCTTCTTTAGAGACATCAAAATGAGCTAATAACTCAATAGCATCTTCGTTTTTGTTTACATCTATAAAATGAAACCAGATATGATTTTTTTCCATAAAGTCGCGTATGGCATACGTCTCTTTAGAGTCTTCGGTTCCTACGAGTTTGATCCCTCCTATAATGTCTCCCAAAACGGTCTCTTGACGAAGTAAAAAGGCGTTTAATAGCACATCGCTTATATCACTGTGTTTTGAAATAGCTTCCTTGAGTTTATCAGGTTTTATACGCAAGATTTTAGTTCCTTCTTGAGCATATCCATTTAAAACAGCAGCTCTTGATGAAAGCATACTGTTGTCTCCTGAAAATTCATTTTTTTTATGAGTGACAATAATTGCATGATCATTTGATGGATCTTCTACAGAAATTTCTCCTTTAAGTACGACGCAAAAGTCATAATTAGTTTGACCAGATTTAAAAATCAGCGTGCGTTCTGATAGGGTTTCTACAGTGCCATACGTATGTAATTTCTTTATCTGTCGAGCGGTAAGCTCTGGAAATCTAGGATCAATCATGAATATTCTTTTATCGTTTTATGTATATAACACCACAGCCATTTTTCCTGAGGTTCGGCAGAGCTTACAACAACATGGTTTTGCTCTTTTGCATGTTTGCTTGCATGTTTATTAGGAGAACTATCACAACACAGTGTCACTCCGCAATCCTGACACGTACGTAAATGTACCCAAGGATCTCCTGTTTTCAGACATTCAGAACACGCATAAGCATTTGCTTTTTTTATATTTTTTACTGAATCCAGATATGCACAACTCTTTTGTCTGAATCCCATATTATTTTTTATACAAGTTCTTAATTAAGTTTTAAGAAAGCAAGAAATTAAAAAAGGTTTATTTGAAATTAATACCATAAAAAAGATTCTACAGGCATTCTGTTGATTACTGAATTTCTAATTCCTATTTTTAACCTGAATTATGTATTAGAACTTTGTGATGAGGCTTAAACAAGAAATAAAATATGATGTTTTTTGAGTTTCAGCATAGCATCGCTATGGTTAAACTCAAAAACGTAGCGTAGCGATATATTTTGCAGCAGCTTCAAGATGGAATAGATTTTCTAATGCATAATGCGGGTTTAATGTTCTAAATTATCAGAAATATGTATATCAAACGAAATATCGGTTGGGGATTAATCCTTAAGTATGCTTGGAAAAATTTGATTTTTTTTACTTTATACGCAGGGTGTATTTTCTTTGTCTATTATTTTTTAGACCTGCGTTTTATAAATATCCCTTTTCAACCTTTAAGTGTTATTGGAATTGCGGTCGCTTTTTACATAGGGTTTAAAAATAGCCAAAGTTACGACCGGTTTTGGGAAGGGCGTAAAATTTGGGGAGGTATTGTAAATTATAGTCGTACGTGGACGTTACAAATTCTCAGTTTTGTACATGTAGAAGATCCTAAAGAAGCAGCATCACTTAGAAAGGAGTTGGTGTATAGACACATTGCATGGCTTAATGCGTTACGAATACAATTACGCCAACCTAAATCATGGGCGATTAAAGAGAATCACATGGTGGAGAAGTTGTTTGACCGTCATGGGGAGCGTAATGTCTCGTGCCAACAAGCCTTAGGGTTGGTCAGTGATCAAGAGTTTAAAGATCTAGAAAAACGTGTAAATCCAGCAACACATCTTATCAAAAATCAGGGATTAAAAGTTTCTGAATTGAGAAGAGCCCAAATCATTGATGGGTTTCAGGAAGATCAACTACAATCTACATTGGAAGAGTTTTATAACCTTCAAGGGAAATGTGAACGTATTAAAAACACACCTTTTCCAAGACAATATGGATATTTTGCAAAAGTGTTCACTTGGATTTTTGTCCTTTTATTACCTTTTGGAATGTTAGATGTTTTTGAAGATGGAATGACCAATATGCCAAAGAAAATACAGGAGATATATATCTTTTTAATGATTCCATTTTCGGTATTAATCTCGTGGATTTTTGTGACGATGGATAGTATAGGGGATAACAGTGAAGACCCCTTTGAAGGGAGGCTTAACGATGTGCCTATGACCGCATTATGCAAAACCATTGAGATTGACTTGCGAGATATGTTGGATGAAGACAACTTACCAGAGCCAGAGCAACCTAAAGATAATATTTTGTACTAGATGCCATTAATAACGTCTGAGTTTCGTGCAAACGGCCTCTTTAAAAACACACATTTCTCTACGATTTATTCTGCAAAAATTAGGCAGGTAAAAGGGGTACATCAAGATCGAGAACGCATTGAATTACCAGATGGAGATTTTCTGGATATAGATTGGTCGTATCCGATTTCGCGAACCCGCCTCGCCGGCAGGCAGGAGCGTACAAAAAACGTAGCTTTACTTTTTCATGGGCTAGAAGGAAATGCGCAACGTACCTATATGCTCGCGATGGCAAAATTACTTACACAAAAGGGATACGACGTAGCTTCTGTGAATTTTAGAGGGTGTAGCGGTAGTGATAATCGGTTATATCGTTCATATCACAGTGGTGAGACAGACGATATACGTTTTGTGATTCAACGTATTACAGAGCGAGATATCTATACCAATATCTTCTTATATGGGGTTAGTTTAGGAGGAAATGCATTGCTCAAATATGCTGGAGAAAAAAAAGACATTCCTTCTCAAGTAAAAGCCATGGCTACCGTGGGTGTTCCCGTAGATTTAAAAGCATCTCTTGAGCAGTTAAATCACAAAGAAAATTGGGTATATCGCACCTCCTTTCTTGTGGATTTAAGAAGTAAGTATCGTAAGAAGATGGTAAAATTTCCAGAAGAAATGACTCTAGAAATTTATCGTACGATAAAGACATTAAAAGATTTTGATGATGTCTACACAGCGCCTGCGCATGGGTTTAAAAATGCGTTAGACTATTATGAAAAAGCAAGTAGTTTTGAATTTCTTCCTGAAATTAGAATTCCTACATTCATTTTAAATGCAAAAAACGATTCTTTTTTACACGGACATTGTTACCCGCATGACTATGCCACTTCTTCGAAGTCTCTTTTTTTAGAAATACCTGAGCATGGAGGACACGTTGGGTTTTATAAATCAGGTGATTTTTATTACAGCGAGTTACGTGCATTCGACTTTTTTACAGAAACAGTCGAGTAAAATAAGGAAGTTTGTTATCTTCGATATTCTATATTTAAATGACTTAAAAATGAAAATGACACGAATTTTAATGGCGTTTGCTCTTATTAGCTTATTAGTAAGTTGCGGGGGTGATACAAAAGAAGAAAAAAAGGAAGGCGTAAAAATAGGAGGTGCTAAAACTGAGAAAAAGGAAGATAACTCTAAAGTAAATTTGGCACTTTCAGGCAATGACCTTATGCAATTTGATAAGAAAGAGTTTAGGGTAAAGGCAGGTCAGGAAGTGACACTTACGTTACTTCATACAGGAAAGATAGACATTAAGGTGATGGGACATAATTTTGTGTTACTAAAACCTGGGATTGCTATTCCTGCTTTTTCTGCCAAAGCAGCTGCTGCTGGAGAAAAATCAGATTGGATTCCTGAAGGAGGTAAAAATGTGATCGCACATACCAAAATGATAGGAGGCGGACAATCAACCAGCGTTACGTTTACAGCTCCAGCTCCAGGAACCTATGATTTTATCTGTAGTTTTCCAGGGCATTCAGGTTTGATGAGAGGGAAATTTATTGTGGAATGATTATTTGTCCTGCTTGTAACAAAGAACATATCAAGAGTCTAGATACTTGTAATATATGTGCTTTCCCTTTTAATGGTACTGAAAAAGAAAGAGCAATTCATATAGGAAAATTCATAAGTACGAAAGGAGTTTTAATAGACTCAGATACTACTATAAAAAAAATCCAACAGCTTTTTTATTTTATTGGGGGATTTAATCTCATGCTCTTGGTAATGCATTCACTCATAGGGATTGTTTATATAGTAAATTCAATTTTAGACTTTATTTTTTTTGTAATATTTATAACATGTGGAATTTTCATCCGTAAAAATCCATTAGTGTTTACAATTATTCCACTCGTTTTTATGATAGGAATCAACGCTCTTTACTATATTATTGATCCAGAATTAGTTTTAAAAGGAATTATATATAAAATAATTATAGTAGGTTGTTTACTGTATAGTATTTATATAGTACTGAAGGCTCAAGACTTTAAAAGAAAATACAATGTTGAATAAGATGGATTTAAATGATTTTTACAAGAATCCATCACTTCTTATATAGGTATTAATAACGCTATTTACCAACGTTATCTTTCATAGATTTTTGTCCTTTATGACTAATAAGTCATTAAATTTTCAGATTTGTCTTTATCTAAAATCACGTTAGTTCGAAATAAGTTTTCTTCTTTTTCTCTAGTATAAAAAGGTGTTTGTGTTAAAAATTTTTAAAGCCTTGGAAAAAATACCTAAGAAATCGAAGATTCATAAGTTCCTATAACTGAAATAGAAATCACACGCATAAAAAGCGTCTTTTATTTTGATTCTGTTTTCTTTAGATAAGCAAAGAAAGTGAACAAATATTTGATTTTGAGTTAACTGCGCAAATTTTTAGCATAATCATCTTGAAAAATTAACCAATTATTTATGTCGAATTCACGTTAACATCAAAAAGAGGTTGCCTTTTTAGACAACCTCTTTTTTTTATTATATGAATTTAAAACCTTATAAATGGATGATAGGATCTGGAGAACCATCAGGGTCATTATTTACAAATCCACTTGTAGAAGCATTCCCTAATAAAAGAACACCCGCAGCGTGTGGCGCTGCCATAGATGTACCATTTATGGTGTTATATCCTCCACCTTTCCAAGTAGAAAATACAGCAACACCTGGAGCACAATAATCTACTGGAGATCCATAATTTGAGAAGTATGCAAAGTTATCATTGATATCCATGGCAGAGATCGTATATACATTATTCCCATTTGCTCTTGCTGGAGAAGAATTGTTAGCATCTTGAGACTCATTTCCAGCAGCAAGTACAAACTTAACTCCTGTAGAAGCCGCAGAAATCACAGCATTATCAAGAGCAGTAGAAATACCTCCACCTAAACTCATGTTAGCAACATCACCATTAGATCCATTTGCAGCTACGTAATCTACACCTGCAATAACTCCAGAGTTAGAACCGCTTCCTCTTCTGTCTAAAACTCTTACAGCTGCCACAGTACTTCCTGGTGCAACCCCAACAGAACCTATATTATTATCTATTGCAGCAATCGTTCCTGCTACATGTGTTCCGTGACCGTTTTGATCATTTGGAGATTGATTAGATGGAGAACCTGTAAGAAATGAAATACTACGAGCAATATCAACATTTAAATCAGGATGTGTTAAGTCAATACCACTATCAATAACCCAAGCTGTGTTAGATGAAGTCGTTGTACCGCCACCTACTCTTGTTGTTCCATAAGGAGTTACTTGAGCAGGAGATCCACCGCCTCCATTTCCACCACCTGGCTTTGCCTTGATAGTAAAATCTTGTTCGATGCTATGTACACGTGGATCTTTTCTTAAATCATTAAGTTGTGCGTCAGATAACTCTGCAGCAAATCCATTAAAAGTATACCCGTAGGTAGCTTTGATGTTTTCTTCTTTAAGCCCAATGTTAGAAAATTCACTAATGAACATATTCTTTCTATTGGTAATCTGTGTTTTATATTCTTGTATAGAACTCGTTTTAGATAAAACTGGCATTCTATTATTGATGTCTTTATATACAATGACATAACTGCCTTCTATAGGTGTAATGTTGTCTCCAGATACCGTTTCAACCTGCAACTCAAAAGCTGCGTTTTCTATAGTTCCCTCATCGACACTGTCTGGCTGACAGCCAATTACTACAACACCTAATGCAGTAAGCATTGTGTATTTAAAAAAATTAATCTTCATAATAAATAGTTTGTTTTGTTATTAATAGTGCAACAATGTATGAGAATACTTGTTTAAAAATATTAACATTTGTAGTCTTTTTCGATGAAATACACAATTTTTAACACTTACATATACTTTTAATCATGAGATATATAAAGGACTTATTTTTTTGTTTAATGTCCATGAATAATGCTTCGTCATTATTACTTAATTATAGCAGACAAATAGAACCCATAAAAAAAGCAACTTTCTTAAAAAAGCTGCTTTTTTTTTACAAAGTTTAAAAATATGCACTACAAAAACTGATCACTCTCTATATACGCATCAATCACACGTTGTTCTCCCACTTTACCATCTATAGAGTTTCCGTGTTCCATGCCTAGAACCCCTTTAAATCCTTTGCTGTGAATGTATTTAAATACGTTTTTATAGTTAATTTCTCCAGAGGTAGGCTCATTACGTCCCGGGTTGTCACCTATTTGAAAATAGGCAATCTCATCCCAACATTGTTCAATATTAGGAAGTAGATTTCCTTCCTGAATTTGCTGATGGTAGATATCAAATAAAATTTTACAAGACGGACTATTTACCGCTTTACATATTTGATACGCTTGTGGCGATTCTGATAAGAAAAGCCCAGGATGGTTTCTGAAATTTAAAGGTTCAAGAACCATGGTAATTCCGTGCGGTTCTAGGATGCTAGAGGCTTGTTTAAGCGCCTCTATGACATTTGCTGTTTGATACGCCACATTTTGCCGTAAATCTACATGACCAGGCACTACGGTCATCCATTTGGCGTTTACACGTTTTGCAACTGCAACAGAACTTTTGATATCTGCCAAAAACTCATCACGCCATGCTTTTTTCCCGCTGGCAAGGTTGGGTTCTGTCCAATAGATTTTATGAGCGACAAAAACGCCCATCGTCATTCCGTGGGTTGCCATGGTTTTTGCCATCGCTTCTTGCTGCTCCACAGGACGATTACGCATCTCATTGTCTTCAAAAGCAATAAATCCTTGAGAAGCCATAAAATCAAGTTGTGCAATAGGGTCGTCGCCGGCATGTGCTTTAAACATCCCGATATGAGGAGCATACTTTAGATTAAATGAGTGTTTATCTGAGTGCGCTTTCGCGAAAGCGTAATCAGCCACATCTCCCATCGCGTATACACCTAATCCTCCTAAAGACAAAAAGGAACCCGTAAGAGCTCCTTTTTGTATAAATTTTCTTCTGTCCATACTATGTTTTCATATCCGCGAAGGCGGATATCTCGTCCAAACCATCACAAAAGTTAATTATATATGTAATTCTTGCCTTCACTTTATAAGAAGATTCCCGCCTGCGCGGGAATTTTATAAAGAATATGCTTTTCCTCCAGTAGCTTCACTCACAGGAAGACATCCTATTTGTTGTGCTGGGATAGGCTCATAAGCGAGTACATTTTCTCCAATTTCTTCAGAGGTTTTCCAACCCCAAATAGTCATACCACGTATATTCTGTACAAGAGAGTATGAACCAGCATCTGGATCAGGTACCGTAGATTTGTTATTTTGATAAGCTTGATAAAACGCTCCTAGCTTTTTTTCGTATGCTTGTTCTTGTTCTATGGTAGATTTCAAATATTTTGTCAATAGTTGATCAAAATCTTCATCTTTTCCTTCACCTAATGGCTTATTAAACGTCGTTTGAAACTGACTTGCTAATGCGCTAAAACCTAATTTGATTTGTGACTGATTTTCAAGCGTAGCCACCTGATCCCAGTAACTATCTATAAACTGATGCACGCCTACATCTACAGCTCCAGGAATAGCCTCATCAGAAGGGATGATTAAATCAACCATACGACGTAGGGCATGTCCCTCTTCTTTAGTTAAGAAGGAAGGGATAAACTCTGGCTCGTTAGTACAACTTTGTAATAAGCTTAATATGGTAGGCGTAGCAACCAATGCTGTCGCTCCTAATCCTAAATTTTTGAGTACTTGTCTTCTGTTCATCTTATGCTTCTTTTTTAAGTTGGGCAGCAGCGTGATTTGCAGCACGTGCAGTAAATGCCATATACGTAAGTGAAGGGTTTACACAACTTGCTGAGGTCATAAAGGCACCATCTGTTACATAAACATTAGGAACTGCGTGTAACTGGTTATTCCCATTACAAACAGATGTTTTAGGGTCACGACCCATACGAGCCGTTCCCATTTCATGAATACCATTTCCTGGAGCACTTGGATCATCCATTGGCTGTATGTCTGTGAATCCAGCTTTTTCAAGCATATCCTTTGCACTTGCAATCATATCTTTACGCATTTCCCATTCATTTTCTTTCCACTCTGCATCAAAGTTGACTTTGGGTAATCCCCATTTGTCAAGGTCATTGTAGTCTAGTGTCATTTTATTCTCATGGTATGGAAGACATTCTCCAAAGCCCATAAGTCCGATGGTCCATCCACCTGGCTCTTGAATTGCTTTTTTAAGTCCTGCGCCATAACCTGCTTCTGCAATTTGAGGTTGATAGTCTCCACGACCAGCACCTCCTTGATATCCGTACCCTCTCTTGAAAGTAGCTTGATCTGTCTCGCCTCCTATATTTCTAAAACGAGGAATATAGATACCATTAGGACGACGTCCTTTATAATACTTGTCTTTGTCACCATCCCATTTTGCAGTTGCTCCTGCCTTAAAGTGATGATCCATTAAATTATGTCCGAGTTCTCCAGAATCATTACCCATTCCATTAGGGAAACGCTCACTTTTAGACTGCATTAAGATACTTGCACTTGCAATAGCCGATGCGCAGAGAAAAATTACTTTCGCTTTATACTCTAGCTTTTCCATCGTCTCTTGGTCTGTCACTCTTACGCCTGTTGCTTTTCCAGTCTTTTCATCGTACATCACTTCGGTGACGATAGAGAATGGACGAAGTGTCATATTTCCTGTACGTTCAGCAGCAGGAAGCGTAGAAGAGTTACTCGAGAAATAGCCTCCAAACGGACACCCTCTCATACATCTATTTCTAAATTGACAAGCAGAACGACCGTCATACGTTTTGGCTCCTGTAATATGAGCAACGCGCCCTATAGTAAGCAGACGTCCATCTTTATAATTTTGTGCCATGTTCTTTTTGAGAACTTCTTCTACACAATTCAATTCCATAGGTGGAGAGAATTTGCCGTCTGGTAAAACTTCCAGACCTAAATTTTCTCCAGAAACAGAGATGTATTCTTCTACTTTATCATACCAAGGTGAAATATCTTTATAGCGGATAGGCCAGTCTACAGCGATACCCTCTTTTTTATTAGCTTCAAAATCGATATCAGACAAGCGATAACTCTGTCTTCCCCACATAAGAGAACGCCCTCCTACGTGATATCCACGTATCCAGTCAAAACGTTTCGTTTCATTATAAGGATGATCTATATCATCTACAAAAAAGTGTCTGCGTTCTGCTTTGTGAACATATCCTGTGCGTGATTGTTTCTCATAACGAGCATTTATCTCACGAGGGTTTTCTCCTTTAAATTTAGAATCCCAAGGGTCATTGTACATGGTTGGATAATCTTCTATGTGTTTTACCATGCGACCTCTTTCAAGGACAAGGGTTTTCAAACCGTTTTCGCATAGCTCTTTAGCAGCCCACCCACCACTGATTCCTGAACCTACAACAATCGCATCGTAGGTTTCGTTTTCTGTAACTATATTCACTATAATATGTGTTTATGAAAAAAAATTGTGATCTATTTTACCAAATATATAAATTTTAAGTTGTTTTTTGTCAATTTTAAAAAAAGACTAACTTAGTCAAACCGTAGATTTAACAGTTATTTACGAGCGAAAACGTTATAGTACGGACTTAATTAATCAGAACTCCATGAAAAATTATTTTACGATTGCATTAGTATGTGTTTCTACTCTTATTTCTTGTAAAAATGAAGTAAAAATAGAAGATGAAAACACTCAAAAAGAAGTAGCAAAAACAGACCTTATGACTGCAAACAATGACTTTAAGTATTCGTTAGCGCAATGGTCGTTACATAAGCCATTTTTAGATGGATCTATGGATCCTATGGATTTTGCCGTGATCGCAAAAGACTTAGGATACACAGGGCTTGAATATGTGACCCAATTATATCCTCAGGTACAAGATAAAGCTAACTACAGAGAAACAGTAATGGCACTTGCTGCAGAACTTAAGAAGCGTAGTGACGCAGCTGGAATGCAAAATGTATTATTGATGGTAGATAATGATGGAGAACTCGCAGATCCAGATCCTACAAAACGTGCAGAAGCCATCAAAACACATAAAATATGGATGGATGCCGCTGCATTAATGGGAGCTCATTCCATCAGAGCGAATCTATTTGGAGAATTAGATCCAGAAAAATGGCATACCATATCTGTAGCCTCTCTTAAAGAGCTTGCCGAATATGGAAAAACCAAAGGCGTTAGTATCCTCATAGAAAACCATGGTGGATGGTCTAGTGATGCTGCAAAACTAGCCGCAGTAATGAAGGAAGTAGATATGGAATATGTAGGAACGCTTCCTGACTTTGGGAATTTCTGTGTAAAAAGAGAAGGCGGAGAACGATGGGGAGCTCCGTGTGTAGAAGAATATGATACGTATAAAGGAATGGAAGAATTGATGCCGTATGCAAAAGGAGTTTCTGCAAAATCATATAATTTTGACGAGAATGGAAATGAAACAAAATTAGATTATCCTCGCATTATGCAAATTGTGAAAGACTCAGGTTTTAAAGGATATGTAGGTGTAGAGTATGAAGGTCCTTTGGAAGACCCTAAAGAAGGGATTAACCTAACCAAAGCATTGGTTGAAAAATCAATAAAAAATCTTAAATAAAATCGCATGAAATCAACGACTAGAATACAATTATCGATTATGATGTTCCTAGAGTTTTTTATCTGGGGAGCTTGGTTTGTAACGATGGGAACTTTTTTAGCTAAAACATTTAGTGCAACAGGAGGACAAATGGCAATGGCGTATGAAACACAATCTATAGGTGCTATTGTAGCCCCATTTATTATCGGACTGATTGCAGATCGTTATTTTTCTGCACAAAAAATATTAGGCGTTTTACATTTATTAGGAGCAGGATTATTATATATGGCAGGAACATCAGATAATTTTGATGCATTCTATCCATATATCTTAATTTATATGATTTTATATATGCCTACACTAGCATTAGTAAACTCGGTAGCTTTTAGACAAATGAAAGATCCTGCAAAAGACTTTGCTCTTATTCGTGTATTAGGAACGATAGGATGGATTGCTGCTGGTCTTATGATAGGCTTTCTTGCTTGGGAGTCTGATAATGTGCTTCAAAATACATTTATAATGGCAGCAGTGGCAGCAGCTATATTGGGAGTGTTTAGTTTTACACTTCCAAACACACCGCCAGTAGTGGATAAATCTGAAAAGGTAACTGTACGCGATATTTTAGGATTGGATGCTTTAGGGATGTTAAAAGATAAAAAGTACTTAATCTTTTTTATTGCATCTATTTTAATTTGTATCCCATTAGCATTTTATTATCAGCATGCAAATCAATACTTAAATGAATTAGGAATGGAAGGTGCCGCAGGAAAAATGACCTTTGGGCAAATGTCTGAAATTGCATTCATGCTTTTACTACCTATTTTCTTAAAAAAGTATGGTATTAAAACGACCCTGCTTGTAGGAATGCTTGCTTGGGTAGTACGTTATTTATTGTTTGCCTATGGAGATGCCGGTGAAAATACGTGGATGCTTATTTTCGGAATTATTCTACACGGAATTTGTTATGACTTTTTCTTTGTATCTGGACAAATATATACAGACTATAAAGCTGGAGAAAAATTTAAAAGCTCTGCGCAAGGATTGATCACACTAGCCACGTATGGTTTAGGAATGCTTGTAGGATTCCGTCTTGCAGGATATATTACAGACCTTAATGCTATTACCGATGGTAGTCACAATTGGTTTGATATATGGGTGCTTCCTGCTGGAATTGCAGGAGCTGTCTTTTTGTTTTTCCTAATAGCCTTCAAAAACGAAAAAATCGAAGTAAAAGAATAAATTAATTAGCTTGGGCTTCGACAAGCTCAGCCTGACAATAGTACTATGAGTAACAAAATAAAATGGGGCGTCCTTGGGGGCGGTGGCGATAGTTTAATAGGGGTGTTGCACAGAGTAGCCGCAAGTATGTTTGATGCGTATCAACTTACGGGAGCTGTTTTTAATCCTGATGTGAATGTGAGTCTCGCTTTCGCGAAAGAAATCGGTATCTCAACAGATCGTATTCATGCCAATCTAGATGAGATGATCTCATCAGAACTAGCACGTCCAGAAACAGAACGAATTCAAGTATTTTCAATATTAACGCCTAACTTTTTGCACTTCCCAATGGCAAAGCAGTTATTGGAAGCAGGGTTTCATGTGATTTGTGAAAAGCCGATGACCATGACATACTCCGAAGCGTTGGAGTTACAAGCCATCCAGCAAAAAAATGGAAATATCTTTGGGTTGACACATACCTATACGGGATATCCTATGGTACGTCAGATGAAAGCCATGATTGCCAATGGTGAGATAGGAGCCATCCAAAAGGTAGACGCCCAGTATTATCAAGGATGGATCAACTCATTGATACATGACAAAGAGCAACGTACCACGACTTGGCGATTGAATCCTGAGAAGTCAGGGATTAGCTGTTGTCTGGGGGATATTGGAGTCCATGCGTATCAAATGTTAGAATTTGTCACCGGACAAAAAATACAATCCGTTCTAGCAGACTTAAACCATTTGTATGCAGATAATCAGATGGATATTGATGGAACCGTATTACTTCGTTTAGGCGAATACACTAAAGGCGTACTTCGATCTAGTCAGATAGCAACTGGAGAAGAAAATAACTTTACTGTAGCTATCTATGGTAAAAAAGCAGCCCTTAAGTGGGAACAAGAAAATCCAAATTATTTGTATCTATTAGAACAAGGGCAGCCTTTACGTGTACTAAAACCTGGGCATTCCTACAATAGTGAGTTCTCATTGGACGGCACAAAATTACCTCCTGGACATCCAGAAGGTATCTTTGATGCGATGGGCAATATCTATAAAGGCGTTGCAAAAGCCATACGAGGCGAGAAATTTCATAAAGGAGAATTTCCAGGCATGACCGACGGAGTACGTGGAATGAACTTTATAGAAAAAGCTGTACAGTCACATCGTGATGGGAACGTGTGGGTGGAGTTATAATGTAATTTATGATTAACTTTAGAATTGGAGATTTTAGTGTTTTGCCATTTGATAAGTTAGTAATAGAATCTGACCTGAATATTGCAGAAGCAAGTGCAACTTTATACAGTAAAGTAGATTTTAGACCAAGTTTAGAACTAATTTTTAAAAAAAAAGTAAACGGTAAAGAATTTCAAGGGAACGTAAATAATTATAGATTCAATATTAAACGTATTATAAGTTACAGAAATTCTTTTTTACCAATTATTTCTGGTAAAATAGAAAAAAGGGCATACCCTATTAAGGGCTCCCAGATATCTGTAACAATGCGTATGAATTGTTTTGTTATGATATTTAGTATGTTTTGGATTGGTGCCTTAACGATATTTGTTTGTAATCAGATAGTAAATTTGTTTTATGGAGAAGACATTAATAAAACCTCACTAATTCCATTATTTACGCTTATCCTAGGGTTTTTATTGATTACTGGCGGATTTAGTCACGAAGCATCAAAGGCGAGAAAATTACTAATACATATTTTTGAAGGAAAAGAATTGTAAATACGCTTTCGCGAAAGCGTATAAAAGAAAATAAACATTGCGTAAGGCTGGATGAAATTTCCGCCTACGCGGAAATGACAAGTATGAAAACAATAAAAGGACCAGCGGTATTTCTAGCGCAGTTTATGGATGATAAAAAACCATTTAATTCGTTAGACGGACTCTGTAAATGGGCGGCAGATTTAGGATATAAAGGCATTCAGATTCCTACGTGGGAAAGTCGGTTGATAGATTTGACAAAAGCAGGAGAAAGCAAAGCTTATTGTGACGAACTCAAAGGAAAAATCAATGACTATGGTCTTGAGATTACAGAACTGTCTACCCACTTACAAGGACAGTTAGTGGCTGTACATCCTGCGTATGACTTAATGTTTGATAATTTTGCACCAGATGATTGTAAAAACAATCCGAAGAAACGTACCGAATGGGCACGTCAGCAAATGATGAGCGCAGCGAGAGCAAGTAAACATTTGGGATTGAATGTCAGTGCTACCTTTAGTGGTTCGTTGCTTTGGCATACCATGCACCCTTGGCCACAACGCCCTGCGGGATTAGTAGAAATGGGCTTTGAAGAACTGGCTAAACGCTGGTTACCATTATTAAATGAGTATGATGCAAATGGAGTAGATGTGGCGTATGAAATCCATCCTGGCGAAGATTTACACGACGGGGTAACGTTTGAACGTTTCTTGGAAGCGACGGGTAATCACAAGCGATGTAACATCTTATACGACCCAAGTCATTTTGTATTGCAACAGCTAGATTATATAGCTTATATAGATCATTATCATTCGTTTATAAAAGCATTTCATGTCAAAGATTCTGAGTTTAAACCTGATGGAAAACGAGGCACTTTTGGAGGCTATAGCGATTGGCAAGACAGAGCAGGACGTTACCGCTCTCCAGGTGACGGACAGATAGATTTTAAAACGATCTTTACAAAACTGACTGAATACGGCTGTGATGTATGGGCGGTGATGGAGTGGGAATGCTGTGTAAAAAGCCCAGAACAGGGGGCAAGAGAAGGCGCACCGTTTATTGCAAGTCATATTATAGAAGCCACACAAAAACGATTTGATGATTTTGCTGGCGAAGCTATTGACAAAGAAAACTTGAAGAAAATATTGGGATTATAAACCAACAATTATGAAAAGAACAATCTACGTAGTAGCCGTGGCGATTTTCGCTTTAAGCTGTAAAGAAAAAGAAGTAAGTCAATCTGCTACTCCTACTCAAAAAGAGATAGGAACACCTACCCAAGAAACCACACAAACGACAACAGTACTTTTTGACGGATCAAATTTTGATGCTTGGAAAGGCTATGGTATCAATGAGATGCATGAGGAATGGACCATAGATGGCGATGCCATGATGTTTACTCCAAGTGACGAAGGAGGAAAGAACATTATTACAAAAGACGCGTACAAAAATTTTATTCTTGAGCTCGAATGGAAAATTTCTGAAGGGGGAAATAGCGGTATTTTTTGGGGTGTACACGAGTCTCCAGAATTTAAAGAAGCATACGAAACAGGACCAGAAATTCAAGTGCTGGATGACGCTCGTCATCCAGATGCCAAAGTAGCCAATGGCACTCATAAAGCAGGCTCACTATACGATATGATTAAACCTGAGGATGGAATGATTCATCCAGCAGGTGAATGGAACCGTGTAAAACTAATGATCAATCATGATACAAATATTGGTAAATTATACCTGAATGGAAAGGATGCATTTACATTCCCCGTTCATGGAGAAGCATGGGATGCGATGGTAGCAGGATCAAAATTTGCAGACTGGAAAGGTTTTGGAAAATATCCAGAAGGTCATATTGGATTGCAAGATCACGGAGATAAGGTATGGTACCGTAATATCAAAATTAAAGAAATTAACTAATGATAAAATTACAACACATAGGAATCATCGCAATTGCTCTTTCTATTACTTCTTGTGGTTCTGGAAATATGGGTACAGAACCCACAAAACCAGAGCAAACTGAAGTTTGGGAACCCAAACCTCCAAAAGTAGCCATCAACGGTCAGTCGGGAGTCCCTAGTGACGCGGTGGTTTTATTTGATGGTTCTAATCTTAACGCTTGGGAAAGTAGAAATGGTGGCGGAGCACCTCAATGGACGATCAATCCTGACGGCAGTATGACGGTAAAAGATAGAACGGGTGACATCATGACCAAAGAAAACTTTGGAAGTGTCCAACTGCATCTAGAATGGCGAAGTGATCCAAACAATACGCAAACAAATCAAAACCGTAGTAATAGCGGTGTCTTTTTTCAAGGATTGTATGAAGTACAAATTCTTAATAACAATGATAATGATACTTATGTAAACGGAATGGTAGGTTCGATTTACAAGCAAAAAGCACCTGATGTGATGGCAGCAAAACCTACAGGAGAGTGGAATAGTTATGACATTGTCTTTCATGCCCCGATGTTTAATGAGGCGGGAGAAAGAATAAAAGCAGGAACACTTACCGTATTTTTAAATGGCGTTTTGATACAAGATCATTTTGAATTGGAAGGGAGTACAGAATATATAGGCTACCCGAAAAATAATCCGCATGGAGATGGCCCTATTGTTTTGCAAGATCACGGAGACAAAAGTGGCGTAGGTTTTAGGAATATTTGGTTACGTAGACTGTAAATGAATCAATGAATCTGGAAGTATTTTTTACGGAAGAGAATAGTGCCCTCCTTTTACTTGGGCTTCTTTTCTTAGGTTTAGCTTATTATTACCGTAAAAATCCACCCAAAAAAATCAATCATTTATATGGCTACCGCACGCGTCGCTCTATGGCGAATCAAGAGATTTGGGATTTTGCTAATACACAAAATGCGAAAGACTTTTGGCGTGTTGCCATAGCCACGATGATTACTGGGGTCGTCTTACTTCCTCTTCATAGTTCTCTAAAAGTCTTTATACAATTAGTAGTACTTCTTTTAGGACTTGGAATTGCTATTTGGCACACAGAAAAGCAAATAGATAGATTTTTTGACAAAAACGGGAATAAAAAGCCTTAAACTCAAATAAGATGACGTTGATTACAGACCTTCGCTCTTCAATATGCTCAGTATAAACTTCGGTCTCGACGAAAGCGTATTGAACCATCTTCTATTGTTTTATGAGCTTATGTGTTTTTAAGCATCTTCAAATGTTAATGAAATAACATCTAAAGCTCTTACCGTTGTTTTTGCTTCAGGAGTTTGGAAGGTTATTTTTTTAGTGTCGTCTCCTGCCAGAATCTCGTAGTTTAAGCTAAATTCAGTTAAAATTTCTTGTGCTTCAGCAAGTGTTTTTCCTACCAGATTGGGTGTTGCTCTAAGTTCTGCTCCTTCTGGTGCAGGAATAGGTTTTATCATAAACTCTAACTCTACACTTGAATTTACATTGATATTATATTTATTAGAATTACTTGCATTAATAGGAGTTGCATACATTTTTACTCTTGACAGTCTATTGGAAGGCGTTGAGGTACTACTGCCAGATTGTGACATAGACAAGGATATTTTTGCTTTTACCTTTGTCTCAGGAATGGTATAAAATGTAGGTTGATATCCGATTTCTCGCAATCGTTTATTCATAAGATCCCCATCTTCTTCATCATATAATGCGAGTGTCTGAGCTAATGATCCTGCGTCTAACGCGGCTTGCGCATCGGCAACTCCTTCTCCTATGGAAGCAATAAGATTCCCTAATGGTGCAGCCATGGTGTCATTCATAAATTCTTTGGGATTACTTGACATAGTGTTTTAATTTAAGTATTGGTTATTTTTTGCAAAAATGACAGTGATGGTCGTATCTGGTGTCGTAACGGTTCCTGGCTCTGGCAACTGTTTAAAGGCTTGTCCTTCTATGATGGGACTATTGGTTGTGTTCATAAGCTGATATACAGGATCTAATCGCAAGTTGAATTTTTCTAAGTATGTACGAGCTGCGGTTTCTGTGAGGCCGATCAGTTTTGGCACAATAAGTTCACTCACTTTAGCAGTTTCATTTTCTGTAATATCAATTTTTATATCGCTGATGGCCGCACCATTAATAGTTGAAGCATTATTAATATCAATCACCTGAAAACGTAAACCTTGTGCATCTTTTTCGGCAACGGTTTTTAGGTTAAGAGAAATATTAGAAAGTTTAAACCCAGAAGACGCTGTGTTTTCTTTAGCGATTTGAATTTCATCAATGATATCTGTATACAGTTTATTGGCAGAAACAGATTTGGGAACATACACATCTTCTGAAGCCTCTTGTGATAATTGGTCTATTAGATTTTGCAACGCTTGTTTTTCAGACTCTAACGTTTCGATGGAATTTTGTTGCTGACTTTCTGTATTTTGATAATTGTTGATCTCAGAAATTTGATTATTTATGGTTTGCGCTTGTTGGGCTATAGTGGTTTCTAGTATTGTTTTTTCTGAGATATTCGTCTCCACTTGTTCCTCTAATGTTTGTATTTCATTATTGAGATTTTCAATATCATTTTCTAGTGAATTTACTCTAGCATTAAGAGATTCAATCTCTGCGGCTTGATCTCCCGACGTGTCTTGCGCTTCATTTGAGTTTTCTGCTTGCTGTCTTAGGGTTTCTATCTCTTTTTTGAGTTCTTCAATTTCAGGATTTATATCCTGTGGAGCTGTGTCAGTTGCTACGCGTACAGAAGGGAATTTAGGATTATCTAGTCCGTCTATTTTATCCCTTTCTAGAAGATATAAGGTGCCAAAATCATAACCAATATCGTCATTTTCCTGAGACATGGTATACGTTCCTTGTTCTGCAAGAATATGTATTTGTTCTTTAGCATTGGCATCTATGAGTCTAAACATAGGCATTCCTCCTGTTTGAAGCACTTCACGTATTTTACGTAAAGTAAGCTCATCACCATAGATACGAGAGGGTATATAATACTCAAAGCTATAAGTACCCTCTATATAGCCAGTGTTTTCTGTAGCAATAGTTTCCCAAGCTTTGGTATCTGTATTATAAAATTGAATGACAAGTGCCATTTTAGTAGGTATTTCACCTAAAGAATCTCTTACGGTTGTTTTAAAAAATAGTTTCATACCTAAAATTATATTTTGCTAATAGAAATTTTCTTTAAAATAGTCCCAGCATTTATATCAAAAAATAATGTTTTACCACTATTGTAATCTACAGCATCTAGATACACGGTGTTTTGAGCAATACCATTTCCATCTGTAAGCATTTCTTGCGTATCAAATGTAGGTGGTGTTGTTACTGCTAGACCGTTTATTAATGTCGTCTTATCTTCATTAAAGTTATATTCTACACGCATTCCAGACATTTTTTCTCCAGCCGCATTCTCTATAGCTACTTCAAGAGCGACTTCATACACTGTCCCGCTAGAAGCGAGTGTTGGTGTTTGATAATTACACCTTAAAATAATTTGAGGAACTCCTTCATTAGGTATTGTCGCAATAAAACGACCACTTATGGTACTGACCACCTCGGTAGATGTATTATTAGACTGACTTTTAGGCTTTGCGGGTCTAAATAGCATCGCAGCTTGTTTATACGGAACTGCACTGTGGTTTACTGATTCTGTTAATGGGGTATTTGCTTGCGGTGTGCTTTCAAATTCAGAAGTCACTTGTAAGTTAAAATCTAAATACGGAATTTGGTACATGGTATTTGGTCTGCCGTACTCATCATAAGGAGCCATGTTACGCAGTTTATGTTGTGCTTGATTAAGACTATCTGTAATTCCTAAAAGGATTTCTTTGAGTGTTAATGCGCTAGATGCTTGATTATCCATGGTTATTTATATTAAAAAAAACGATCGTCTTTTTTCTTTTGTTTGCGTTCTTGGGCTTTTGCTTGCTTTTTTGCTTCTTCTCGCATAAGCTCTTTTTTTTGAGCTAATGCTTCTTGAAGGCGTTCTTTTTTGAGAAGATCTCGTTTTTCCCAAATGTCTTTTGCTACCGTCGTAACAATTTTCATCTTTTCATCTACCTCTTTTTTACTCTTTTTGCTTTGCGAGACAGCCTCTCGTCTCTTGTCAAGTAGTTCTTCCCAGCTTTTTTCTAGATGAGGTTTTTTTAAAACCTCTTGTTTTTTCTTATATACTTTTTGAAAGTCAACACTCAATTTTTTTAGTGTTGGTTTTTTTTTCTTTTTTTGGTCTAAATAGCTGTAAACAGTATCTACCGGTTTTTTAAGCCTTTCAGGAATACTGTTCTCTAATTGTTTGTTTTTTAGACTTTCGAGTGCTTTTTCTTTTATTTTTTCTTGTTTTTCTGCCCAGGTTTGAACCTCTTTCTTTTTTTGTAGCAATTGCTTTTTTGAGGAGTCAATTACTTTTTGCTGTTTTTGTAGCCATGCTTCGGCTTCTTTCTTTTTGGTAGATTCTTCTAGTCCTTTTTTGAGGCGTTGTGCAAGCCAATTTTCAATTTCTTTTTGATTTGTTTTTTTAGGAACACGTTTTTTGGGTTCTATAGAAGTTTCTTTCTTCTTTTTTAAAGGTGTCTCTTTTTTTTGCCTCTTAGCTTGAACCTTTAGCGATTTCTTCTGTATGGGTTCTTCAGAACGTTTTGCCTTTTTTAAGTTTCGTTTTTTCTCCCAAAGATCTTGTTGTTTCTCTTCTTCTTTTTTCTTTTTGAGAAGCTCTTCTCGATTTTGAGTCCATTTTTTTTCTAACTTTTTTTTAGTGGCAATGGGAATTATTTCGCTTTCGCGAAAGCGTGCATCACTGTCACCCTCTTTTTTTGTGCCAGGCGTATTTTTAAGTGCTTTTTCTAAGGCTTCCTTTTCTTGAAGAAGCTGTTGGATATCTTCATTGTCTTCAAGAATTGATGAAAGATCTAAATCTTGAGACACGTTCTTTTTTTCAGTAGGAGGCGTATCTGGTTTTAAAAATGAAGTCCACTTTTTAGCCATGCGATTAAGGGGTTTGCGGTTCGTTACGTAAAAGTTCTTTAAGTCGTTCTTCAAAAATAGCAGGAGAAGGAACTGTCACTAATTTTGTACGAATAAGAGAACTACCTTCTGCTGAGTACTGATATTTTTGAGAATAACTTGCATTCACAGAAGCAGTCACCATAAACGCTCTTACTTTTACTTCAGCGCCTACTTTAAACTCTCTAGATTGTGACATAGAGAAAGAGGTTTTGATCTCCATGAGGGTATCTACATATTGATAAAAAGTAGGTGTAAACCCCAAAGCGAGTAAGCTATAGCCAGGCTCTCCTTCTTTAAGCCTCACAAGCGTATTAGGATCTTGAACCAATTTTCCATCTTCATCTTCTGTAAAACCCGACATCATTTGGGCAATTCTAATAGAAACTTTGTCTAACGCATATTGTGCTTCTGCAATACCTGTCCCGAGATTTTTGACCATCTCGGGAAGGGGTGCATTCATTAATTCTTTAGTGATATTAGCCATTATCTCTAGTTATTGTTGGCTTGTTCTCTTGCGATTTCCATTTGTTGCTGGATACGCTCTTCTAGAATTGCTGGTGGTGGGATAGGCACAAGCTTGGTGCGTAACAAACTAGAACCCTCTGCCGAGTAGCTATATTTCTGAGAATAGTTTGCGTTTACTTGAGTGGTTGTTACGTTACGTCTAGCTCGTACACGACCTCTACTAAACCCGATAGAGGCACTTCTTGTCTTGCTATTACTTTGCACATCTACACTCGAAGAGCCTTCTCTAGTAAACTTGATAGATATTTTTACTTCAATGATGTTATCTACAAATTGGTAGAAGGTAGGTGTAAAACCTAATTCTAACATAGAGAGACGTTGTGGAACAAATATTTCTGCAACTGTATTTGCTGGAAGTCCGCTTTTAAGGACTATTTTTTTATCAATGTCTTCTGTAGGAATAGGAGTTACATACTCATATAAATCATCATTGATAGCAGGACTTGAGTCAGGATTAAAAATTTGACTTCTTAACGCCAAATCTTTGGATGTGTTAAATAGGATAACGGCATCAGAAATAGAAACTCTCTCTTTTCCAAAGAAAACACGGCTGTCTTCAAAAGTTACTTTTTCTTCTCCATTAATATCTGCAGTGATGGTTTTTAAACCTCCCATCATCTCTGCGACTTCAATAGAGTTTTCATCAAGAGCCATTTGTCCTTCTGCAATTGCAAAAGCGATTTGGCGTATCATATCGCCCATTGGGACATAAAGAAGTTCTTGACCTATACGTGGATTGTTATTAAACATGATTTTTGTTTTTAAATATTAATGTATATAAATAGTTATGTATTTGCTGCGAGTTCTTTTAACAACTCGTGATATGTATCTGGTGCAGGTATGGCAACAATACGAGCTGCAATAGAAGAAGCTCCTTCGGCACTCATTTCAAACTTTCTGGCGTAGCTGGCGGTAAGACTTGCACTAAACATGGTTTGCTTTTTTTCTCCATCCTTAGGGGAAGTACTACCCCCTATACTCCCGCCAATACTAAAAGACTCCGATTCTGATAGTGAGAATTCTAGTTTCACTTCTACTGTCGCTTCTGTAAATTGATAAAAGGTAGGCGCAAAGCCTAAGGCGATCAAGCTATATTCCTGATCGCCTACAGCTACTTTATTTGCACTCATAGCATTGGCAAGGCGTATAGAATTGGTATCTAATGCTGCTTGTGCATTTGCTATAGAAACCCCTAATTGCTCAATGAGTTGTGGCAATGGCGCATTAACAAGCGTTCTAGAAATCTCGGCTCCTACAGACATTATGAGGTGCTATTAGAACTTGTTAATACCTGAGTGATATAGTCTAGAAACTCTTGTGGCGCAGGCACAGATTTCATACGTGCTGCCAGCGATGCATTTCCTTCTACAGACATATCAAATTGTCTTGAGGTTCTAAAATCAATACTACCACTTACGGCAAATGTTCTGTTACCATCTACGTCTTTTGATGACGTATTCAAACGTGTTTTAGAAGTCTCTGTTTCACTTACAAATACTTTGGTGGTGCTTTTGTCTAGATCGGCAGAAGCTACACCATCTACAGTCACATCGAGTTCTTCAGACTCACTATTAAATACAGAATAGGTAACTACAGATTCTTCGTGTAATAAGTAGCTTAATTCTCCTACTTTCTCATGATGAAATCCTTGTATTAAACTTTTACTGCTAAGTTTTGAAGTCTCGTCTACAGCAGACTCTTTAATAATCACTTCTTCACCTCCATAGGTAAACTTGATAATTGTAGGTGGTGTAGGTGGCGTTGTGTTTTCTAAAACAATAAACTTATTGTCGTCTGTAGAACTAGGTTTTGGTCCTGCTGGAGTTTTTGTAATCTCTCCTCCTTTAAAGAATATATAATCGTTATCTGAAATAATTTCTATCGAGACAAATCGTAATGTCTCGTCTTTACTTTCATCAGTTGCTAGAGATTCTCCTTTGTAGAGTGCTGTTTTAATTCTGGCTTCAGAAACAGTATCACTTACTTTTCCGAAAATGTGTTCTTTTATGGCATCTACTCTTCTCTTACTCAAGTCAACATTATATTTAGAACTACCACTTCCGTCTGTGTATCCCTCGATATTGATTTTTGAATCAGGATCTTCTTTTAAGATGTACTTTATAGTTTCTAGATATAGCGCTAACGCTGGAGTTGCATTAGTGACGCTTCCTTCATTATAATTAGGATCAAAAATATCTAGATCCCATCCAAAATAAATTTTAGGTTTAGAGAAGGTCGTTCCGTCTGTAGTAAATCCAGATGATGTAATTCCTAGGGTAGTTCCTGCTGTTGTATTTGCTGTTTCAGCCGCATCAAAAGTTGTATCAAAATCTGTTATTTTATCAAAAGTAACACCAGTCTTTAAGGTGATGGTCGTTCCTGCAACTGTAGGATACGTACTGTTGAGCTTAAGTAAGCCAATAGTCTCACTTGGCGCTTCTGGAATATAAATAGTTACATAAGGTCCTGATTTACGTATAATCACTCCAGAAGAAGATTGGTTTTGAACCTCTTTTGCTTCTTCTATTTCTTTGACGACACGATACTCTTCATTATTGGTACGTACATTTTCTCCAAAATGTTCTACCTTAGAAATAGCACCATCTTCTTGATGCATATTATAAGAATTAGAATTAAGAGTAAGATTGCTAGTTACTTTCGCTTTAAGCGAAATATCTTTTACAGACTTAAATTCTTTTCTAGTTTCTTTTTTCTTATTGTTCTCTAACTTGTTAAAGAAGTTTTTGTCAAAGTTGGCGTTACTTTTATAATCGGCACTTAGTTTTGCTCCAAATTCATCCGCTTTTTTTAATGCCATTCGTAAACTGATAGAGGCACTTACATCTGCATAATCAAAAGAGTAAAAGGCAGGAGTAAATCCAAGTTCTAATAAGGATTTATCACCGACTTCGGTTTCAGAAAGCTTGGTCAGTTGTTTAATAGAATTATCATCCAACTTTTCTTGTGCTGCTGCAATTCCCAGAGCAAGTGAGGTAATAATGTCAGTAACATCTACCTGTTGTAAGATGCTTGCTCCGTTAGTAATATCTTCTGTGTAACTCATGTGTTTTATTTTTTAATAATTATGAAATAACTGCTGGGAGTTCAAAGGCAATTTTCGGATTGACTACACCTTCTCTTACAATAAAGTATTGGTGTTTTTTCTGTAGTGCCGAGAGTTGCTTCTTTGTCACTAAAAAGCCTCTTTGCAACCAGTTTAATAACTGATCTGTAATAGGCTGTTTTCCTTTGCCTACGTGTTCTTGTGCTTCTTTAAGTAATTCAAGCGAAATATCCTTTTCTTCTTTATATAGATATTGAATCGCCTGTTTTTCAAGAATCGTGGCATAGTGCTTTTTTATAAGGATACTATCACCATCTTTTTCATCCAGAAAATCGATATATCTTTCACAAAAACTAATGACTTCATCATAGGCTTCTGAGAGTTCAAGGGCTTCCATCACACACTGACTATAATGTTGAAAAAAGATCTCACTATCTTTTGTTTGTTGCATCATTTTGATGGCTTCTTTATAGTGGCGCAGCGCTTCTTTGTAATTTCCTTCTAGGGCATATACTTTCCCTTTTTCTGCGATACGTATGTGCAACGTTTCTTTTGTGTTTGTTGTGTTCATTAGGCTACTATTTCTGATGTTGTTTCTATGTTATTTAATTTTTCTTCCACATAGCGTACTATCAATCTTTTTAGTGGAGGTGAAGTCCATTTTTGTCCTTCTACAACAGGAAGTTGATCTTTTGATACAAATTGACTTAATAAACTTTGCGTGCTTTCTAGATCTGTAATTTCGATTTCAATACTGCAATCTGCGGTAGGTAATGGTTTTATAGAACAAGCAAGTCCATTTTCCTTGTAATCTTCTATTACTTGGATAGCCTCTTGAATAGGAAGTCCTTCTTCTAATTGTACAGGTAAATTTTGAAGAACAGTATCTATGATGGCTTCCGGCATCCCTACTTTTTCTAATAATGTTTTTCTATACTCAGGATGTGTTGCTACTACATTTTCGAGAACAATTTCAAATCGCTGATGACTCTCATTAAGAATACTCAAATGGCTATTTGATCCATATTTACGCCATAAGTTTTGACTGGTCTTGTAAGGAATATTTATAAAAGGTGGCATTGTTTTAAGCTCACTACAAAGTTGTTTTAACAACGATTTGTCTGTAGTATCAACGCTAATGGTGTAGGTGTCTTTACTCGCTTGTGAGGCCACTACTTTTGCATCTATTCTTTTAGAAAATGCATCGACTGTTGCTTTTGAAACACCCCCAATGACAATACCTGATTCTTGCGTGAGCAAATGGAAAGCTTCTTTAAGACCACATCCTAAAAATTCACTTACTTGCTTTGTAATTAAAGGGAGCAACGCAATATCTTCTATATAAATGCTAATGTCGTAAGTTGTGGTATCTGTAGGCACGGGAATAGAAGCATCTTGAACACGTACCTCTAGGCCTAACTGAGAGAGTGTTTTGGTTGCTTTATTGGCTATTTTTTCATCTACTTTATGCAATAAAACAGAAGGTGCGCCATAAATAAGTTTGGTGATAAGTTCCTGAGGAATTTCAAAGGCATCTGATAAGATTTTGGAAGCGATAGGTTTTGCAGTGCCTATTGAATCTATAATAACAGAACTGGTCATAAGTATTTTGTTTTTGAATCTGAAAGTCAAAATTGATATAATCTTGACGGATTCTTGAGGGGTAATTAGAGTTTTTAATGGGGGCAAATGCCCTTTTTTTAAGTAGGTAAATTACTTGTACATTTTAATTTTTTTTACATTATAGGGTTTATACGGGGATACGCTTTCGCGAAAGCGTACTCAGAAAAACAACATGATTGTTCTTATTTTGATTAGGTATCCGATCATTTCAAAACTCGTATATTTGTTAATATGATAAAATCAATGACTGGTTTTGGGAAGAGTGTGATACAGCTTCCCGGAAAGAAGATTACCATTGAGATCAAGTCTCTTAACAGTAAGAGCCTTGATCTAAATGCACGTATCCCATCTACCTATAGGGAGAAAGAATTGGCTATGCGTAACCGTGTTGCAAAGTCATTAGAACGTGGAAAAGTGGACTTTGCTTTGTATGTAGAAAGCACGGGTGAAAACACAAATACTAAAGTGAATGAAGGGGTTGTAAAAGAGTATATGCGACAGTTAGGAAATGTAGCAGAGAGTAATTCTACAGAACTTCTTAAAATGGCAGTACGTCTTCCAGATGCGTTAAAAGTAGAGCGCGAAGAAATGGATGAAAATGAATATAAAAATATCCTAACGACTTTAGATATAGCGCTAGAAGAGATTAATACCTATAGATCTGACGAGGGCGCTTCTTTAAAAGGAGAATTTGAGTTGCGGATCAAGAATTTACAAGACTTACTGGAAAAAGTAGTCGTGATTGATGTAGATCGTCTGGATAGTGTAAAAGTACGATTAGAAAAAGCAGTAGCAGATCTTAAAGTAGAACTAGATGAAAACCGTTTTGAACAAGAACTTATCTATTATCTAGAGAAATATGATATCACTGAAGAAAAGGTACGTCTTAAAAATCATTTAGATTACTTTACAGATGCATTAGATTCTGATGATTCTAATGGTAAAAAATTAGGTTTTATAAGTCAAGAAATAGGTCGAGAGATCAACACTATTGGTTCAAAATCTAATCACGCCCAAATGCAACAATTGGTTGTGCAAATGAAAGACGAATTAGAAAAAGTAAAAGAACAAATGCTTAATGTACTTTAAATCTGATAGTAAAGCGTGACAAAAGTAAAACAACACTCAGGGAAACTTATTGTTTTTTCGGCTCCTTCAGGAAGTGGTAAAACAACCATTGTACGGCATCTCCTAGCGCAAGAAGCATTGAATCTAGAGTTTAGCATATCAGCAACAAATAGAGAGCCCAGAGGAGAGGAGAAGCACGGGAAAGACTATTATTTTATGTCTTTTGAAGAGTTTAAGCAGCATATCAAAGATGAAGATTTTATAGAGTGGGAAGAGGTCTATCGAGATAGTTTTTACGGAACGCTTAAGGAAGAGGTACATCGTATTTGGGCTCTAGGAAAGCATGTTATTTTTGATATTGATGTATCTGGAGGGTTACGTATTAAAAGAAAATTTCCAGAAAGAACACTCGCTATTTTTGTAAAACCCCCCAGTGTTGATGAATTAAAAAGACGTCTTAAAAAGCGTAAAACGGAGAGTGAAGATAAAATTAATATGCGTATTGCAAAAGCTTCTGCAGAGCTTGCAACCGCTCCTCAATTTGATCATATTATTCTTAATGACAATCTAGAAAAAGCATTGAGAGAGGCAGAAGAACTTGTAGCTGATTTCATTAAAACCCCGTTACAAAGAGACGAGGTAGAAGAGCTTTAAGAAACATATAAAATACAAAACAATTCTTTTTAACACCCAATAATCATTGAAAGTAGGACTGTATTTCGGCACATTTAATCCTATACACATAGGGCATTTAGTTATTGCAAATCACATGGCAGAGTATAGTGATTTGGATAAAATATGGATGGTCATTACACCTCATAATCCCTTTAAAAAGAAAAGTAGTTTATTAGACAACCATCATAGGTATCAGATGGTGCAACGAGCCTTAGAAGAATATCCTAAGATTGAAGAAAGTACGATAGAGTTTGATTTGCCACAACCTAATTATACTGTTAATACGCTGGCTTATTTACAAGAAAAGTATCCAGACTATGAGTTTTGTTTGATTATGGGAGAGGATAACTTAAAAAGCTTCCATAAATGGAAAAACTATGAAGTAATTTTAGAAAATCATGAGATATATGTGTATCCTCGTATTTCCGAAGGTGTTATGGAAACGCAATTTGATAAGCATCCTAAAATACACAAAGTAGCAGCGCCCATTATGGAGATTTCGTCTACAGCCATACGTAACGGCATTAAAGAAAAGAAGAATGTGAGACCGTTACTTCCGCCTGAGGTCTTTGAATATCTTGATGAGATGAGTTTTTACAAATCGTAATGTTATAAAGATGCCTAGGCTAGATGTAGACAGTTTGTATATCAAAAGAGCTTATTATTTTGGAGTGATAGCTTTGATCTCATTTCTTGTCACAAGAGCATTAAAAGGAGTTAAAAGATTTACTAGTACCACCATTCCTGAATCCTTATTTATTTCCATCTCAATTGTATGTTTTTTTTGTGGTATTGCTTGTGTGTATGCAATTGTTAAAGCAAAAAACGAAGCAAACTCTTTTAAAAAGATAATTGCTGTTGTTCTTGGAATGGCTTCATTTGGATATATCATATTAGTAATAAAAGAACTGTTTATTTTTTTTTAGATAATAACTGATTAAACCAAAATGTTTTCTGAATAACTTCTATTAATCATAATTGCATATGTAAAAACTTTCGATGACTTTATCAAAGTAAAAATGTTGCATTGCAAAATATTGTAAATTAGCTTAATACAAAAGCTGGCTATAATTAGAAAATATGAAAGACTTTAAGATTGATGATGAGTATCGCCTTAAAATGAATAATAAAGGAGTCTGGAATACTTTCCAAAATGATCAATTACTCTCAAAAAAGCATCCAAATCTTTATAAATTTTATTCTCTAAACATTTTTAATATTGATAGCTTATTAAGAAACTATTTTTACTTGTCAAACCCAAGAGATTTCAATGATCCTTTTGATTGTAATCTAAATTTAATTGAGACTGATGGTAAAGTAGAAAAACTAGAGACAGTGAAGAGAAATGTAATATCGAACATTGGCATAACTTCTTTATCTGAGGAAATTGAAAACCCATTGATGTGGGGGCATTACACAAATAATTACAGAGGATTCGCTATAAATTTTGGAGATAAGATTGATATTTTAAAAAGAAATGAATTCTTTGGTAGACATACTCTAACAAGAGTGATTTATCCTAAACAGCCAGTAAAAATAAAAACTAACTATCCATTCGCTCAACATTATTTATTGACAACTAAATTCAAACACTGGGAATATGAAAAAGAATGGAGAATAATTTGTGATTTAAAGCAAACTCATCGAGAATTAGAATATGTTCCTGAATTAGTAAAAGGTTTATACATTGGACATAAAATTCCAGATGAGAACCCAACCGCATACAATTTACTTTTAGAAATTCAAGAATTACGTTTTCCTAAAGTGCCTGTTTACGTCGTTTACCCTCATTCAACTGAACTTAAATTAGAATTTGAAAAAGTGTGGAATTAAAAACTAAAGAGAAAAACTTATAATAAAATATAGCTAATAATTATTAAACTGAAAGGTAAGTACCTATTTGCAAAGTCGTCAAATCTTTTTCTTTTAAACCAAATAAAAAGATTTGGTTAAGTACTTAATTTGAGATTTATCGCTTTTCAATTCCGTACTAACAATAACCAAGCTTTTAAAAACATCCCAAAAAAAGAAACCGCCCACACTATACATTAACACTAGGTGAGCGGTTTCAAACTAAATAACCAACCAAAATTTTTATAGCGCTGCCAGCTTTTGTAGCTTTTTCGTTTTAAGCGCTTGTATGTCTTTTTTAATCTCTTCTGTTTTCTTTCTAAACTTTGGAGATGCTTTATCTTTTTCTAACGTTCTAAACTGTATGTATCCTCTTCCTCTGAATTGATACGTAGTTCCTGAACTTACTTGAAACAACTCTATGGTTTCATCATCTATAACGATCAGTTCAAAAAATTCATTGTCTGGAAAATTATAATCTAATGTTAAAGTTTTCTGATACAAATTTCCAGGAACATTGTCTACGTCATAAATCCCGTCATAATCCCAAAATATATTATCAATAGCCGTGCCATTCAAATCTTCTGAGCTTCTAAAATTACCGCTCTGTCCTGCTGGAAGAAACTGCAAGAAGTTTTCACTATCAAAAGGATTCACAGCACCTTCTTCACTGGTATATATTTTTTCCCAAGCTTCAAACTCTTGTAAGAAATAATGAATATTTTCATAAAACACAAGGTCATAATCAAAGGTACTTCTTTGGTATCCTTCTAATATATATCTAGTTCCTGTACTAGGTTCATACAATTCTATCTCATTAACCGATAGTTGACGAACATCAAAACTATAGCCTCCATCTAGATCGTGTTGTACATCTAGTTCAAAATTAAAGGTGTCATAGTATCCTACATCAATTCCAAAACCACCTCCATTACTTCCAATCCCAGAAAGGTTGTTATTTGCATAGACGTTCCCGTTTCTAAAAGAGAGGGTAAATGCTTTTTGCACAAAAGGAATCACTACAGATCCTGAAGAGCGATTAATATCTACATACCAAATTTCATAATCTGTAAGCACCTCATTTAATGTAATGACGGGTGTTGTATCTACTACAATATCATCTTCAATAATAACCTCTGTATAACAAGAAGTACATAAAATGCCTACTAGTGCAAATGCCGAAAGGAGTTTGATCGTCTTCATAATCTTACTGTTTTTGATTCACGTTACTAAAACCAAACGGCGTGCCAAAAATGCAAAAGTCTGATAATCATAATTTTAATGTTTGTTGTGCGCTTTCGCGAAAGCGTACCAAACCCAAAACCCTACGTTTATAATGGTAAAAAATGTCTTATTTTTACAAATACAGTATAACAATAAAAACATGGGACACAAACCAAAATTTGGGGTTATTGGAGGAGGAAGTTGGGCGACTGCAATTGTAAAAATGCTCTGCGAAAATCTAGAACACGTAGGCTGGTATATGCGTAGTGTATATGCAGTAGAGCATATAAAGAGAGAGCAGCACAACCCGAGTTATTTGAGTGCCGTAGAGTTTAATCCTAAACAGTTGATCTTAAGTAATACTATCAATGAGATTATTGAGTATGCCGATATTATTGTATTTGCCGTTCCATCTGCTTTTGTAGGAGGAGAACTTGAAAATATGACGGCTTCTTTAGAAGGGAAAACTATATTTTCTGCTATTAAAGGGATTATGCCAGAAAGCGGTAAACTAGTAGGAGCTCATTTTCATGACATATACAATATTCCGTTTAAAAATATAGGTGTTATTGCTGGACCTTGTCACGCAGAAGAAGTGGCGCTAGAACGACTATCTTATCTGACGATTGCTTGTGCAGACAATGAAATTGCTCAGACCGTTGCAGACCATCTTTCTTGTGATTATATAAAATGTACTACAAGTGATGACATTATAGGGATTGAATATGCCGCTACGCTTAAGAATATTTATGCGATTGCCGCAGGTGTAGCACACGGGTTAGGATACGGAGATAATTTTCAGAGTGTCTTAATGAGTAATGCAATAAGAGAGATTAAACGGTATGTAAAGCGTGCACACAGGATGAAACGTGATATCAATGGCTCAGCTTACTTGGGGGATTTATTAGTAACTGGGTACTCTGTTTTTAGCCGAAACCGAATGTTTGGTAATATGATAGGGAAGGGATATACCGTTAAAAGCGCACAAATGGAAATGTCTATGGTAGCAGAAGGATATTATGCCGCAAAAAGCGCTTTAGATCTAAATAATACACGAGAAAAAAAAGCACGGATTCCTATTATAGAAGCCGTGCATAGTATTTTATACAAAGGAAAAGATCCTAAAAAGGTTTTTAATAAACTGACAGAGCAATTGGATTAATTAGTGATATTAAGGAACTAAAAAATAGCATATCCTATCGTAAGAGAATAACTAGAGTACTCTGCGTTAATAGGATCTATCAATCCTCTGGTTGTATAATATTTTAGCTCAAGACTAAGATCTTTAAATTCATAGCCTGCACCAAAACTACCATACGTAGATTGATTAAACTCATTAAAATCTCTAGAAACTGATCGTGTTAAAGACTGATTAAGATGAAGAGGAATCACAAATCCTGCGGTTACAAATATTCTTGATCTATTCTCCAAAAAGAAAGAATGTCTTGCACTAATACCTAGTTCTACTGCGCTGTATTCAACCGCTACATTTTGATCAATGGTAGAAATCCGAAATCTATCTTCATCACTATAATCAAAATAAGTGGCTTCAATTAAAGCACTCCATTTGTTTCTATTAAATTGAAAAATAAACTCTCCTTCTATACCTACTTGTACTCCTATTTTATCTGAAAACTCTCCAGTCGTTACACCTCCAGTAGATTCAAAAGAAAAAGAATTATTACGAGCGCCAGCTTTAAGTCTTAGTCTAAAATTTTTATCCAAACTCGTACGTTTTGAGACTTGATTATAAACGATACTTTTGGATCCGCTACACTCGTTATACGCTTCAAAAAAGGAAATAAAGGATGAAAGTTTATATTTTAAGTTTTTATATCTGTTCTCAGGAATGGTTGAACAAGTCAAATACGTTTTTAGATCTTGCTTATACAACTCATTAACTCTTATTTCTGTACCTGAATTTTGGAATCTTTTATAGACTAATGGCTTTATAGGTGTATCGTCTAATGTGTAAAAAAAACGGACGATACCATATCCAGAATAATAATATAGAGATGCTTTTCCTTCAATAATTTTTTTGAGAAGTAGCGTTTCATTTTCAAAATCTGGCGATCTCATTTCGCTTAAGTTTCCAAGATCATCACTAGACTTATCTATCTTTACATCAAATCTTGAGTATACTGCACCATCAACGATTCCAAACTCCTTTATATTATCTATAGTAATTGTTTTACTTTCTGATTGCTCATTAGATTTGAACTTGATTTCTGTTGGATTGTCTAGCCATTCTATATTTTGAATGAACCCCTCAATTTTAGTATTTGAATTATCAATATAATAGGCACGTTCAAAATTAATTTGTGCATTTGAAATTGAGGTGATGGCTAAGAAAAAAGTAAGTAGGAATAGTTTAAGAATAGAGATTTTCATAATTTTTTTTTCGCAAACATAAGGCATAAATAATCATTTAGCTAAGATTCCTTTTTTTCCTATCACAGGGATCGATTTTAGGTTTGCTTCTTTAATACTAAAGGCAGGGAATTCCCAGCGTTTTTCATACATCTTATTATTGAGAAAATACGTCACCGTATAAAAATTATCTAGTTTAAAAATACTTTCTTGCATAAACTCGATTTTAGCAAAACCTTTTGCAGGAAGTAGGGCAATTTTGTGACGCATGTGTGTCGTCATTTTTGTATCACTATACCCTTGTACAGTAATCAAAACGATTTCTAGAGGCTCTTTGCCATCGTTTATGATATAGGCATTCCAGTCTTCTGTTTTATACTCTTCGTGAAGTTCTTTTATGGCAGCAATATATACATCTTTTACTTCGGGAATTTCTATGTCTTTACGCATGATGTGTTGTTTTACGATAAAGCATTACTGCTTCTGTGTCGTTAGAGAGCGTAATCATTTTGATAAAAGTAAGTCCTAGTTTTTCTAGTAATCGTTGTGACTCGATGTTTTCTTTTACGGTGATTCCGCTTACGGTTGTAATTCTGTGTACTTCTTTGCCATACTGCATGGTTTTAGAGGCGCTTTCATATCCATATCCTTTGCCTTCATATAAAGGCAAAAAAGCAAAACCAATGTCAACACCTTCTATACCTTCTCTATCGTACAGACCGCAACATCCTATTTTTTTGCCATCCTCTTTTCGTATGACGATATAATTTCCAAATTGTTTTTCTTCAAATTGGGGGAGCATTTTTGAGGTAATGTATTGTACTGCATCTTCCTCTGTATATACCTTACGATCTCCAATGTAGGAGAGCCACTTAGGAGTATTGAGTAATTCCAAGACAAAAGCAGCGTCTTCTATGTGTGCAGGACGCATACCAAGGCGTTCCGTTTCAAAAGTGTATGCTTCCATAACCTTTACATTTCAGGGTAAGACAAAATGATCATTTGCAGTAAGTAGATACTTTAGATTCTAAGTATCTTAGTTTCGCTTTCGCGAAAGCAAAATAGTTATAAAGCACTTTTAAACTGCTCTAAAAAACGAATATCATTTTCACTAAGCATTCGGATATCCGAAATTTGGTGTAGTAATAATGCAATACGATCTATCCCCATACCAAAGGCAAAACCACTGTACTCTTTACTATCAATACCACAGTTTTCAAGTACGTTAGGATCTACCATACCACAACCCATAATTTCTAACCACCCGGTACCTTTAGTCATCTTATAATCGGTTTCTGTTTCCAGACCCCAATAGACATCAACTTCGGCACTAGGTTCTGTAAATGGAAAATAAGAAGGACGCAGTCTAATCTTACTTTTTCCAAACATTTCTGTAGTAAAGTACTGTAGTGTTTGTTTTAAATCTGCAAAAGAGACATCCTTGTCGATATACAATCCTTCTACTTGATGAAAAAAGCAATGCGAACGACCACTTATAGCCTCATTGCGATAGACACGTCCTGGGGAGATGGTACGTATAGGAGGTTTGTTGTTTTCCATATAACGTACTTGTACCGATGAGGTATGCGTACGTAGTAATACATCTGGATTTGTCTGGATAAAGAAGGTATCCTGCATATCACGAGCAGGATGATATTCTGGCAAATTCAAGGCTGTAAAATTATGCCAATCGTCTTCAATCTCAGGACCTTCAGACACATTAAATCCTATACGAGAGAATATATCTATAATTTGATTTTTTACGATGGAGATAGGATGACGTGCTCCTATTTCTATAGCATCTCCAGGTCTAGATAGATCGTTTGTGACACTCGCAGTAGTATCTGTATCTTCTAATGCTTCTTTAAGCGTATTCACTTTCTCTAAAGCAGCATCTTTAAGCGCATTCATGGCACGCCCATAATCCTTCTTCATTTCATTAGGTACACTCTTAAAGTCGGCAATAATATCATTAACAAGCCCTTTCTTCCCAGAAAACTTAATACGAAATGCCTCTACCTCTTCTTTAGAGTTTGCTGTAAAAGTCTCAACTTCGGACATGAGTTGCTTTATTCTATCTAACATAATTCCTGTTTTATCCCTCAAAAAATAGGGAGGTGCAAATTTAGTAAAAAACGTGTATTTGTGATGTATATCTAAAGAATAATGCTTTCTCGTATTTAAACAAGGATACTGCTATTATTATAAGTGTAGAAGAGTGTTTGTATCTGGAGAACAATTATTTAACAGTAAAATTTAAATAATCATCTCTCTTTTTGTATATCTTTATAAGGAATCAAAAAAGTAACATGATGTTAAAAAAAGTATTAGAATGCAAGGGAACTAAGGAGCTTAGTTCAAAAGATCAAAAAAGTGTAAGTGGTGGTTATGTCCCGTATCCGTGCAGTGGCCCAAATGGTTCAACGTGTTATAGAGGTGGTAAGCATTGCCCAGGAACTTGTATGTCGGGAGAATGTATTCCTTGGTAGTTTGAGGAATGAAATGTAATGTATACTAAAATACACTATTGTTTCTAGTAGCTTATTGATCTTATCTCTCAACAAACACGCTGTAAAGTGTGAAAAGCCCCATCAAGCAGAAAATAAATTCGATAAATAAGCGTGTATTTTAGTATCTAAATGATGCTCTTTAGTTGGTTTTAGTTGGTATTTTAAATGCCATTGAGAGGAAAAAAATAATATCACTTTTAATTTCTATTGAGAATATTTTCCTTCACTTTTATAAGATCAACACTATTAAAGTAGTTTTCGAGTATCCCCATACCTTCAATAGACTTCGCGATAAGGTCTTTATCTACGTCTCCATCACTAAGTAAATACTCTTCAATAATTAGCTTCTTGTCAATTCCTAGAATAAGTAGTATAGCTACTATAACAATTCCTGTTCTATCTTTTCCAGAAAGGCAATGAATCAATACAGGATAGGGTAAAGCAGAGTTTTCAAAAGTGCCTATAATTCTATTTAACCAAGTACGAACCTCTTTTTGGGTCGTATCATATTTTTCAATTTTATTGGACATCGGAAAATGAAAATATCTAATATCAAAGTCATCTGGATCTTCACTGTTCCTTAAGTTAATGATTGATTGTACATGATCGATTTCCTTGTGTTCTTTTACATAATCAATACTTCCTCCTCTATACACACGACCCTCAGGAAGTAATTTTTTTTCAGAAATCAGATTGATAAAAGCACCTACATCTCTAAAATTTACACAACCGTCTGCATAATCTAACCCCATGTGTATATTAAGAAATAAGTTCTTTTTCTATAAAATACTGTACAATGGCTTCCTTCATTAAAATTTGTTGTTCTCCAGCTTTTAAAGGAGGTAGCGGTTCTAGAACTTTATAATGCGGCCATCCGTCAGGGTCTTCAAAATCAAATTGATAATACCCAAAGGGTTCAAGTAATCTACAGATGGCAATATGCATTAAATTTACTTTATCATCTTTTTTAAAGGTAGTATCTAGTTGTCCTAACTCTTGAATACCAATAAGATATATGATACTTTCAAGGTCTAGTCTATCACCGTCTGCAAAACGACCTGAAAGTCGGTTTACAACGGTTTCCCATCGTTCTTTTAATTGTGTGTCTCTTGCCATAAATCGTAACAAAGATAACCTTACATAGGTTAAATTACTATATTTATAGCATGAATACGATCGATATTGTTTTTGGGATTATTCTCATTTTAGGAGCTATTCAAGGTTTCAAAAAGGGATTGTTTGTAGAACTAGCGTCGCTAGTGGGGCTTATAGCAGGAATTTTTGGAGCTATTTATTTTTCTCATTTTGTGGGAGATTGGCTTGCAGAGAAAACATCTTGGAGTGAACAAGCTATCAATCTTACCGCCTTTGCGATTACGTTTATTATTATTGTCCTCGCGATTTCTATGGCAGGAAAACTGCTTACCAAAATAGCCGATTTTGCCATGCTCGGGATTGTCAATAAAATAGCAGGTGCTGCTTTTGCAGTACTTAAATATGCTTTTCTATTAAGTGTAGTTATTATGTTCGTAAATGAAGCAAATGATCGTATTGGTTTCGTAAGCGAAGAAGCTATGGAAGAATCCGTTCTTTTTACTCCAGTAAAATCATTTGCACCAATGATTTTGCCTTCCATCTTGGCAAAAGCCAAAGAAGAGAATATTTATAACCCAGACAAGAAAGAGGAGGAAGCAGAATAATTATTCTCTTCTAGAGACCGCTTTCGCGAAAGCGTACACAGCCTTAGTTATTGCTTTTAAATATTTTAAGCTGCTTTTTAAATCAAAAAAGAGGAAAACTGATATGTCTTTCCTCTTTTTTAAGGTTATATTTATGTAAGAATTGCTTACTCCATGAACGTTACATTTCCATCATTAATGTCATACATAGCACCAATAATTTGAATCTCACCATTTTGCTCCATTTGTTTAAGAACAACACTTCGCGATTTTATATTTTCAATGGCAATTTGTACATTTTCTATGGCAACTTCATTCACAAAATCTAAATTTTCAGAAGTAAGAGATGGTTCGTTTTTACGCTGAACAACAGCAGCAACAGCAGGCTCTATTTTATTAATCAATGCCGTTAGATTCCCTAAACGCACGTGATCACAGGCCCCTTTTATAGCGCCACAACTAGTGTGACCTAATACAACAAGAAGTTTAGTTCCTGCTACTTTACAGGCAAATTCCATGCTTCCTAAAATATCTTCGTTTATAAAATTTCCAGCAATACGAATACTAAATATATCCCCTAGTCCTTGGTCAAAGACCAACTCTGCAGAAACCCTAGAATCTATACAGCTTAGTATAGTAGCAAATGGAAATTGACCTTCTGAGGTGTCATTTACTTGTTCAAGTAAATTTCGATTTGCCTTTAGGTTATTCTGAAAGCGTAAGTTTCCTTCTTTTAGAAAATCTAGTGCTTTTTGAGGGGTCATTGTTGATTGTGATTCGGCAGTATGTGCTTTCATAATTATATATTTTATGCTGATTTAGATCTTAAGTTAAAAAATTCTATAAAACTCTCAGGGTTTTCTATAACACCCTTTTGAGAAATAAGTTTAATATCAATATTTCGATTTTTTGCTTTCTCAACAAAATCATCTAGTATTTCTATGATATCGTTATCTAAGAATCGAGTATTTCTTACGTCTAACTCAAGATAAGTATTTTCTGGTAGTCGATCTAATTCTTTTAATATTGCTCCCTTATTAAAGAAGGTTACTTCTTCTGCGAGGGTCATTTTCATTTTTTGCTTTCCATTACTCACATCCTCCTTATGTAAGAAATGCGAGTTTTGATAACTTTTATAGAGTACAACAACAATTCCTACTGCAAGCCCTAAACCTATTCCGATTAATAAATCGGTAAATACAATACCTACTACAGTGACAATAAAAGGAACAAATTGTTTCCAACCAGCTGTCCACATCGCTTTAAATGTAGAAGGCTTTGCTAATTTGTAACCCACAATGAATAGAATCGCAGCAAGAACAGAAAGCGGAATTTTATTAAGTAACGTAGGAATAAGGATGACAGAGATTAATAATAAAAACCCATGGATAATCGAAGACATTTTTGTTTTTCCTCCAGATTGTATGTTAGCAGAACTTCGAACAATTACTTGCGTTACTGGCAAACCTCCAATTAATCCTGAAAGTATGTTTCCAGTACCTTGTGCGAGTAATTCTCTATTGGTTGGAGTGACTCTTTTTTCTGGATCTATCTTATCTGTTGCTTCCACACACAAAAGCGTTTCTAAACTAGCAACAAGTGCAATTGTAAAAGCAGTTACCCATATTTCAGGTCTTGTGATAACCCCAAAATTTGGGAAAGAAAATTGCCCTAGAAAGCCATCAATACTATCAGGTATAGGAACAGTTACTAAGTGCTCTTGAGAGATTGAGAATGTGTCAGAACCTTGTGTAGTGATATAGTAAATAATACCAGCTGCTACCGCAACCAAAGGTCCTTGAATGATATTAAAAATTTTTCCTTTCTTAGAAAGTACGTTACTCCATAAAAGTAATATCCCTAGGCCAATAAAAGCAATTAACGTAGCTCCTGGGCTTATAAAGTTTATTGCATTTAAAATTTCTGAGAAGGTATTTTCTCCATCCACTTGGAAAAAGGCAAAATCTCCTTCGGGATCTACATCATATCCGAAAAAATGAGGAATCTGTTTTAAAATAATAATAATCCCAATTCCAGTAAGCATTCCTTTAATTACTGAAGAAGGAAAATAATAGCCAATTATACCCGCTTTTAAAAAGCCAAAAAGTAGTTGAATAGCACCCCCTAAAACTACGGCAACCAGAAAGTTTTCATACCCTCCTAAAGTACCTATCGCTGTGAGAACAATGGCGGCAAGTCCTGCTGCAGGACCACTCACTCCTATTTGAGAGCCACTTAAAGCACCAACTACAATACCTCCGATAATACCCGCAATAAGTCCTGAAAAAAGAGGGGCGCCACTGGCAAGTGCAATCCCAAGACACAGGGGGAGTGCAACAAAAAACACAACGACACTAGCTGGAAGATCGTTCTTTAAATATTTGAACATAATACATAATATAGTGCTATGACAAGAAGCGCATAGCTGTTTAGTTTAAAATAATAGTGGGTACTTAGGTCTAAATAGGAAACAATTTGGTACTTCTCTACCTATGAAGATGTACAGTTTAATCTAAACAAGATGTTTGGGAGGAGGAGATTGTACATCAATGATATGATTTCTATATTGATGTAATGTATGGTTGTTTTGTAAGCTTAGATGACATTTCTTTACGATCACCGAAGTAGCATATACCTGAAAGAAAGTATCTTTTTCATCAAGTTCTTTCTTTGTTTCTTTTTTGTTTTCATCTTCACCAAGATCCAATGCAACTTCAATATCAACCTGATTATCTATAAGTACCACAAAAGAAGGTCCCAATATAGATATGGACAACATAAAAGCCAACGATATGGTAAAAATACTTCGCATACTACTAAAATAGCTAATTTTGAAATATATCTAAGCTAAAACAACTTAAAAATTGTTTAACAACTTGATGTCATTTTTAGGAATCCATCCAGTTTTACCGTCTATAAGCTTGATTCGGTTCCATTCATTTACCTCTTCTAGAACAAAGACTTTTGTCCCTTCATGTAGGGTAAAGGCAAGCGTACTGGAGAGGTTGGGTTCGCTCTTTACTTCTACTTCAGGTGTAAATACAATAGCAGGGTTGTCTTTTCCCGCTTTCGCGAAAGCGGTATACGCAAAACTCACACTTATAATCCCCAAAATCAATACGGCGATAGATGAGATAAAGAACAGACGCTTTTTGGTCGTGTTGTATGAAAAATAATAGATTAGAAAACTAAGCACAAAAAGGATCATACATACAATAGCAATTTTTGCCCATCCATCTATCGTAAATAAACGTACAACGCTATTGATCCATTCTTGAAGTGTATTCTTAGGAAGTGGCTCTATAGCATCTATTTTCATATTTTCTGCAAAAGCAGCATTATTACGAATATCTGGATCTGAAGGAGCAAGTTGTAATGCTTTTTCATAATAATACACCGTAGGAGCTACATTGTTTAATTTATAATGAGCGTTTGCAAGGTTAAAATACAGTGCCGCAGATTCTACTTTTTGATCTAGGATTCTCTTATACGCATCTACAGCTTCTTGAAATCTTCCTTGTGCATAATGCTCGTTACCTGCTTCAAAAAGAAGCTCTGTTTGTTGTGCGTACGTTGTGCAACTTAAAAGAAAAGTAACAACAACAAGAAGAAGTTTTGAAATTTTTGTCATCTTATAATTGTTTATCCATAGTTGATATTACACGAACTGCCTTGTCATAGTCCTGTTGCATAGCCACGTTACTTGACGGGGTATACCTAGCAAACTCACAACTTTCTAAAAGACTTATAAATTCAATAGTAGTGGACTCATCTACTTCACGTTCTTTAAGTAACCTTGTGATACGATCTTTACTCATATCACTCGTCTGGATATTGAGTTTTGCTTTAAGATAGTTATGAAGTGCTCGCTCCATCGCGATATAAAATTCTTTTTGATTACCTAAGCTCTTTTTTGCTTCACTTAGAAACTTACGAGCAAGTTTGTCTGCTTTACGGATACGACTGCCTTGTACATCACTTGTATAAGCTTGCCGTTTTTTACGAACGATCATTGCAATAGGAATCAATAAGAAAGGACCTCCTAATAATGCCCAAAACAAGCTAGATTTAAAAAACTGCTTTTTTGTAATCGATTGAAGATTAGGAGTAGATTTTATATACGCAAACTGTTTGTTGGCAACAACAACTTGTTGTTTGTTTGTCTCGTTTGTTGTAATCGCCGTGTTTTCTGAATTTGAGTCCACAGGTCCGTTCTTGACTTCTATAACAATTTCATCAGAGATTTTGCGCTCATAACGTTCTGTGATTGGATTAAAGTAACTAAAAGATAATGAAGGGATCGGATATTTTCCTTTATACGCCGGTACTACGGTATAAGTACTTCTTTTGAGACCGCTCATTCCACTTAAATTGGTACGAACTTGATCTGCATTTTCTGGTTCATATACTTCCAGTTTGCTTGGTAGATTAGGTTTTGGAAGTTCAAAAAGTTTTAAGTTTCCATTTCCACTGGCTTCTACACTTAGTTGAAAAGCTTCAGAAGCATCTAGTGATGTTTTGTCTGTTTTTACAGTAAAATCAAATTCTCCAACAGCGCCTGTAAAGTCATCAGGTTTTCCTTTTAATGGGAGTGGCTTAACATCTACCGTTCTATTTTTTGCAGCAACGGTAATGTTTGCATTTTGCGTTAAGAATCTTCCAAAAATATCACGTCTATTTGTAGGAACTGCGACGGAGACACTAAGACTTAAAGGCTCAATATTAAGTTTTCCTGTTTTTTGAGGATATAATACTGTACGTCTTAAAATCACGTATCGATAAGGTTCTCCTTCGTATTCTGTGTCGTACACCTTAAACTGCTTTTCGTCAATATTTTGACTCCAAAAATCGGCAAATTTTGGAGAGTCTATTTCTCTCCAATTACTTACGCTAGCTTCTGGAGAAACATACAATTTATAAACAACGGTGAAGGCTTCATTGAGATAAGGATTACTTTTTGAAACCTCTGCGACTAGATGAATGTTTTCAGAAGCGGTGTAAACGGCATCATTCCCGTCTTTTGGCTTGTCTACAGCAGCGGTTACCGTAACTTCTACAGGAGGCGATTTATATACTTCTCCATTAATGGTAATTTCTGCTTGTTTTATAGTAAAATCTCCTCTTTTTGTAGGAATCAGGATGTAACTAAATGTTTTAGAGTACGTTCCTTTTCCATTCACCCAACTTCTGCTCACCGCCTGATTAGGTCCTGAATAAATAGTGAATCCTTCAAAATCGGGTCTTGTAAAATTATCCCCATCTTGATTTACTTCAAAATCAATCCGTAATCGTTCATTAATCCCTAGTTTTTTCTTATTTACTTTGGAAGTAAAAGACACATCCTGTGCAGATACCGTTGCTATAGAAAGCAAGATGAGAGAGAATATGTACAGTTTTAGTTTCATAGTGATATTAAGGGTTTACCAATCTTTTTCGGTTTTTATTTTTGCTCCTTTTTGCTTTTTGGCATTGATCTTTTCTTGCGTTTTTTGTTCTTCATTACGCATGGCTTCTAGAAGACTACGCACCTGTTGAGGTGATAATTGTCCAGGTTGAGGAGCCTGCTGTTTAGGTTGCTCTTTCTTTTCTTCTCCTTTGTCACTAGACTCTTCCTTCTGTTTATCCTCAGGCTTTCCATTTTCATCTTCTTTTTGCTCTCCTTTGTCTTCTTTTTCTTCTCCTTTATCATCAGTCTCTTTTTTTTCGCCATCGTCACTTTCTTTTTCTTCTCCTTCTCCGTCTTTATCTTTTTCGTTTTTATCCTTCTCTTGATTCTGATCTTTATCTTGATTCTCATTTTCATCGTCACCGCCGCCTCCGCCGCCACCATTTTCGTCTTTCTTCTTTTTGGCTAGCATCAGGTTATAACGTGTTTCTTCGTCGTTGGGATCGTTACGTAAAGCATTTTTATAGGCTTCGACAGCACCTTTCCAATTTTCTTGTTGGTAGAGTGCATTTCCTAAATTATGAAAGGCTTTATGTTTTTCCTTTTTGGTTTGTGCTACTTCCGATGCTTTTACGAGAGAAGCGGTACTTTCCTCATATTTTTTATTCACGTAGTAATTGTTTCCTGCATTGTATTTTGCAGGAACGCTTGATGGGTCTAACGAGATAGCTTCTCTGTAGGCTACTTCCGCTTTCGCGAAAGCGTTCTCAGAAAGATGTTCGTTACCATCCAAAACTAGTTCTCTAGCCGTATTTGCATACGGATTGATAGGCACCTGCTTCTTGTTCTGAGCCATGACGGTCACAGAAAATAATAACAGGTATATGTAAAGAATGTGTTTCATAACGTTCTTTTAATTTTCATTAAATAAGTTTAATTTTTTAAGCCAACTTGTTTTGCGATCTAATAAAAAGATATCTAGGAACAGTAACAAAAGCCCTGCACCTAAAAACCATTGAAACTGATCTTTGAAGTCGGCAAATTGCTTGGCTTCAAACTCTTTTTTATTCATCCCATTTAGGATTTCCTTTACTCTATCGGTAACTTCTTCGGTATTTTTTCCAAAAATATATTCGCCATTGGCTTCTGAGGCGATATCTTTTAAGGTTTGCTCATCTAGTTTTGTGATGACAGTTTCTCCATTTTGATCTTTCTTGTAAGACTGTACAATACCATTGCGTTTAAGAGGAATAGGGCCTCCCGTCGTTTCGCCTACGCCAATGGTAAAAATACGAATCCCTTCTTGATTTGCTTGTTCTGCAATATTGGAAGATTCTCCTACGTGATCTTCTCCATCAGAAATGATAAAGAGCACTCTATTGGTTTGCTCTTCGTCATTATAGTAGGTCTTAGCAAGCTCAATCGCCTCACTAATCGCAGTACCTTGACTGGAAAGCATATCCGTATTCATCTGACTCAAAAACAGTTTTGCACTGCTGTAGTCGGTGGTAATTGGGAGTTGAGGATAGGCACTTCCTGCATACGCAATGATCCCGATACGATCACTTCCCAAATTGTTTATAATCTGAGTCACGAGTTGCTTTGCTTTCTCCATACGATTAGGTGCAATGTCTTCTGCCAGCATACTTTTTGAAACATCTATTGCAAAAACAACATCGACTCCTTCTCGTTTGACCGTTTCTAATTTGGTTCCCATTTTAGGATTTACGAGCGCTACGACTAAGAAAAAAATAGCAAGGCTCAGCACAAGAATTTTAAGCGTTGGTTTAAATAAAGAACGTTCTGGGCTTAATTTTTTAAGCAAAGCACTGTCTGCAAAACACTTTTGAGCCGAGCGTTGCCAGAAAAGTACTCCTAAAAACAGCAGGATGATCACTGGGATTACCAGCAATAACCAAAACCATATTTTTTCTTCTAATAGATACATATTGTATACGCTTTCGTACTTCGGCAAGCTCAGTATTAACTTCGGCTATACCGAAAGCGGAAATCTTTTTTAATTAAACAAAACTTCTAAACACCGTAAACTTAAGGAGCAATTCTAGTAATAGCAAAATACCTGCCAATAGGATAAGCGGACGGTATTTTTCTTCATAATTGGTATACTTGAATTCCTCTACTTCTGTTTTTTCTAGTTTATCTATCTCGTCATAAATGTCTTTTAACTTTTCATTATTTGTCGCTCGGAAGTATTTTCCTCCTGTCACTTCTGCAATTTCTTTTAATAAGTCTTCATCAATCTCAACCTGAACGTTATCATATTTAAACGATCCGTTATTAATTATTGCTACAGGTGAAAGTGCCATACCATTGGTTCCTACACCGATAGTATATGTTTTTATTCCAAATTCTAAAGCGAGTTCACTCGCTATTTTAGGATCTATAAACCCTGCATTATTAACTCCGTCGGTCATTAGAATAATAACTTTACTGACTGCTTTGCTGTCCTTCAATCTATTTACCGAAGTAGAAAGCCCCATCCCAATCGCAGTTCCACCTTCTATAATATTATTATAACGAATGCTATTAAGCGAACTTAGCACAATGCTTTTATCACTTGTGATTGGTGTTTTGGTATAGCTTTCTCCTGCATATTCTACGAGACCAATACGATCGTTAGGTCTTCCTTTTATAAAATCGGCAGCGACTATTTTTAATGCTTCCAAACGATTGGGGCGTAAGTCTTTGGCGAGCATACTTGCAGAGACATCTATAGCGATAATAATATCAATTCCTTTGGTGCTTTTTGTTCGCGTTGACACATCTACCGTACGAGGACGTGCCATTGCCGTAATAAGCGCCGCCAAAGCGACAAGGCGTAATAAAAACAATAGTGGGCGTAGTTTAGGTAAAAAACTACTCCCTGCTTTAAACCCTTTGATACTAGACAGTTTTACAGATGGCGTTTGTTTTTTACGCTTCCAGATATACCAAGCAATAGCTACTGGAAGTGCCAGAAACAACCAGAAAAATTGCGGATTTGAAAATTCAAAATTCTCTAACATTATTTTGCTGGGGCTTTTTGAAGTTCGACACTATTGATAATACGTTCTGCAATTTGTTTACTATAAGAGTCATTTGAAGGCCAACTTATAAATAGTTCTTGAACATACGATTCAGCGACAAACACTAATAAGGTATATTCCATATCCATTAACTTTGAGTTGCCTGAGAAATTTGTTGTCCCAGAGCCATAAGCCTTGACGCCTTCAGCGTTATTCGGCGTTTGAAATTTTTCATTTTTAACAAGGCTGAAATTATATCCAATTTCTTCAAAGTATTTTAATCTAACATTTATGACTGGTTCAACTGTTGCTTTTGTGCCTTCAGGATATTGTGTTTGAAAAAGGGCAACAGTAAATGCAGGGGGTTTGCTTAACCAAACAAAAGATGATGCTTCAATTTTTCCTTGAGCTTCTTGAGGGAGATTAACCTCTTTTCGCTCTAGTGCTTTAGGTGTGCTAATGACTATACTTGGAAAACCATATTCACTGGTGATCCAATTGCCTTCTGCGAGTTCACGTGATTGATTACCTAACACAAAATCTTTAACCTCATCATAGCCTTTAATAACAATTCCTGCAATTAAGGCAACGAGTAAAATTCCTGCTACACCCGCAATTCCAGTACCCCATAATTTACGAGTGCGTTTACGTTCCAAAGCTTCTCGATAGCTCTGATCTTTCATAAGTTCTTCTACCGTAGGTTCAGGAAGTACTTCTTTTGTTTCTTTTACGATTTGCTCTATGGCAAGTCTATCTGCCTCGGCTTTTCCAGATGGTGGATTAATACGTGCAAATTTCACCAAATCAGCACGTTTAAAGATCTCTTTAAGTTGCTTTATGGTCTCTGAATTAAAATCAATATGCCCACTGTTCTTTTCTAATTCTAATCGTTCTATGAGTTCGTCTGTGGTACTCTCTAACGCTCGGTCATATACTTTTTCATCATAATAACGACGTACCGTATCGGTAAGAGTAGAGTAGTATTCTTTGTATTTCGCGGAAGCGATAAAACCACTTTCATCAAGTTGACGTAAAGAGGCGAGTGCTTGCTCAAATGGAGGTATATATTTTTCTGCTTCCACACGTTTTTTATGTCTGCGTAGTAACCAAAATAAAAAGAGAGCAATCGCTAGAATGACGGGTACTATCCATAAAAGATATTTCCAAAACTTGCTATAATCTGTAGGCAATTCTATCACCGGTTTGATGTCATATAGCCCTTGGTTTACGGTGTCTAACACCACATTATTGACGTCAACCTGAAAAGAATCAGTTTGTAGCGTGCGATCTCCTATAAGGATTCGTTGTCTTGGGATGTTATAGGAACCACTATCAAATTGCGTAAGCCCGTACTTTTTAATCAATGTCATTCTCGCTTGCGCGAAAGAAGTGTCTACCTTATAACTCTCAATCATTTCTAAAGGAGAGAAGGTCTGGCCTTCTGGAAAAATAACGACGTCTAATTGGTCTGCTTCAACAGTAACTGTATAATTAATTTGTTCACCAAGACGAATTTTAGTCGTGTCGATCTTTGCTTTTACAGTAGGTGCTGTCTGAGCCTGTACTGATAGAAAAGAGAAAAGAATGCATACTACAGACACACGAAGCGTGCGTTTGATATGCTTTGTTCTTACTGTGTCACTATAGGGGTACATCATCTCTTTTTTTTATCCTCTTCTTTTAAAATAACCTAATAATTTTTTTACGTAACTCTCGTCTGTACGAATGCTTATTACACCAGAACCGCTCTTTTTAAAGCTTTCTTCATAATAAGCGACACGCTCTTTGTAGAAAATCTCATAGTTTCTACGTACTTTTTTAGAAGAAGTGTTCACAAGCACTAATTGTCCTGTTTCTTCATCCTCCATTTGTACCATTCCTAAACTTGGAATCGCCTCTTCTCGCTGATCATAGATACGTATGCCTGTAATATCATGTTTGTTACCAGCAATTTTAAGTGCCATCTCATAGTCATCTGCAATAAAATCCGAAAGAATAAAGGTGATTGCTTTTTTCTTCATGACACTACTTAAAAACTTAATCGCTTGTGCGAGATCTGTTTTTTTAGATTTTGGCTTAAACTCTAAAAGTTCACGTATAATCCGCAGCACGTGTGATTTTCCTTTTTTCGGAGGAATATATAGTTCGATCTCATCTGTAAATAAGATCAATCCTATTTTATCATTATTCTGCATGGCACTAAAAGCGAGTGTTGCAGCGACCTCTGTAACAATTTCATTTTTAAACTGTTTGTCTGTACCAAAAAATTCAGAGCCACTCACGTCTGCAATCAACATCATTGTAAGTTCGCGTTCCTCTTCAAATACTTTTACAAAGGGTTCGTTATATCGAGCCGTTACATTCCAATCAATATTACGTACATCGTCTCCAAATTGATATTGTCGTACCTCACTAAAAGTCATACCACGACCTTTGAACGTTGAGTGATACTCACCTCCAAAAATATGATCAGACAGCCGTCGTGTCTTGATCTCAATTTTACGTACTTTTTTAAGTAATTCCTTTGTATCCATAAGCCCCTTAGCCCCCAAAGGGGGAACTAGATTCTTTTGTTTTATGCGTTTTTTCTAAAAATAATTAGATGTTTCATTTCAAATTTGAAGGTTAACTATAAACCATCCTAGTAAAAATCCCCCTTTTGAGGGCTAGGGGGCTTTAAGGCACTTCGATTTGATTGACAATCTTGTTGATAATATCGACTGTGGTAATGTTTTCTGCCTCTGCTTCGTACGTAATACCAATACGATGGCGTAAGACATCGTGTACAACGGCTCTCACATCTTCTGGAATCACATAACCACGACGCTTTATAAAGGCGTAGCATTTTGCAGCAATCGCAAGATTGATACTTCCACGAGGGGAAGCTCCAAAATTAATAAGTGGTTTTAAATCTGCTAGTTTATAATTTTCTGGGTATCGTGTTGCAAAAACAATATCAAGAATGTATTTTTCTATTTTTTCGTCCATGTAGACATCCTTTACAGCGTCTTGAGCACGAAGGATTTGCTCTACCGAAACGACAGGATTTATTTTTTCAAAACCGCCTTTTAAGTTTTGACGAATAATCATCTGCTCGTCGTCCATTTTAGGATAATCAATAACTGTTTTAAGCATAAAACGGTCAATTTGTGCCTCTGGTAATGGATAGGTTCCTTCTTGTTCTACTGGGTTTTGAGTTGCCATTACTAGGAATGGCTTGTCTAGTACAAAAGTTTCATCACCTATTGTTACTTGCTTTTCTTGCATCGCTTCCAAAAGTGCAGACTGTACTTTGGCAGGCGCACGGTTAATCTCATCGGCGAGTACAAAATTGGCAAAAATGGGACCTTTCTTAATACTAAAGTCATTGACCTTCATATTATAAATCATCGTACCTACCACATCGGCAGGAAGTAAATCGGGTGTAAACTGTATCCGGCTGAAAGAACCGTGTACTGCTTGGGCGAGGGTATTAATAGCAAGTGTTTTTGCAAGACCAGGCACTCCTTCTAGTAAGATGTGACCGCGACCTAAAAGACCGATAAGTAATCGTTCTATCATATGCTTTTGACCTACAATCACTTTGTTCATCTCCATAGTCAAGATATCTATAAAAGCGCTCTCTTTTTCTATCTTTTCATTGATAGCGCTTATATCTATCGTTGTCATATTTTCTTCCATACTTTGAAATTAATTTTAGTGGTATTTTAAAACACTGCAAAGTGCGGTTTTATTCGCAAACTTCTTGTTAACAATTGGTTAAAAAATCTATTAAATAAAGGGCTTCCCACGTATTTTTCTATCTTAGGAACTCGTATTTTTATGAGAACTCAAAATAAAAAATGAAGACAAAATTTTCAAAAATAATTCAAGGCTGCATGACATGGGGTGCTTGGGGAAAGCAACTTGATGCCACACAAATGATTGACCTCATGCATCACTGTATATCGCAGGGTGTAACGACGTTTGATCACGCAGATATTTACGGTGATTACAGTACAGAAGCTGATTTTGGAACCGCTTTCGCGAAAGCGAACATAGACCGATCCACGATCCAGCTGATCTCCAAATGTGGCATACAATACACAGGAAAAGCACGACCTGAAAATCGAGTGAAGCATTATGAGTACACTTCCAACTATATTATTTGGAGCGTAGAAAGGTCATTGAAGCTGTTACAAACGGAGTATTTAGATCTCTTGTTATTGCATAGGCCGAGTCCTTTAATGCAAGCCGAAGAGGTGCAAAAAGCCATCGAACAATTAAAAGCAGCGGGTAAGATTTTGGATTTTGGCGTCTCTAATTTTACGCCTTCTCAAACTGATTTAATCACGAGAACATCGATCGTAACCGTAAATCAAATAGAGTTTAGTCTTACACAACACAGCGCGATGCATAATGGAAGTTTAGACCACATGCAAATCAATGGAATTACGCCTATGAGTTGGAGTCCGCTGGGAAGTATTTTTAGAGACGATACACCTCAAACGCAACGTGTCAAAAAGTTATTGGAGACTTTGACAGAAAAATACAATGCAACAGAAGACCAATTGCTGTTGGCTTGGATTATGCAACATCCGTCTGGTGTGAACCCCGTAATCGGAACGACCAGCAAAGATCGGATTACAAATGCTGTAAAAGCTATAGACATAACGCTAGAAATACAAGATTGGTTTGCACTACTTATAGAAAGTCAAGGGCATAAGGTGCCGTAGGCCCCCTAGCCCCCAAAGGGGGAACTGATTTATATAACAGATAAAAAGATATTCGCCTTTGCGGGCATACATTATGAAAGATAACAGTAAAGAACATCCCTCTGTCACCCCTTTAGGGGCTAGGGAGTTCGCATTAATAACAGGAGCCACGAGTGGTATAGGGAAAGCAACGGCAGAGCGGTTTGCAAAAGAGGGGATCAACTTGATTCTTTGTGGAAGAAGGCAGGAACGCCTTGACAAATTACAACAAGCACTACAACATCAGGTAAAAGTACACACGCTCAACTTTGATGTACGCGATAAAGAAAAAGTAGCACAACAAATAAATAGTTTGCCATCAGATTTCAAACAGATAGATATCTTAATTAATAATGCTGGGAATGCACATGGGCTTGATCCTATCCAAACGGGGAATACAGATGATTGGGATGCAATGCTTGATATCAATGTAAAAGGATTGCTGTACGTAAGTAAAGCAATTATTCCGCAAATGATTGATCGAAAAGAGGGTCATATTATTAATATAGGATCTACTGCAGGCAAAGAAGTGTATCCTAACGGGAATGTGTATTGCGCAAGTAAACACGCCGTAGATGCTATTAACCAAGGAATGCGGATCGATCTCAATAAGCATAATATTAGAGTCGGCGCTGTCAACCCTGGGATGGTGGCTACAGAGTTTAGCGAAGTTCGTTTTAAGGGAGATACAGAACGTGCTGATAAAGTATACCAAGGGTTTGATGTGTTACAACCAGAGGATATTGCGGATATTATTTATTTTGTCGTATCAAGGCCTTATCATGTAAATATCGCAGATCTTGTGGTGATGTCTACAGCGCAAGCGAGTAGTACGATTATTAATAAAAGCTCCCTAACCCCCGAAGGGGGAACAAAATAGTTCTCGGATTGTTTGGAATAAAAATAGAGTAGTGTTCTAAAATAGAGTAATACTCTATTTTAAGAATTTGATAGAAACTAAAAACTTAAAAAGTAAGTTTCTCTGCCCTTTGGGAGACATGCCCAAAGGGCAGAGAGGGATAAAAAAGAAAAAGATTCCCGCCTACGCGGGAAGTTGCCATGATTAATAAACGACTTCTTATCAAAAATTTACTGGCTCATAATGATGAGAACAGTTTTTATGACAAGAAGCGTAAGATTGATATTAGTCATAAAGAAGGGAAAGCGAAGTTCTTAAAACATATTTGTGCGTTGTCCAATTCCAACCCTAAAAACAATTCTTTTATAGTGATTGGGGTAGAAGATGGAGATAATGCGATTTCTGGAGTTCCTTTTTTTGATGATAGTAAATTACAAAATCTGATCAATGCTTATTTAGAAAATCCGCCGATTATCTCGTATGAGAATATTCCTTTTCCAAACTTGCCAGAAGATAAAGTAGTGGGTCTTGTGACGATTCGGTCACAAAATAAACTTACGGCATTAAAAAAGAATATCTGGAAATATTGGGGAGGCACTGTTTTTTTTAGAGACGGTAGTATGTCGATGCCAAAGGTTTTTAAATCGGATGTAGAAGACGTAAACAGTGTGATTGTTGCCGCCATAGAAAACCATGCAAAAAATAACATTGAGCTGACACTGGATGGTGTGATGGATTTTATAAATCATCGTCATAGCGATATGGAAAGCCAGTATAAAGTGTTTAAAGAACAGTTTGTGTTGTGTTGGGCAGGAAACAAAAAAGTAGTCAAAGGCGAGACGTATTACTCAAGAGTAGATATTGAACTCATTAATGAGCAAGTTCGGTTGTTTTATTCAGCGTTAGATGAGGTGACCATCTCTTATGACGAAGATTCGTTTTCTATACTAGAGTACGTACATCTTGGCGTTCAGGAACAGTTTAAATATTACCCGTTGGAGGAGGTGGTTATACGCTTTCGCGAAAGCGGAACCTACACCATTGATACGCAATTGATTTTTGATCCGCCGAAGGTTGATAAACGCACCTTGTATCATATTTATAATAATAACAACGTTATTTTCTATAAGCTGAAACGTAAAATGGAACTCAATCAAGGCGAGTATAACGATTTGTACGAATTGCCTAATACGTATTTAATCTGTTACCTAAATGGTTTTGAAGGTGCCATTCATAAGTTGGAAGAAGTAAAGCCATTTCTTAAAAAATATCAAGGAGATATTTATAACCGATATAAAGAAACCATGCGCATTTTGCGTAAAGTAAGATATAATTAATATGAGTAGAACATTAGTTGTAGGAGATATTCACGGAGGATTAATAGCGCTTAAACAAGTATTAGAACGAGCAGCGGTTACCAAAGAGGATCGTTTGGTTTTTTTAGGCGATTATGTAGATGGGTGGAGTGATAGTGTGGGAGTAATTGATTTTCTGACATCGCTCTCATTGCAACAAGAAATCACCTTAATTCGTGGGAATCATGATGATCTTGTCTATCAATGGTTAAAAGGGAAGGACATGAGCTCTAAGTGGATAGAACATGGAGGTCAAAGTACAAAAGATGCGTATGCAATATTGTCGGATAAAGAGCGGGAAGCCCATCTGCCTTTTTATGAAAGCCTTGAAGATTATTATATAGATGACCAAAACCGTATGTTTTGTCATGCGGGATTTCAAAATCTTAATGGACCGAGTCATGAATGGCATAGTACTGCTTTTTATTGGGATCGTACGCTGTGGGAGATGGTATGTGCGATGAGAGAAGATCTCACGCCTGATGATACGTTATATCCAAAACGGTTACAGCTTTTTAAAGAAATATATATAGGGCATACTCCTGTCACAAGAGTAGGGTCTGCAGTTCCTTTACAAAAAGCAAATGTTTGGAATATAGATACAGGCGCTGCCTTTATGGGAAGTATTTCTGTGTTGGACGTAGACACAAAAGAATTCTGGCAAAGTGACCCTGTATGGGAGTTATATCCTAAAGAAAAAGGGCGTAATGATCGATCATTTATAGGGGTAAACGCACTTATATAATTAAAAATCGAAAAAAAAAGGGGTATTTACCCCTTGTCATACTTAGACAACTACCTGATATTTGCAACATATTAACCATTCAAAACAATAAGCCTTATAAAATCTTGTTCACGAGTTATACATACTTAACTTATATTGTTTGTAAATAATGATTTTGATATTGAATGTAATTCAATATCAATACAGTTAAAAAAGGGGGAAATAACTTTTTGTGAATTTTGATATAAGCGCTTAGGTGACTATGTGCACCACAGATAGTCCTTTTGAATATTAAAAACGTCCGATACTTGGGGGAGTAGAGGACGTTTTTTTGTTATAGATTTTGTAGATTTAGGACATAAAATTTAAAATCAATCAACTATGGGACTTTTTGATAAAATAAAAGAGAAACTTACGAATGAATTTATTGATATCGTTGAGTGGCTTGATTATACAGATGACACGATTGCACACCGTTTTGAACGGTATCAAAACGAAATAAAAAACGGAGCAAAGCTTATTGTACGTGAAGGACAAGCGGCTGTTTTTATAAATGAAGGACAACTTGCCGATGTATTTACACCAGGAACATACGATCTTACCACACAAAACCTACCTATTCTAACCACGCTTAAAGGATGGAAGTATGGTTTTAACTCGCCTTTCAAAGCAGAAGTCTATTTTGTAAACACACATCTTTTTACTGATGAAAAATGGGGAACAAAAAACCCTATTACTTTGAGTGATGAGCGTTTTGGTCTTGTGGAGATCCGTGCGTTTGGAACGTATGCGTTTAAGGTATCTGACCCAGGAAAGTTTATTGTAGATATTGTTGGTACGGATAGTAATTTTACCAATTTTGAAATTAATGAGCATTTAAAAAGTCTTATTGCGACTCGCTTTACAGATACGGTAGGAGAAGCAAATCTCCCAATAGAATTGTATGCAGCCAACACCTCAGAGCTTTCTGAAACCTGTCAAGAAGTGATGCAACCAGAGTTTATGTCTGTCGGAATTTCTCTTGAGCGATTTTATATTGAAAATGTCTCTATGCCAGAAGAGCTTAAGAAGGAGATTTTTGAATATAGTCGTATTGATAAACTAGACCTTGATAAGTTAACCAAATTCAAAACTGCCAAAGCTATAGAAGCTGCTGCTGCCAATGAAGGAGGTACTGCAGGGGCTGGAATGGGAATGGGAATGGGCTTTGTACTCGCACAGCAAATGGGCGGTATGATGTCTCCACAAATGGGTGGAGGACAGCAGATGCAGCAACAGGCACCTATGTCACCACCATCATTACCCGTTCAAGTGCAGTATTTTTATGCAGCAAACGGCGTACAGCATGGTCCTGTATCTTTTGATCAGTTGAAAGCACTTTTTGCTAGTAGAACCATTAATCGGGATAGCCTGATTTGGAAACAAGGAATGGGAAGTTGGACAGCACTTAACGAGGTTGAAGAACTTAAATCATTCTTGGGAGGAAATACACCACCCCCTTTACCGAATTCATAAATAGGCAGAAGAAATAGACATTAGTAAATTTATCTTAGGTTGCACTTTTTAAAAGTGTAATTACACGACTATATGGCAACATCAGAACCCGCTGTACAACAACAGGCAGAGCTTAAAAAATCATGTGTTAACTGTGGAGCAGAGCTTACCTATAAGCCTGGCACCTCCTCTATTACGTGTGCATATTGTGGTCATCAAGAAGAGATAATGGTTGATCCAAATGGTTTTGAAGAGCTAGAGCTTTCTCCATATCTTAAAGAGATGGGCGCACAGTCGCATAGTGAAAAAATCTCTATGTTGCATTGTAAAAACTGTGGGGCCAATCAGCATATAGAAGAAAATTACAAATCGCTACATTGTGTGTATTGTAGTATGCCTTTGATTGTAGAAGATATGTATATAGAAGACTGGATTTTACCGGGTGCTGTATTACCTTTTCAAATAGATCAAAAACAATCTTTTCAAACGTTTAAAAGATGGGTAAGCGGTCTTTGGTGGGCACCCAATAATCTTAAAAAAGCTTCCTTAGATCCGCAATTTACAAAAGGACTGTATTTACCTTTTTGGACGTTTGACGCACAACTAAGAGCAAATTATACAGGGCAACGAGGTATCTATTATTATGAAACGCAATCCTATAAGGATAGTAAAGGGAATTATCGCACACGCCGTGTGCGCAAAACACGATGGTATCCTGCTTCGGGAAAGGTTTCAGGTTTTGTAGATGATACGCTTATAAAGGCTTCACAGCAAAAAGCAGGACGAATCCCAAAGGATATTGCACGTTGGGATTTAAAAAAATTACAACCTTTTAATAGTAGTTTTCTAAGAGGTTTTATTACTGAAAAATATACCATTCCGTTGCAAGAAGGACATCTTGAGTCTAAGGAAGAAGCACGTCGTATTGCAGACCGTTGGTGTAGACAAGATATAGGTGGAGATACACAGCGCGTGAATAGTATAGATATGAAACTCTCTGAAGAAACCTTTAAGCACATATTACTTCCTGTCTATGTAAGCTCATACAGATATAATGGTAAAGAGTATAATTTCTTTGTAAATGGAGAGACAGGAGCTGTTTCAGGAAGTAGACCTTATTCTTTTTGGAAAATCTTTTTTGCAGTACTTCTCGTGTTAATAGTTGTAGGAATTGCCATTTATTTTGGACAACAAGCGGAGGGATAGTACTGTGAATTAGTATTTTTTATGATCTAAAGAAGGCGTAAATCCTTCAAAAATAATATTGTCAAATAATGTCGCATACCTATCTATTTGGGCTTGATTTCTCACAGTCCAAAGGAGTATAGGCACTCCTTTTTCTTTAAAATAAGAGACTCTTTTATTCGTTAGGTCATCTATGTCATAAGCGACAAAATCGGGTCGCATGTTTTTATTGAGTTGTAGGTAGTTGTAGATGTAATTTAGCGGTTGGATCGCAAGAGAAGGTTCTGCGAGCTGTCCTACGGGATAATTATGGTTTTGTTTACTCAGCCATTTTACAGAAGATCGATTAAAAGATTGTAAAGCAACCTCTCCTTCATATTTTTTAAGCAATAAAAGCGTGTTTTTTTCTAGCTTTTTAGAAAAGCGATGCGTTTTAAGCTCGATGAGTAAGGGGACTTGCCCATTTACAAAGTCCAGCACTTCCTGAAGCGTAGGAATGGTTTGCGTTGTTTTAAAAAGGGTATGGGTGGTTAGTTCTTCTTGTCGTAAATGTTTTGTCTTTTTCGGATTACTACAAGCACGTTTTAAATCTGCGTCGTGAAAGACAATAACGGTGCCGTCCTTTATTATTTGTACATCAAGTTCTATTGGGTATTTTTCTTTTATTGCTTTCGCGAAAGCGGATAAAGAATTTTCAGGAATTTTATGATTTCCATCATGCAAACCACGATGGGCGATGGGGGTGGAGATAAGCCATGTTGGAATGATGCTCATATAATAAATATATAAGGCTATCTAAAAATTACTTTTAGCTTGTCAAACTGAGCTTACCGAAGTTTTTAATCTTTTAGTTATCAAGATCCCTTCGACAGGCTCAGGATGACAATTAACATATATTAGCACTTTTTAGATAGCCTCTTGAGAATTATAGCTGTTATTGGACTACGTTTATTCTTTCCCATAGTTATGTTCATCTTGCCATTTTTTGAGTTTGTCCCATTTTCCTTCGGCAGCTAGTTTTGCTTGTAAGGGCCAATTTTTAGGACGATGTATTTCAAATCGTTTTCCACCACTATTAAGTATTTCTTGACATTTTTCTACAGAAGTTTCTGCAAGTGAAGCCCATGTTTTTATATCAAAATTATGGAAGAGTTCGCTTATTTTTGGACCAATACCTTCTACAATAGTTAGGTCGTTTTCTTTGATAGCCTTGCCAAAAGCAGCTTTTGCTACTGTGGCATCAAATGGAGTGACTGTAACGGTAGCAGGAGTCGTATCCATGGTTTTAGCTGTAAATGAGGAAGCCATACTAGCACTGCTACTTGCTGCAAAGGGTGAGTCAGATGCTATTTGAAGTTTTGAACGGCAGGCATCTAGATCTGCTTGCAAAGAAGCATTTTTACGTTTCCATAAATCAAGGTCATTACTCGGATCGTCTCCTTTTCCAGAAAGACGTCCTAATACATATCCTAAAATGGCACATATAAGACCCACTAATAATGGGATAAGCCAACAGGGTATATTTGATAAATTCATATTATTTTATTTATGATGATTCGTTAGTTGATGGTGACGATAGAGCGTCTATTTTTTGCTCGTCCTTCTTCAGTGGTGTTTGGTGCAATAGATATGTCTGGACCTTTTGATGTTGTAATAATTTTTGTTTCAGGGATACCATTACTAACAAAATACTCTTTAAGATAAGCTGCTCGCTTTTGACCAAGATTTATATTAATTGTGCGACTCCCAATGTTATCTGTATGTCCTTCTATTGTTATAGAAGCACCTTCTACTTGATCTAAATAGCGACTGATGTCTGCAATTTTTTGACGTTGCGCTGTTGTGAAGTCTATAGATGCTTGCGCATTTCCAAAATTAAGTGTCAATGGATCATCATTGATCCTTTTCTTTAGTGCTTCTAATTCTTGTGCTTCATTATTGACGTTTTCGCTTATCTCATAGTCTACAGGTCCTTCATATCGTATCCCGTCTGTTATAAGTGTATTGTCTTCTTCTCCAAAGATGTTTATCTGATTAGAAGCGATTCCGTTAGTAACTAAATAGTTTTTAATAGCATTTGCTCTTGCAATACCTAGATTAGGAAATGCAGATGAATTTTTTTCATCAGAAGTATAATGTCCAGTAATATCAACAGACTTTTTAGGATGATTTTTGAGGTACACATGTAATGCAGGAATCCCTATAATGACTCCTTGAGATACAGGAGTTAGGATCGAGTAATCAGAAACATTAAAGTTAAAATTATCATTGCTTGTGTATGCAAAGCTACCATCAGGATTAGGATCTTTAAACGTAAACCCTTTGTTTGTGACCACTGTTGGAGTCACTTCTTTTTGATTGTTTTCAAGATCTTCTGAGGAGTCGTTCGTATCTGAATTACAGCACATCGACCACATTAAAATCGTACCTGTAACAATCGTAAGCAAAATACCAAAGAGGTATCTCGTTTTCTTACTCATTCTGGTTAGTTTTGGTTAATAGTTTTTTAAAGTTACTAAAAAAGAGTAACAAAAAGAGACTACGTAATTTTAATGTTACTAAGGGTATGCTCAGCACTAACATCTTTACGATTATTCATTGTTATTATTTTTTAATCTTTACTAAAGAAATAACACCAAATATGGGGCCGATTGCTAATACAAACATGAGATAGATAGGGTTTATATACAATTGTAAAAGAAGTATAAGTTGAATGCTCACAATCGTAATTGCAAAACCAATACAGTTAACAATAGTAAGGGCTGTGCCTTTATAGATAGGGTTTACATGTTGAGCAACAAGTGTTGAAAATAAAGGAGAGTCTGCAATCACAACCATTCCCCAAAGAGAGAGCATTGTCATAAATAAGGTTTGCGAAGGGATCATAAATAATAAAGGAGAGATGATACAAAAAATACCAGAGAGTGTAAGAGATACAAATGATGTTTTTTTTGCTCCTTTGTATAAGGAAATATAACCGCTCATCACACAGGCGACGGCTCCTATTGCAATGACTATAAATGAAGAAAGCGCAATATTTAGTGAACTATCTGAATGTATAGAAGTATATGTTGTCAAGATAAAAGGAACAAATGCCCAGAATGCATATAACTCCCACATATGCCCAAAATAACCAAAGGCAGCCGCTTTAAACTTCTTAATTTTAAAAATTTTACCAATCACAGAAAAGTCTAATGAAGGACTTTTTTTCCTGTAAGGTCCATCGGGCACCAAAAAAAACAAAAGAAGTCCACCCAAAATCGCAATGATAGAGGTAATAATAAGGATGGTTTTCCAAGGGAGTTGCTCGGTAAAGCCTTTTAATAAGTGAGGAAACGCAGTTCCCAACACAAGAGCACCTACCAGAAACCCTAAAGACTTTCCTAAGCCTTTATCATAATAATCGGCAGCAATTTTCATTCCTATGGGATAAATCCCTGCTAAGAAAAACCCAGTTAGAAATCGCAAAATAAGAATACTTGTAAGTGTATGATGGTCCCAAATAATAACAAGATTAAACAATGCAGCGATCAATGCGCTTATCACAAATACTTTTGAAGGGGAGAATCGATCAGCAATAGTGAGGATCGCAAATACGAGTGTCCCTACTATAAATCCAAATTGTACAGCAGAGGTGATATGTGCAAGGGAGTTTTCGGGCAATGAGAAATGAATACTAAGATCTTGTAATATAGCATTACTAGAAAACCAAAGAGAGGTGCCGCAAAATTGTGATAGGACAATAACTGGTAGAATCCATTTAGGAACGTGTGCTTTGTTGATCAAAATAGCTATCAATTATAAGATGCATTATACGTCTGTAAAATAGAGAATAACTATCAATTTAGGTCGCTGACTTTGCTTAAAAAAAAATAAAACAGTGATAGAGGGTAGGAATAAGTAGGAGATTGTTGTTTTATAATCAAACATACGAATCCTACTGATTGAGATTAAGTTTTTTTAACTGGAAATCATGACAAGATAACTAGTTCTTAATCCTACTTGTGTTATCTCTGTTAAGAGACTACAGCGAAAGAAAAACTTAATTAAAACTACAAAACTACACAAAAGAAAACCCTCATTACATTAATGTATGAGGGTTTTTGGTTTTTATAAAGTTAATCTGGCGTTATAAATCAAATTTAATTCCTTGTGCCAACGGCAGTTCGGTTGTATAATTAATCGTATTTGTTTGACGACGCATATATACCTTCCAAGCATCAGAACCTGACTCACGTCCACCTCCAGTATCTTTTTCTCCTCCAAAGGCACCTCCTATTTCGGCTCCAGAAGTTCCAATATTTACGTTTGCAATACCACAATCAGATCCTGCAACACTTAAGAAATGCTCTGCTTCACGAAGGTTGTTTGTCATAATCGCACTAGATAATCCTTGTGCAACACCATTTTGAGCTTCGATAGCATTTTCTACAGTTCCTGAGTATTTAATAAGATATAAAACAGGAGCAAATGTTTCGTGTTGTACAATTGGGAAACTATTATCGGCTTCTGCAATCGCGGGCTTTACATAACATCCGCTTTCATATCCTTCTCCAGAAAGAACACCTCCTTCTACGATAATTTTTCCTCCTTGTGCTACTACTTGCTCTAAAGCATTGTTATAATTTGCAACAGCATCAGTATCAATTAATGGCCCTACGTGGTTATTCTCATCAAGAGGATTTCCGATACGTAGTTGTCCATAAGCAGCAACAATAGCATCTTTTACTTTGTCATAAATACTGTCATGTATAATGATACGTCTTGTTGAAGTACAACGTTGTCCACAGGTTCCTACAGCACCAAATACACCTCCAATAACTGTCATTTTAATGTCTGCATCTGGGGTGACAATAATAGCGTTGTTTCCTCCTAACTCTAATAGCGAAGTTCCAAGACGTTCTCCTACGGTACGAGATACAATTTTACCCATACGCGTACTTCCTGTCGCAGAAACTAAAGGAATACGAGCATCTGTTGTCATAAACTCACCTACTTTGTAATCTCCGTTAATAAGACCAGAAATTCCTTCTGGTAGCTCATTTTCTTTTAACACAGCGGCAATGATGTTTTGACATGCAACACCACATAAAGGCGTCTTTTCTGATGGCTTCCAAACACATACGTCTCCACAAATCCAAGCTAAAGCTGTATTCCAAGCCCAAACTGCTACGGGGAAGTTAAATGCAGAAATAATCCCTACCACACCTAGTGGATGGTATTGCTCATACATACGGTGTCCTGGACGTTCAGAATGCATCGTAAGACCATGTAACTGACGAGAAAGACCAACTGCAAAATCACAGATGTCTATCATTTCTTGCACTTCACCTAGTCCTTCTTGGTAAGATTTTCCCATTTCATAAGAAACCAATTTACCTAAAGGCTCTTTAAGTTCGCGTAACTTTTGACCAAACTGGCGAACTACTTCTCCTCTTAATGGAGCTGGTTTTTTTCTCCAAGTTTTAAAGGCAGCTGTAGCCGCATCCATAACCTTATCATAATCTGCGCGGGTGGTAGCGGTTACTTTTCCTATAAGTTGACCATCCACTGGGGAGTGTGACTCGATGATCTCTCCATGAGAAAACCATTTGTTTCCTGTTGAAGTTCCATCATTTATATCTTTTACACCAAGCTGTTTTAAAGCTTCATCTATACCAAAATCTGTAGCGATTGTGCTCATTTTGTTTTATTTTTATATTAAAGAAATCGTTTGCGAAGATACAGATAATCTTATGCTTGAAAAAGGATACAGCGTCTTTATTCTAGCAGTAATTCTGCGGCGTATTACTATTTTTCTAGATGGTATTTATTGTATTATCAAGAAGTATAAACTCAAGAAATTCGATGTGGTAGGGGTTGATCTTCCATTTTCTTCAATGAGCTGATTTATCAATAGATTGCTGTTTTTTTCGCTTTCGCGAAAGCGAACCCTACATAACTACATTTTTTGCCATACTATTCTATGAATTTTCAGGTTGAAGTGTAACTACTCTGTAGTCACAAAACGTTTATCGGTAGGCATGACTTCTCCACAATTGGAGCACGTACGTTTTTCCTTATCACCATAAAAGTCTTTAAAATGAGTTAAGAAATCACTTTCTATATCGTGAAGCGGAAAATATACTTCATACAATTTATGATTGCAGTTATCACAAAACCACAATAAACCATCTTTCCCTTCAAGGTCATCTCTTTTGCGCTCTATGACTAGCCCTATAGATCCTTCATGACGTACTGGAGAATGAGGTACGCCAGCGGGATGTAAATACATATCTCCGGGTCCTAAAGGCATTGTTTTTTTCTGCCCATCTTCTTGGATGTGGACTTCAATGTTTCCTTCTAATTGAAAGAATAACTCTTCGGTCTCGTTATAATGATAGTCTTTACGAGCATTGGGACCTGCCACAATCATGACAATATAGTCTCCTGCGTCTTTGTATAAATTCTTATTTCCTACAGGTGGTTTAAGAAGATCTCTGTTTTCTTCTATCCATTGATTCAGATTAAAAGGTTTTGCTATTGCCATGGTCTAAAAAGTATTTGTATAAAAATACAATAATCTCGTATACATCACTCAGCCTACTCTATAAATTAGTACAAAAAAACAGCCCTGCTAGTAGAACCAACAGGGCTGTAAACCAATTATGGTTTGGGGATCTTTATTTCACAAATATGTGGGTAAAAAAGTTAATTCCATTTTCTGTTTGTGCCACACTAATACCTGAATGGGTAAAATTGCCTTCTATAGCTTCTTTATGACTCGGACTGTTCAACCATCCATCAACTACCGCTTGTGCCGTGCGATATCCAAAAGCAACATTTTCACTTACAACGGAAGCGCCATTGTCTTTTAGATAATCAGAACGTTCAAAGAAGTTGTCGTGGCTTACTCTATTATTTATAATCATATACGCTGTGTGATCTAATGCTTCTTCTTTCGCTAAATGATGTGTAGAAAAAGGAGGAAGATCTAGAGTGGCTCTGTAATCATTAATGATTGTTAAAATCTCGCTAGACATGGCATTATTATTCTCAATACTTAATTCACTTTCAAAATTTGCAGATGATGTTGTATCATCAATTTCTTCTGGGCTACACGATACAAGTAGGCATACCAATCCCATGACAAATAGGGTATTTGTGATTAACTTCATGATTTGGGGTATTATGATTTGGGATTACTAAAATAGAATAAAAATGCACATAAACGTCACAATGTTGCATTTAATCGATGAAATACACAAATTCTTACAATCCTTACGGAAAAACCGTTGTATTTCTTACTTCGTAAAAGGAGTTTTTAAAAAACCACTCGTATTATTTTGTTACTTTTAATGTGAGAATGTTATTTTGTGATTGTCATCCATTTAAAATGTATCAAAACCTGATCCTTATTTATGGATGCTATCACGACCAAAATGATTGTATGGAAAAAAAATGTCTAGAATGTGGGACACGTATTATAGGAAGAGCAGATAAAAAATTCTGCAACGATTCTTGTCGCAACAGTTATAATAATAAATTTAATAAAGATTCAAAAAACCTTGTGCGGACAATTAATAATAGGTTGCGTAAAAATTACCGTATTCTAGAAATGCTTAATCCTAGTGATAAAACTAAAACAACAAAAGCAAAATTGACATCAGCCGATTTTGATTTTAATTATTTCACGAGTACCTATACGACAAAGGCAGGCACCATCTATTATTTTGTATATGATCAAGGATATTTGCCTTTAGACGGTGGGGAGTATTATGCATTGGTGAGACGGACTGCCAAATAATGTTTTTAAGAAAACATATAGATTCTTCAATAGCCGTGGCTTGATTTTTGTAATACGTTTAACAGTGCTTACGTAGTAAAACTCAAAAATATTTTTTAAGTTTGATATGTAAAATAGCGTATAAAAATAATTGCTAAATATCTGATATTTATATACTAAGATTTGGTATTTATGCGTTATAAAATGCACCTGAATATAAAACAGTTGATATCTCAAAAGGATGTCTGTTCGCCTTTAAGCACCACTTTAGAAGAGCGTTTTGTTTTTAGTAATAAAACATTGTATAATTTTAATTTTTTAAAGTAATGAAAAAGCAACTCAATTCCTTTTTGCGTTTTTACATGCAAGGCATGTTTTAAAACAACTCCACGCGATTCTATCCCTTTTAGAATAGCTAATTTTTTCCACACCACACTTTAAGGAAAATACGTGTACTTGCTCTTTTAAAACAGAGCATTAAAATCGACGATATAAAAGTCATTGTTGGGGGACAACAGCTTTTTACATGAATCGTAAGTTGTGTGATATGTAATAATATATTGCATCACTTGACCTATTGGTATTTCAGAATTGGAAACACCAATACTATGACTTTTTTATGCACCACATCAAAAAAAGCATAATAGGCTTCCCTATAAGCCATTTTTAAAGCATTAATTTAAAAAAAAAGATTCAGATGAAGAACCATTCTTCAAAGGCAGGTGTGGCCTTGATTCAACCAGTATCAAATTCCAAGAGCAATAATCAGCATCTTATATATCCTCCAGCAAATAGAACAAGTCATTTTGTCAAAATTGCACGAATAAAGAATAAAGAGAAAAGAAGTGCCGCTATGCAAAAAGCAGCAAGGACCTATAATGTGTTTGAAACGAGTATAGAAGTACGTGGTGCATTTTCATCAATATATGATTTTTCACGATGGCTTACCGAACATAAAAATGAGCTTTCCTATAGTAGTATTAAGAGAAATATAAAACGGACAGCCTTATTAACAGAAGCACAAGAGATCTTTATATGGGAAAATTTAATCTATCAAATTGTAGAAAAGCAATCTTCAAAAGTAAAAGAAAGCCTTAAGGCACTACTAGTCGCAAACGACTTCTTAAAAGCCATTAATGACTTTAGTCAAAAAAGTGATGGGTATTTTGAAGATATTGTATTTACAGAAGAGCAACATCACCGATTTACTGCCATAGCAAATGCGACAGTAGTCATGACAAAAGAACTGCTCCAAAAAGATACAAGTACTGCTGTAGCGACAATAAAAGAGCAAAAACAACAAGTATGCGAAGCAGAGTGTATTCTTATCCAGAATAAAATAGCACTTTACAAAGAAGTACTTACCGAGCTTAAAAAAATAAATACGCTATATGACAATGATTTTGAACGCGGTTTTCAGAAAGCCTTACAGCAACAGACAACAACCATCGCAAATGTTGCAGACGATCTGCTACAAACAAAAGCACCTATTATAGATGTGATGACAGGAGAAGAGGTTGAGAAGTATATAAGGATACCACCGTTTTTGGTTGAAATTAAAAAGCCCTTACAACTTCAATCCATACTGCATAAAGTAAAAAAAGCTTCAAAAGAAGTGATAGAAGATGACTTGATTCCTGTGTGTAAGACATTACTAGAAGCAATCAACCTATTAAGACAGTCTATCTTATATTATCAAAAATGTATAGATATATTCTCTTCTACACGTGTGTGATATGACAGGCGGAGTTAATTTTTAATACTAAAATAAAGCCCTGATCCATACTAGGATCAGGGCTTTTTTAAACTTAAAAACGAAATGTAATCTACACACATATACATTTCGAAAAAAAGGGATCTTTAAATCACTTCCACTTAATTACAACAAACGGTTTCTACTGAGGCAGTAGCTGCCTCACAATCAGTAACACAGGTTGCATATCCACAAAAAGATTGTGCGGTGTCTCTACAACCACGTGTATCTAAAACTCTGCCCCCTCCTTGTATATGCATACGATTAAAACTAGAAATTACGTCTTTGTTAAGGCTTAAGCCTTTAATGCTCTTTTTTTTCATATTATAAAATTTAAGATTAAAATAATACTTGAAGTTAGAGCTACTAAAAAGCATACACAATAGCAAATGCATAAGCGTATGGGATAAACGTGAAAAGTGTAAGGACTTAGTTAAAAAGAGTATTTATTTTATGTAAGAATTAGTTTTTGGTATGCTTTCGCGAAAGCGGATAATTCAATACTATAAAGTTGGAAAAAGAAAAAGGTAAAGATCTCAAAAAAACCTTTACCTAAATAATCATATCTATTTATGGTCTGCGCTTAAAGGAGCCACACACAATCTAGTAGGAGAACTATCACAATAAACTTCTTTACATGTTCCTGATCTTCCATTTATTGTGCAACTACCTCCTACTGATGGGCAAGCATGATTGCACCACCCTCTATTGCTTCCTCCTTGAATAAATTTTTGGTTTTCTTTACTTAGTACAGTCCCTAATTTTGAAATTGATTCTAACATAGTGGTTAGTTTAAAAATTAATAATACCTAAAAATGCAAAAAAACAATTGAATACACAATAGCAAATGTATAAGCACATGGAAAAGACATGAGATTCGTACCTATGATTTAATAACAAATATAACACGCACCATATTCCCAAGAATAGCCATAACCAAAACATTGCGCTTGTGAATAATTTGTTCTTTTTCCTCCTGTACCGCCACAAATTTCAGGAACAGGTGTAGGGTTCATTCCTCCTGTAATTTCTTGTTGTTCAGATGTGTTTAAGACGGTGCCTACTTTTAAAATCTTTTTTAGCATAACTAATAGTTTTGAGGTTAAAAATACAGTTAAGATAGTTAAAATAATTGATTATCAATTAATTACGGTTTTCGCGTACTATTGTTACATCTGTGTAATTTTTATAGATTACGCTCTTGTCTGCCAGCAGATAGGTTCGCAAATCTGACTTTTGGTAACTACGCTTTCGCGAACCTGCCTATCGGCAGCTAGGAGCGTCAAAATCGATGTACCCCAACGCGATCTGTCATCATTTCTGTAAACCACAAATTACCATCGTGATCCATTTTGATACGATGCATCATCGTTCCTGTACTTGGCATCACATTAATACTAAAAGGAATTTCAGAAATCGAAGCACCCGCCACTTCTCTAATGGATTTGTCAAACTTAAGAAGGTAATCAGGGCCGCTCTTGGGCTCATTTTTATGATCGACATATACCTGTACCCATAAATTGTGATCGCGGTCAAAGGCTAGGGAAGCAAGAATGTCATTTTTTTGAAGCGCCGGCACAGGATATTCTGTAATCGTACCGTCCATATCAATTTTTCCAATCTTTACGCCTGTCTCTTCGGTAAACCACATACAGGCTTTGGAAGGATCAGGAATGACCGCAATAGGTCTGCTGTTGGCAGTTGGAATAGCATATTCTTTGATCGTCCCATCTGGTGTTACGTTTAAGATCGCACTGCTGAATAACTCTGTTCCCCACATCGTACCGTTAGGGCCTGCGGATAGGAAAATAGGCAAAGACGAGAGATTGTGTAATTCAAAATGCTCCACGGTTTCGGTAGCGATGTTAAACTTTCCGACCGTGCTAGTACGTTTTCCTGTAAACCAAATATGTTCCCCATCAGCATCCAGGCCTATGCCGTGTGGTGCTACATTGATAGGCGTTTTGGCACCTTTGGTATCCAGGCAGACATCAATTTCTTTAATAATGCATCCATCGGGATCTAGTTGTACCACGGTACCTTTGAACTCTAAAGACACCCAAAGATTCCCATCTGTATCTAATAACAATCCGTGCGGACCGCTGCCTTTTGGCATCTCAAAATAAGTGACGATTGTCCCATTATAATCAAGTTTGGCGATCCTATCCATGTTTTGCCCTGTTACATAAATGAAGTTTTCATCAATGACTAGTTCATGCGTAGAGCCTGTTTGGTCGCTGGGCCAATTGAGTGAATATTCTGTAATTTTTCCGTTGGTTTTTATGGAGGTGTCGGTAGTATGTTCGTGTATCATAACTGTTTGTCAATGAGTTGTGTGAAGTTAAAAGTAAGGATAAAATAGAATTTCTCGTTTTTAGACGGTGGTTTTTTTGAGTCCGCTTATGGCGAACCTGCCTGCCGGCAGGCAGGAGCGTATAAAGCATACATCTCTTTTTTAAATCAAAAAGAAAGAATGATACGTGTGGTTCGAGGAATACCAAAAACAAAGAGACAAAAGAAAAGCGAACCTTGGTCCGCTTTATCGTATTGTTTTTAAGTGGGTATTAATCTTCTGCCTCACAATCAAGATGCTCCGCACAATAAACAATTTCTCCACCAAGTTCACTACATGCAACTAAATCACTATACGTATAGATAAAACAGTAATACCCACCACCATGAATAGATCGTTGCTGCGTTTTATTTAAAACGGTTCCTAAATTTGAAATGCTCTTTAACATAGTTATAATTTTTAAGGTTACTAATAGAACTAATTTACTAAAAATAATTAATAACCAGATAGTTACGTTAAAACCGTAATGCTGCATACACAGGAATATAGGGGGATCATTCCAAAAGATAGATGCCTAGAAGAACAATACTATTGTGACTATTGTAAAGATGAAATAAGTTTTTTCATTCTTAAAAAGATAATTTTTATGATTTCGCTTCCGCGAAAATTGATATGGGATTACGGGAAGCCGTACGATAAGAGTGCCTATAATCTGTATTTTTCTTTTTATAATTTTATTGGATGTTAAATCTGTTGTTTTGAGAAGTGCTTGTCACAGACGAGTGTTAGCGGGGGTAAGGTAGTGTGAGCATTTAGAGTTTGAATAAGATATTTTCGTGTATTTTGTTGTAAATCAATTATATTAGAGAAATTTTTTACATATGATGTATTTTAAAAATATCAAGCAACTGAACGAATTTCTTATTAATAATGAAAGTGAGTCATTATTAAATGAATATTTTGAATTTGTTGATAGAATAATAATTCCTCACCCATATGAAGAATATCGTTTTATTGAAGGGATATCAAAAGGAAATACAGATACATTTAATGAATATTCATTAACTTTTTTGCATTCAGTGGTTTCTATCGCTCAAGAATATATTGATGAGGGGACATTAGAAATATCTATTAAAGATTTTATTGTTAAAGGAAATACTTCTTTATTATTTATTTTAACGTATTTGTTTTCTGAAGATTATCCGTATTCAGGAGAAGATAGTTTATTCCTTCGCACAAAAATTATTAACCAATTGAGAGTAGAAATATCAGAAATTTTAAGTGAAAGTGAAAAATATTCTTTCTCTTTAAAAAATTGGATGTCCCAAAAAAAACAATTTTATCCATTGAAACAGGATAATACTTTCAATGAACCTCTAGATTTAATTTTTGACAATGAAGAATTTGATAATAAAACAATATCAGATGCTATAATGTGGTTATCTGAATTGTACACGTCAATAGGTGGGGGAGAACTCATTATTGATAAAGTAGAAACTTTTGAAGTTATTAATGAAGTTGAATTAGCATAGTCATGTCTGAAAGCTTTAAAAAATATACTAAGGTACAAGTTCGAGATGCTGATTGGTCTATTTGGCGCAAAATGCGTCCAAAATTAATAGAAGCTGTAAGAGAATTTTTAGATTCTGTTATTGATGATAGGAATAATAAATTGATAAGAGAAGAAACTGTGAAATTCACTGAAGCACTTTTAGAATTTGGTAAGGATAAAATCAAAGACACAAGTAAGAATAATGTAATTACTATAGCTGAAATTGATAGAATATATGGACAAAAGAGAAAGGCTAATGCGGAAATTAGAAAATTGAATGCAGAATCTGATGCTATAGAAATTAAAAATAATATCAAAAGACTTTATGTTGCAATGGCAGGAATGAAAATGTTAATATCTGGAATAAAAAATGAAGAAGAAATAATTTTTTCAAGACAAATAGATGCTTTCCTTAAAGTTTTAAAAAGAATTGAGTCTGATAATCTTCCTGAAAATTAAATTCTATCGCTCATCCAAATCTACCATCCATCTTAGCATATACATTTCATAATCATCTAAAGCTATATGGTTCTATACAGTTAACTGCCTGATGAAAATTAGTTTTATCAATATGTAAGAGTGCTTTTATGTAAGGAAATACCTCTCAGTCAAGTAATAGTAGGGTCTTAGAAAACCTGAAAGGTATAAATTACTGGAATTAATATAGTTGTAGTAAATTGTGTGTGCAAGAAATATTTTTTATAAATGAAAACAATAAGAAGAGAGAATCCCGTTTCTTGGGTTTTAGTAAACTCTTTAGGTAAACTAAAGTTTAGCAAAAGTAGTTACTACTATTTGGTAATTGTTCCTGTGATTGTAAAAGCATTAGAAAAAGTAAATAACCCTCTTAATTTGACATTGGGAGGAGCCAATATTCCAATAACTATTGAACTTCCCTTTAGTTGGTATTACTTTTATTTTGGAGCTATTGTAATAGCTATTGGTTCTTTGATATACCAACTTTGTTGTCCTTCATTAATAAAGAAATATAAAAATTACGGAGAGTTTTTAACTTCAGGAGAATCAGACGGTTATTTGAAACAAATTTACCTAAAACATAGAGTTCCAAAACCTACAGCATTCTTTACTGAACAACCATATATTGAAAGTAAAGCTCCTATTGATATAGATAATATGGACAGTGAGCCAAACATTCTGTATATTAATAAAAAACCATTGAAAGTGGTTGATTATAAGCAAAATACTAAATATTTGGAAGAAAGGAAAAATGCTTTTAATGGCATCTACAATACAGTTAAGTTTCATAACAGCTATTTGATCTATACTTCTTTTTTACTGTATATGTTAGGATTTGCAGCTTTTATATGGGTTATTATTCAAAACATAGCATATGTGATTAGACACTTATTCTAGAGCAAATATTGCTCTATAGAAAACTCCTCATACCCTTGAATGATTATATAATACAATTTGAAATAATTTTTCAAAACACCATCTAAAAATCAACCAACTTCTTCAAAGGCACTTCTAAAGCCTTTGCGATTTCTAAAAGAGAGTATATGGTTGGGTTGACTTTTCCATTTTCTAGCTTCTCAATGGCTTGCCTGTCTTTACTAGAAGCCCGAGCCAGATCAGACTGACTCCAGCTTTTTTGACTTCGTAGTTCAATAATACGTTGACCGAGCTTCTTTTTAAGTTGTTCTTTATCCACAAAACAAATGTCAATCAATTATATGACATTTTTGTCATACAAAAGTTTGACAGATTGCTTTTAATGTATATGTTTGTCATATAAGTAGTTGACAAATGAAAACATTCAGAAAATTAAAAATCTATCAAAAATTCCGTTCTAGAACGTGGGATCATACCACTGTTCCTGAGATTAGACTCGAAGGAAAATGGTTACAGGCATTGGGTTTTGAAGAGGGAAAAGAAATCAACGTCAAGCAACAAAGAAATAAGCTAACCATTACGCTCGTTGAGAAGAGATCACGGTAGGATACAGAGAAAAGAAAAGCGAACCGAAGTTCGCTTTTTAATTTAACAAAGCTCTTGTCTACACTCATTGAAGCAAGCACTAAATTCTTCTTTGCTTTGAAAATTTTGTGATCGACAATAATCTAAACATACTGAGCAAAGTACAGGAGAACCTCCTTGAATTAGCCTTTGTTCTTGTGTACTTAATGATGAACCAAGATTAGAAATGTTTTTTAACATAATCATAATTTTTAAGATGAATAATACATCTAAACTAATTAAAATAATTAATAACCAAATAGTTACGGTAAATCCGTACAGATAAAACAAACTCACAATGACCCTAGTAGAGAAGAAATAATTATCTTTTACTACACAAAAAACTCCTGAATACACAGGAGTTTTCAATAGTATAGTACTACCTAAGTCTATTAACAGCCACTTATCGGGCAAATGGTTATTGTAACGTTACCCTGACATGCTGTATCATTAGTACCTTCTTCTGCAAAAGGAGGTCCAAACCCACCTTGTACTCGCGTAGCGGTAAGTTTTGAAATTGTTTTTTTGTGTAAAGACAAAGATTTTAGATGATTCTTTTTCATGATATAAATATATAAGGTTAATACTATATTAAATATACTAAAAATATCTGATCGTCAAACAATTACGGTAAACCCACAGATGTAAAAAGTAATTATACAATGACACTAGCTGATAAGAGAAAATAACAGTGTACTTCATAAAAAAACTCCTGAGCGACCAGGAGTTTTCAATAGTATAATGTACTATTTATTAGTGAAACGCTGTTTTGTGAAGTCTGAAAGACGCCTACAAAATAGGTAGTTGAACTAATCCCGCTGAAAGCGGGATCTATGGTTTAATCTCTGAGGGTTTAATTCACCGATGCTTGCACTGTATTTTTCTTTTTTTTGGAATTTGTGATTTTCCTTTTTGTCATTTGATACCTCATATGCTTGCATCGAGGTAGTTCATTTTCTATTAACAAGCCGTTGAGCAGGCAGTTCTTGTTGCCATTCCTTGACATCCTTCTACACCAGAGCCTTCCTCTTCAAGATTATTAATGCCGCCTAATACTTGTATAGCGTTGAGTTTTGAAATCGTATTCTTGTGTAAAGACAAAGATTTTAGATTTTTCTTTTTCATAATATTAAATTTATAAAGTTAATAACACATTAAATATAATGAATATATCTGATCGTCAAATAAGTAAGAAAAAATCGTACCTGTAAAAACAAGCTTACCACTATCGTAGCTGGGAAAAGATCACTGTAATCTGAAAAAAGAATAAAAAAGCGATCCGAAGATCGCTTACATAGTTAACAGCAAGACCATGTATGCGTAACAGGATTATACATAGGCTCAAGTGGATACTCACAGACAGGAGCTTTCCCTCCTAATATTGCTTTTTGATGACACTCGTTCAGCGTTTGAGCTCCTTTTAGATTTGAAATGTTTTTTAACATGATAGAAGATTTTAAAGGTTAATAATACAACTAAGTTAGTGTAAATAATTGATAATAAATAATTTACGGATAAACCGTAATCTCAAAGTTGCAGTAGCAAATGAAAGAAGAGTAAAAAAAGTAAACCAGATTTCGTTTTGTAAACTAATATAATTTGCTAGCACAACTTGCGATCTCATGTAGTACTTATAATGTGTATCACTATCCAAAATATTATGATAGAAGTTATATGTCACATCATATTGGGATAGATGTAGCATTTCTAATACTATGTTTACTTGTTTTTTATCTCTTGATGAAGAAAACTATAAAACTATCAAGAACTTTTTTAATTAGGAGATATTTAAAAATTACACGAGAGCGCCTAAAGGTAAATTTTAAAATCAAAGCACAAAAAACCCCTAATCTTTTTAAGATTAGGGGCTCAGTACCGAAAGTGGGAATCGAACCCACACTCCAAAGGAACGCGAGTTTGAGTCGCGCGCGTCTACCAATTCCGCCATTTCGGCTTATGCTATCAGAGTATCTCTGATAGTTCTGAGTTGTTCTTTACCAACTCCAGATTTCCAATATTTTTCTCGTTTCCGAGCACTAACTCTATCAAGACATTCCTCTTGATAAATAATTTTATAAGGAAGATACGCTTTGGTAGTACGCTCTCTTCCTGAATTATGCCTATCAAAACGTTCTTCTAGATTCTTGGTCATTCCTACGTAAATGTAGTTATGATGCATACTAGATATTGCATAAACATAGATTCTTTTCAATATTTCAATAGCTACAACGATGAGTCGCAGCGCGCCTACCTGTCGGCAGACAGGTCTACCAATTCCGCCATTTCGGCTATTACGAACAGCAAAATTAAAGAATAATTTTGTGCAAACCTCATAAAAGCCCGACTTTTCTAAGGCTAGACTCATTTTTATTACTACTTTTGCACCTCCTTTTTAAGAAAGGAACATATTAATCAATCTGTTAACTGTTACCAAGATGACTGCTACAGTACCACAACCTAAAATATTTGCTTGTCAAAAAAGCAAAGTTCTTGCAGAAGCAATTGCAAAAGAATTCGGGCAACCGTTAGGAAATATTATTACTTCCACATATAGTGATGGAGAATTTCAACCTTCATTTGAAGAATCGGTACGTGGGTCAAGAGTTTTTATTATCGGAAGTACCATGCCTAATAGTGATAACTTGATGGAAATGTTATTAATGCTAGATGCTGCAAAAAGAGCATCTGCTAGACATATCACAGCAGTCATTCCTTATTTTGGATGGGCACGTCAAGACCGTAAAGATAAACCTAGAGTCCCTATTGCAGCAAAATTGAAAGCAAATTTGCTAGAGACCGCAGGCGCCACTCGTATTATCACAATGGATTTACACGCAGATCAGATTCAAGGATTTTTTGAAAAGCCAGTAGACCATTTATTTGCATCTACTATCTTTTTACCCTATTTACAAAATTTAGGATTAGAGAATCTTACAATTGCTTCTCCAGATATGGGAGGAAGTAAAAGAGCTTATGCGTATAGCAAAGCGATGGAGAGTGATGTTGTCATTTGTTATAAGCAACGTGCCAAAGCAAATGTAATCTCTCACATGGAACTTATAGGAAATGTAGAAGGACAACACGTTGTTCTTGTAGATGATATGGTAGATACGGCAGGTACCTTAACAAAAGCCGCAGACTTGATGATGGAGAAAGGAGCATTAAGTGTACGAGCGATCTGTACACACGCTATTTTGAGTGGTAATGCGTATGAAAAAATAGAAAATAGTCAACTTAAAGAATTAATTGTCACAGATTCGATTCCTAAAGAGCACAAGAGTGACAAAGTAAAAGTTCTGAGTTGTGCACCCTTATTTGCAGATGTAATGCACCGTGTAAACAGTAACACGAGTATTGCGTCTAAGTTTGTTATGTAATTAATTAATACTTAATATATTTTAAAATGAAGTCAATTTCGATCAAAGGATCTAAAAGAGAAAGCGTAGGCAAGAAAGCTACTAAGGCCTTACGTAATGCTGGACAGGTACCTTGCGTAATCTACGGAGGGGATCAACCAATGCATTTTAGCGCACCAGAGTTAGCGTTCAAAGGATTGGTGTATACACCAGATGCGCATACGGTAGATATTGAACTTGAAGGAACCACATACCGTGCGATCCTTCAGGATATTCAGTTTCACCCAGTAACTGATCGTATTGTACACGTCGATTTTTATCAAATTTTTGATGATAAAGAGGTAACAATGATCATTCCTGTACGATTTATAGGAAGTTCAAAAGGGGTACTTAATGGAGGAGTTCTTCGTAAGAACAACCGTACTTTAAGAATAAAAGCTTTACCAGATAATCTTCCTGATTTTGTTGAGGCAAATATTACTGATCTTAGAATTGGTAGTAAATTATATGTAACAGCTCTTGAGAATGAAGCTTACAAATTTATGCACCCAGATAACACTGTTGTGTGTCAAGTAAGAACATCTCGTAACGCAGTTGATTTAGATGACGAAGATGAAGATGAAGATGGAGAAACTACAGAAGCTACAGAAACATCTGATGTTGCAGCAGTAAAAGAATAAATATATCTTTTTATATGTACGTAAAAGCACCCTTTCTAGGGTGCTTTTTTCGTTCTGGTTATCACAAGGTAAATCAATTCATTTATAATTAAAAGGATATTTGTCAAGGCGTGATGCATTTAGTACTTTTATGTTTTAAACTCACAGCGCACTATGTTTTCTTTTTTTAATCGCATTTTCAAGAAAAAAGAGAGAGAAATACCTGTTGAAGATCCTATGAAAAAATTTCTTATTGTAGGTTTGGGCAATATCGGTCCCAAATACGCAAATACACGGCATAATATTGGTTTTAAGGTGGTGGACGCTTTCGCGAAAGCAAACCAAGCCACTTTTGAAACAGAAAAATTAGGCGACATCGCCAAGACAAAAATTAAAGGAAAGACAGTTATACTTCTCAAGCCCAATACCTATATGAACCTGAGTGGAAAATCCGTACGGTACTGGTTGCAACAAGAGAAAATACCATTAGAACATCTATTAGTGATTACAGACGATTTAAATCTGGAATTTGGTACAATTAGAGTAAAAACCAAAGGAAGTGATGGAGGTCATAATGGACTTAAGGATATTCAGGCGCAATTAAACACAACAACCTACAATAGATTTCGTTTCGGAATAAGTGATCAATTTTCAAAAGGGCGTCAAGTAGATTATGTACTTGGTGAGTGGACTCCTCAAGAAGAAGCATCACTCCCAGAACGCTTTGAAAAAAGCTGTGAGGTAATTACCTCTTTTGTAGCTGCAGGAATATCAAATACTATGAATGCATATAACGGAAAATAAGATTGAAAACACATTCTAGCGCATATACATTTACCAGTAAAAAAAGAACTGTAGTGACTATAGGAACTTTTGACGGCGTTCATATAGGTCACAGAAAAATAATTGCTAGACTTGTAGAAAGTGCACGTATTAATGATTGGGAATCTGTTGTCCTTACCTTTTTTCCACATCCTCGTATGCTTTTACAAAAAGATACAGATATAAAGTTAATTAATACGATCACAGAACGAGGAACACTTCTGGAAGGATTAGGTTTAGACCATCTTGTTGTACATCCTTTTACGATGGATTTTTCAAGAATGCAAGCCGAAGATTTTGTAGAAGAGATTCTTGTCAAAGCATTACACGCAAAAAAAGTAATTATAGGATATGATCATCGTTTTGGACGCAATCGTAAGGCAGATATTGAAGATTTAAAACGCTTTGGAGAACAGTTTGGATTTGAAGTAGAAGAAATTTCAAAACAAGAGCTTGAAGATGTAGCGGTGAGTTCTACAAAAATTAGAGCAGCATTGCTAGATGGTGATATTAAAAAAGCAAATGCTTATTTAGGGTATCCTATTATGCTGCAAGGCAAAGTAATACATGGAAAGCATCTAGGAAAAAAATTAGGGTACCCTACGGCAAATCTTCACGTTCCTAAAGCATATAAACTCATTCCAGCACAAGGCGTATATGTAGTACGTTCTTATATACAGGAAAAACGTGTGTACGGTATGATGAACATAGGAACCAATCCAACGGTAGGAGGAAAAGAGCAAACGGTAGAAACCTATTTCTTTGATTTTGACAGTGACTTATATGGGAAACAATTATCAATAGAAATTCTTTGTAAAATCCGTGGAGAGCAGCATTTTAACTCGGTAGATGAGCTTATAAAAGCAATGCAAGAAGATGAGGTGTTTTCTCGTTCGTATATCCAATCTTTGAAAGAGTAAACGCTATGAAAGTGAATCAGTTTCTTTTTTCACGTATTGATAACAGCCCGTTGGTTGTTTTTAGAGTGTTTTTTGGACTATTGATTATGCTGGAAGCGTGGGGCGCAATTGCTACAGGATGGGTACGACGTATTTTTGTAGATCCTGAGTTTACCTTTAATTTTATTGGATTTGACTTTTTTCAAAGCTTTCCTGGTACGGGATCACAGATGTATGTCTATTTTATAGTGATGGGTATCTTTGGAGCGATGGTCATGCTAGGCTATCGCTATAGACTTGCCATTATAGGATATGCCATCATGTGGAGTGTGGTGTATCTCATGCAAAAATCGGCATACAATAATCATTACTATCTGTTAATGCTCTTGCTATGGATTATGGCGTTGTTCCCAGCAAACACCTCTTTTTCTTTGGATGCAAAAAGAAATCCAGCCATACGAGATCAAAGTATGCCTAGATGGGTGCCGCTACTTATTATCACACAATTATGGATTGTGTATACGTATGCATCTATTGCAAAGGTATATCCAGATTGGTTGGATGGTACAGCGCCACAATTATTAATGTCTGGTAGGAAAAATACACAAATCATAGGAGTTTTTTTGCAACTACTATGGGTACCATGGGTGGTTGCGTATGTTGGAATTATTTTTGACGGGTTGATTATTCCAGCATTACTTTGGAAAAAGACCCGTAAATGGGCATTTATCATTTCTATATTTTTTCATCTCTTTAATTCTATTGTCTTTCAAATAGGAATTTTCCCATACATGTCTTTGGCATTTACTGTATTTTTCTTTCCAACGGAAGTCATACATCGCATATTTTTAAAACGATGGAAACCTTTTTATAAAGCAACCCAAGAAATACGAGTGCCTAAATTCCGAACATTGGGTATTATAGTCATTGGAATTTATTTTGTTTTTCAAATTTTACTTCCCTCTAGGCATTGGTTGATAGAAGACAATGTATTATGGGCAGAAGAAGGGCATCGATTAAGTTGGCGTATGATGCTACGCACAAAGTCTGGTTCTAGTCATTTTACGATCCTAGATAAGGCAACAAATAAAAGAACAGCGATCAACCTCAATGAGTATTTATCTCAGAAACAAATGCGTAACATTCGGACAAAACCAGATGTGATATGGCAATTTGCGCAACGCCTTAAAAGAGAATATGCTGCCAAAGGACAAGATATCTCTGTATTTGTAAATTGTCGCGTCCGAATAAACGGAAGGAAATCTCGTATGCTTATAGATAATAAGGTAGACTTAGCCGCTGTTTCTTGGGATCCTTGGCGACATGCCACTTGGATCTTAGACAGTGGAGATTATTTAGATAAAGAATAAGCTTTCTTATTTTACTATTTCCTTAAATTTGCCAACTTATATAAAAGACACGATCATGTTGGAAGTAGCTCAAATAAGAGAACATAAAGATGCTTTTGCAAAAGCACTTCAAAAAAGAAATATTGATGTAGCCGATGCATTACTAGAACAAGTACTTGCGCTAGACGAGACACGTCGTTCTACACAATCACAGCTAGATGAAGTCTTAGCCGATAGTAATAAATTCTCAAAAGAGATTGGGATTCTGTTTAAAAATGGAGAAGCTCAAAAAGCAAACATCCTAAAAGAAAAAACAGCAGGATTAAAAGAACAATCCAAAGGGTTACAAGAGCAACTAAACGAAGCTAGCGAAGCTTTGCAACAATTGTTGTTTACCATTCCAAATATTCCTCACGATTCTGTTCCAGAAGGAAATACAGATGAAGATAATGAAGAGGTGTTTCGCAAAGGAGATATCCCTGTATTATACGAAGGTGCACAGCCACACTGGGAACTAGCAAAAAAATATGATATTATCGATTTTGAGCTAGGCACAAAAATTACAGGTGCTGGTTTTCCTGTATATAAAGGCAAAGGCGCACGATTACAGCGTGCGTTAATCAGTTACTTTCTGGACAAGAATACAACTGCGGGGTATACAGAATATCAAGTACCTCATTTGGTCAATGAAGAGTCAGGCTTTGGTACAGGACAATTACCTGATAAGGAAGGGCAGATGTATCACGTCACTGAAGACAATTTATACCTAATCCCTACGGCTGAGGTACCTGTGACCAATATGTTTAGAGGAGATATGATTAACGAAGGTGATTTACCTATTACGTGTACAGGATATACGCCTTGTTTCCGTCGGGAGGCAGGATCTTATGGCGCACACGTACGAGGATTGAATCGATTACATCAATTTGACAAAGTAGAGATTGTGCGTATAGAGCACCCAGACAACTCAGCAGCAGCGCTAGATGGGATGGTAGCTCATGTGAAAACAATCTTAGATGAACTTGAATTACCATATCGTATTTTAAGACTTTGTGGAGGTGATTTAGGATTTACAGCACATCTTACCTACGATTTTGAAGTGTTTTCTACCGCACAAGACCGTTGGTTAGAAATTAGTTCTGTATCTAATTTTAGAACCTTTCAAGCAAATCGACTGAAGCTACGGATCAAAGATAAAGACGGGAAGAAAATGTTAGCACATACCCTGAATGGGAGTGCATTGGCATTACCTCGTGTACTTGCTGGGATTCTTGAAAATTGTCAAACTCCAGAAGGGATTAAAATTCCTAAAGCACTTGTTCCCTATTGCGGATTTGAGATTATAGATTAGAAAGTTTTACAAAATAATGTTAAAAGTCCCTTCTCCCTTTAAGAGAAGGGATTTAGGGTTGGGGGCTTTTCTGTATCTTTAGCCTATGAAGAAGCAATTTATTTTTGTAATAGTGTTGGTTTTTGGTGTGTTCGCTTTCGCGAAAGCGCAATCAGAACAACTCGCACGTAATTACTTTGATCAAGGGCAGTTTGAAAAAGCAGTTATTTCGTATCAAAAAACATTAAAAAAGCAACCCAATAACAACGCAGCACTCGTTGGTCTTATTAAGACATATCAACAACTAGAAGATTATATCGCGGTTAAAAAACTAATAGAAAAAGAGATTGATCAATCTCGATACAAGGGATTACTCCTTGTTGAGTTAGGATATAACTATCAGCTACAAGGACAAGATTCTATTGCAAAAATCCAATATGATAGTGCCATTCAACTCGTTAGAGATCGTATGACGAGTGCCTATCGTGTAGGGAAGACCCTTGAGGATCATAGCTTGCTAGAAGAAGCCGTCAGGGCGTATGAGGCAGGCATGGAGGCTAATCCTAATAGTAATTTTAATAGGCAACTCGCACGTATTTATGGCGAATTAGGACAACTGGAAAAGATGTTTGACAGCTTTCTCAATTTGGCTAATGAAAACCAAGCCTATATAGCTTCGGCGCAACGTAATTTTGCGCTTTTTATCTCAGAAGATCCCACCAACGAAGCCAATATTGTCTTTAGAAAAACACTTCTTAAACGCCTTCAAGCCGAACAAAACATCATTTATAATGAATTGTTAAGTTGGCTGTTTATTCAACAAAAAGAATATAAAAAAGCCTTTACACAAGAAAAAGCAATCTTTAAACGCACCGATGGAAATATTACGGGAGTCATCGATCTTGCAGGAATCACCATAGAAGCAAATGCACTAGAAGAAGCACAAGAGATTCTTGAATATATTAAAGAAGTGTCGGTAGACGATCAGACAAAACTAGATGCAGAGCAACAATTATTAAAAATCGAAATCAAAAAAGCAACCACTACCTCAGAGCAAGAACGTATCCGCGTTCGTTACAAGGCACTTCTTGAGCAATATGGAATTAATGGGTATACAGTACCGATACAAATTGATTATGCACATTTTCTAGCCTTTGATATGAAAACACCTGGCGAAGGCGCTACCTTTTTAAAACAAAGTATCAAAGAAGAAATGAATCGTTTTGATGAAGCAAGACTTAAAATGGAGCTTGCTGATATTTTAGTATTGCAAGAAAAATTTAATCAAGCACTAATTTATTATTCGCAAATCCAGAATAAAATCCAAAATAATGTGATCTCTCAAGAAGCACGCTTTAAAGTAGCAAGAACGAGTTATTATAAAACAGATTTTGCTTGGGCAGAAATCCAGCTAGATGTCTTAAAGTCGAGTGCCACACAGCTTATTGCAAATGATGCCTTAGCACTTTTATTGGTTATACGGGATAATTCTCAAGAAGATACGTTACAAACAGCACTTAAGAAATATGCAAAAGCAGATTTGTTAAGCTATCAAAACAAACCAGAATTAGCGATAAATATGTATGATGAGATTTTGTTAGAACATAAAGGTGAGAGTATAGAAGATGAGGCGTTACTCGCACAGGCAAAGTTGTATGAAGCAAAGTTCGCTTTCGCGAAAGCAGAAAAAAACTATATCACCATCATCGAGTTTTATAAAGACGGTATTCTCGCAGATGATGCCTATTATCGCTTGGCAAAACTGTATGAAGGGCCGTTGCAACAACCAGAGAAAGCCAAAAATAACTATGAGCGTATTATCTTTGATTTTGCAGATAGCATTTACTACGTTGAAGCTCAAAAACGATTCAGAGCCTTGAGAGGCGATGCGATTAATTGAGTGCTTTTTTACGTGTTTTAAACATAATTACCCTTTATTAAAAGAATCACATGATTATATATAATGTCACTATAAATATAGAAGAGTCTATAGAACAAGAATGGCTTGCATGGATGCAACAAGAACATATTCCAGAGATGATTGCCACCGGTAAGTTTGTCAAAGCCTTAATGACCAAGGTACTTGTAGAAGAAGATATGGGAGGTGTTACCTACTCGGTACAGTACGGTTGTCCTAGTAAAGAAAAACTACAAGCCTATTATGATCAAGATGCTGAGCGCTTACGATCGCAGAGCAATCGGTTTGCAGGGAAGTTTGTAGCTTTCAGAACAGAATTGGAAGTGATAAGTCAGCATTGATGCATAAAGAATATTTTATAAAACGTATCTCCTTTTGGTTTCTAGCAAAATTAGCTGTTTATGTAATAGTTGTTGTTGTCTTTTGGAAGCACATATACATTATACTTTTAATTGATTTTTTTATTAATTGGTGGATCAAAGGGGATGGACCTATTGATTTTTTAAAATCATATTGGATAGGCATTCAAGATATTCTTTTTAATAAAGAAGGGGTTTATTTTGTTTTAGGAATTTCTGAAGAGGGTATTAAAACAAAAAATGGTGACTATCTGTTTAGCGAAATAAAAAACTACGAAATCTCTAGAGGTGGGAGCGAACCTTTCCTACTATTAAAAACAGGGAGAAGAATAGATCTTAATATTTCTTGGCTCAAAAAGGATGAGCAATTAGAGATTGACAGGCATTTGCAAGAACGAATTAATGATCTACAAACAAGTAGATCAAGATAACACCGTCAAAAAAATTATCTTAGAATAAAGAAGTAAAAAAAGGAAGTGTACCTTTGGTCTGTATCATAGGAAGCAACCTATATACAAGAACGAATTCATGGGTAGAAAAAATTCAAATTCAAACGTGAAGCCAAAACGTACTTTCGAAAAGCCACACTCAAAATCTAATAAAAGTGACCAGGGAGTTACCGCAAAAAAACACCTTGGGCAACACTTTTTGGGAGATGAAGATGTAGCAAAACAAATAGGCGATACCCTCACCCTAGAAGGCTATTCTAATGTATTAGAAATAGGACCAGGCACAGGTGTATTAACCAAATACATTCTAGAAAAACCAATTGACCTCATTGCCATGGATCTCGATAGAGAATCCATTGCCTATTTAAATAGTACGTTTAAGTTAGAACAAAAAATAAGCAGTCCAGATAAATTTCAAGTGCTTGAAGCTGATGTTTTAAAATATCCTATCGAAACACTTTTCCCAAAACAACCTTTTGCCATTACAGGAAATTTTCCTTACAATATCTCCACACAAATTGTCTTTAAAACCCTAGAAAATAAAGAACGTATCCCTGAGTTTACTGGGATGTTTCAAAAAGAAGTCGCACTGCGTATTTGTGCTTTGCACGGAAGTAAAACCTACGGTATTTTGTCGGTATTAGTACAAGCTTTTTATGATGCGGAGTATTTGTTTACAGTACCTCCCACCGTTTTTATTCCACCTCCCAAGGTAGATAGTGGGGTGCTTCGATTGCGACGCAAAGAAAATTATAAAGACATAGGTTGTGATGAAAAACAATTATTTGTGGTGGTAAAAATGGCTTTTCAGCAACGTCGTAAAACTTTGCGTAATAGTTTAAAAAGGATGGTGTTAAGTGACCGCTTTCGCGAAAGCGAAATTCTTAATAAACGCCCTGAGCAATTATCTGTTCAAGATTTCATAAAACTAACCAGTGATATTGCATCGGATTTGGAATAGGGTTTCCCTATATTTGTGATCGCTCAAAAAGAAACCGTATGTCATTCGAAATTACAGACATATTACTAGAAGAAATTAAAGATCATATCCGTATTGGAAATGATACCGCACTGCATGAAATTTTTGAAGATGTGCATTTTGCCGATGTTGCAGAGACACTAGACGCTGTAAATTGGGAAGAAGCGGTATATCTATTGCGTTTACTCGATAGTGAGACCACCTCTGAAGCCCTCATGGAACTTGATGAGGATGTACGAGAGCGTTTACTAGATAGCCTTACACCGAAGGAGATTGCAGAAGAGATAGAAGAAATGGATACCGATGATGCGGTAGATGCCATTTCAGAGTTAGACTCGGCGACTCAAGAAGCGGTTATAGGGCATATAGAAGATGAGGAGCATAAGGCGGATATCCGCGAACTTATGCAGTATGATGATGACTCTGCGGGAGGGCTGATGGCAAAAGAGTTAATCAAAGTAAAAGAAACGTGGACCGTTGCTGGCTGTGTGAGAGAAATGCGCCGTCAGGCAGAAGAGGTAACACGTGTGCATGCTGTGTATGTAGTAACTAAAGAAAATGTGCTGATAGGAAGACTTTCTCTTAAAGATCTTCTGACATCTGACACAAAAACAAAAATATCTGAAATCTATATCCCCAAAGTAGATTCGGCTCATGTTAATGATAAAGCAGAAGATGTTGCCAAAATCATGCAGAAATATGACTTAGAAGCTATTCCTGTAGTAGATGATAATAACATACTTTTAGGACGTATTACCATAGATGATATTGTAGATTTTATACGTGATGAGGCAAAAGAAGATTACCAACTTGCAGCAGGTATTACACAAGAAGTAGAGGCAGATGATAGTATCTTAGAGCTTACAAAAGCAAGATTACCTTGGTTATTTTTAGGTTTGATAGGAGGGGTAGGAGCTGCTACGATTATGGGAGGCTTTGAAGACATTTTAAAAGACTATGCCTTATTGTTTTTTTATACACCCCTGATCGCTGCCATGGCTGGAAACGTAGGGGTACAATCTAGTGCGATCATTGTTCAAGGTCTTGCCAATGATGATGTAAAAGGAAGTATTGGGAATCGGTTATTTAAAGAAATGCTCCTAGCGGCACTTAACGGGTTGATTCTAGGAATTGTGCTATTTGGTTTTACTGCTATTTGGTATGGCGATTATAAAGCAGCGATGGCAATCTCTATCTCTCTTTTTGTCGTGATTATTATGGCAGGAATCATAGGGACTTTTATCCCATTATTTTTACATAAACGAGGCATTGATCCTGCTATTGCTACGGGTCCTTTTATCACAACAAGCAATGATATTTTTGGTATTTTAATTTACTTTTGGATTGCCAAAATGATCTTATTTTGACCTCAAAAATATTTGAATACACACTTACCGTTCCGCCATCGGCAATAGATGTCTTGGGACATGTAAATAATGTTGTCTATCTAGATTGGGTGCAAATAGTCGCCTCAAAACATTGGAATCACGCCACCGCTACTTATTTTGAAAACGAAGACCCTACAGAAGAGCGCATAGGAATTAAAAAAATGGCTTGGGTGGTGCTAGATCATCATATTACTTATAAAGCCGAAGCTTTGGAAGGTGATGAATTAGTTATCACCACTTTTGTTGAGAAAATGGGAGGTGTTCGCTCAGAACGCCACACAAAAATTACCCGAAAAAAAGATCAAAAATTAGTGGTGACTGCAATGACAAATTGGTGTTTACTCAAAATGCCAGAAGCAAAACCGATGCGAATTCCAGAAGCTATTATCGCGTTGTTTTAGACAACAGATTTATGTATCTTTCTTAGATAAATAAGGGCTATGAAACCAATTAATGTTAAAGAAAAGTTGACCAAGTTTGATAAGCAATGGCATCCTCATCAAATAGCTTTGGTAGACGATATGCAAGTGATTTTGGCTAAAATTTCTGGGGAGTTTGTGTGGCATAGTCACAAGAATGAAGATGAGTTATTTTATGTACAAAAGGGGGTTTTGGAAATGCGCTTTCGTACTCCGATAACACTCAGTACAGACTCTAGTCAGGAATATAAAGAATGGTCAGAAATTGTGCAAGAAGGAGAGATTATTGTAGTGCCTAAAGGCGTAGAGCATTACCCCACGACCAAAGAAGGAGAAGAAGTGCATCTGTTACTTTTTGAAAAACAAAACACAGCGCACACGGGCGAAGTACAACACGAAAAAACGCAAACAGAATATCCTAAGATATAACACGTACCATTTATAAAATCAATCTATCCCTTCATTAAATAGTTCCCTCAAATATGCGTATTCTTCATCTAGATCAAAATCATCCATTACTCATAGAACAATTGACTATTGCAAGACATGATAATGAAGAAAATTACACGATTTCAAAAGAAGAAACGGAGAAGATCATCTCAGGCTATGATGGGATTGTAATACGAAGTCGGTTTAAGATTGATAGACAATTTATAGATGCTGCCCAGCATTTAAAATTCATTGCAAGAGTTGGCGCAGGTTTGGAGAGTATTGATATTCCGTATGCAGAAAGTAAAGGAATCTATCTTATAAGTGCTCCAGAAGGCAATCGTAATGCGGTGGGAGAGCATGCACTCGGGATGATCCTTTCGCTATTTAACAAACTCCATCAAGCAGATGCAGAGGTCAAAGCAGGTCAATGGAATCGAGAGTCCAATCGCGGACTTGAATTGGAAGGAAAAACCGTTGGTATTATTGGCTATGGCAATATGGGAAAAGCTTTTGCAAAAAAACTGCAAGGGTTTGACTGCGACGTATTGTGTTATGATATTTTAAACAATGTGGGAGATGCAAATGCCCGACAAGTAACCCTTGAAGAGTTACAGGCAAAGACAGATGTACTAAGCTTACATACGCCTTGGACGCCTCAAACGGATAAGATGGTAGATGATGCGTTTATTGCCGCTTTCGCGAAAGCGTTCTATCTCATAAATACGGCTAGAGGTAAAAGTGTGGTCACATCTGCGTTAGTCAATGCATTACAAAACGGAAAAATAAAAGGAGCAGGGTTGGATGTATTAGAATATGAAAAGGCATCTTTTGAAACCCTTTTTACCTCAAAAGAAGATGTGCCAGCCCCCTTACAATATCTAATAAATTCAAAAAATGTGTTGCTTACCCCACATATTGCTGGATGGACCGTAGAAAGCAAACGTAAATTGGCACAAACCATTGTAGACAAAATCCTCAGAAAGTTTTAGTACTTTTAATACCAAATGGACTTTAAAATAAGCCTATAAAATTTGAATTATATAGTGCTTAGATAAATAAGAAAATTCAGGCATAGCCTAAGCTACGGTTTCATTTATTGTGAAATATAAGTGCTATAGAAGCTAATTATAAGGCTTGTTTTAATATTTATTTGGTATAAGACGGATGAAAAAAACAGTTTTAATTTTTGGGATGCTTGCATTTGCTATTTTAGCACTACTTCAATTGAGCAAATACGCATTAATTTCTGGAGACCTAACCATAGAACTAATTATAAGCGGGATTGCTATTGTGTTTTTTGTAATAGGCGTAGCTATCCAAAAACGATTTAGGAAACAAGAAACAGAATCCAAAGAAATAGACCAAAAACAACTAGATACTATTGGTTTAAGTAAGCGAGAATACGAAGTGCTTATTGAGATGGCATCTGGCTATAGTAATAAAGAAATAGCAACACATCTTTTTGTTTCAGAAAGTACCATTAAAACCCATGTTTCTAACGTTTTTTTAAAACTAGACGCAAAGCGACGTACACAAGCCATTCAAAAGGCAAAAGAGTTACAAATCTTGCCTATTTAACAGGATTCCTACCAAAGTAGGATCACTTTGGTACTTTAGTATGAGATACATTTTTGAGGATTCAGATACTTTTGCTCCAATAGTTTAAATACAGGAATTATGAAAAAAACAATCAAGAAATTTGGTGCCTACGCTTTTATCATTGGAATCATGTTATTCTTTTGTATGCTTTATTTTGGAAGCAGATTTGATTACGGAACTCAAGAATTTTTAGGATATGCAACCATAGTAATCGCACTTTCTACCGTGTTTTTTGGTGTCAAATATTACAGAGATCAAGAAAACAATGGAAAACTATCTTTTAAAAAAGCACTTAGTCTAGGGCTCTTTATTAGTGTATTTGTAGGACTAGGAATAGGGTTAATGGATGGATTTTACGTCTCTGTGATTAATCCTGATTTTTTTCAAGAATATTCAGAAGCTTCGATGAAGGTATTAAAAGAAGCTGGAGACACACAAAAACTAGAAGAAATGAAAGCACAAATGCAGCAATTTGAATCTATGTCACCAGTAGCTTTGAGCTTATTTTCAGGGGGATTGATGTTTATTACGGTAATGTTGGTAGGTCTTATTATTTCGATCCTTTCTGGTTTACTATTACAAAAGAAGTAAATGTTTAATTAATAAATACCCGCCTTTGCGGGCATATATATGAAAAGAGTCACAGGAATAGGCGGTATGTTTTTCAAGAGTGAAGACCCCGACGCACAAAAAGAATGGTATAAAAAACACTTAGGATTGCCTACAGATCAATATGGTTGGACTTTCTGGTGGCGAGACGAAAATGGAAATAAATGTTCTACGCAATGGAGTCCTATGGGGGCAGATACCACCTATTTTTCTCCAAGTGAAAAGCCATTTATGTTTAACTTTAGAGTAGATAATCTCACAGCATTACTCAAAGTGCTCAAGGAAGAAGGTGTTACTATTGTTGGTAAAATAGAAGAATATGACTATGGGAAATTTGGTTGGATTTTAGATCCAGAAGGGAACAAAATAGAACTGTGGGAACCTATAGATAAGGCTTTCCTCTAGTCTGGTTAGGGGTAAAAGACCTATTTAGGGATGAAAAGAAATTTTTTTAGTCAATTTCTGCCCTTTTTTTAATAGTTTTAGGATTATAATCTCACTAAAACTAAAAACAATGAGCGAAGAAACGAATCAAGGTCAAGGGGACGACCTTAAAGACAAAGCAAAAAAAATGGCTGATGAAGCCAGTGAAAAAGCAAGCGAATTTGCAGACGATGTAAAAGATTCTGCAAAAGATTTTTCCGATAGCGCAAAAGAAGAATGGAATAAAGTAACCAATAGTACGGATAATAAGAAAATGCTGGCAGGATTGCTTGCGATATTTGTAGGATGGTTAGGTGTTCATAAGTTTGTCTTGGGCTATCAGAAAGAAGGAATTATTATGCTTGTTATTTCTATAATAGGAATTGTACTATCTTGCATAGGGATTGGCATTTTTGTAGTATGGGCAATGGGACTCGTTGGCCTTATAGAAGGAATTATGTACCTTACAAAAAGTGATGAAGAATTCTATAATACCTACCAAGTCGGAAAGAAACCTTGGTTCTAATTAGAAAATAATAAAAAGCCTAAAGATATCCTTTAGGCTTTTTTATAAAATTTAACATCGTAATATTGCTATATTACTTTTTATTCTTAATTTTACAAAAGACAAAAGACAAAAGACAAAAGCTATGGGCGTTACAAAAAGACATATTCACTCGATGAGAGCAAATCAAATGGCAGACCTAGCAAAGATACTTTCTAATCCTGCTAGAGTAGCTATTTTGGAATATATAGGAGATTGCGACGGTTGTTTGTGTCAAGATATTGCAGAAAAAATACGATTATCACAACCCACTACTTCTCAACATTTACAAGTCATCCGTAAAGCAGGCTTACTAAAAAGTCAGTTTAAAGGAAAGGCACAATACTATAGTATTGATTTGAGAAAATGGGAACAATTACAACAACACTTTCAGGATTTCTTTGAGGCAACAAGAATAAAATGCTGTTAGATCATGAGTACACCTTTACTTCATAAAGCGTATGATAGTCGTCTGTTTAGTGAGCAGGGCAATGATCTTATTCAGCAGATAAGTCATTATTTGGAGCAAAACACCACAGGACAAAATAAAAAGATGAATACGTGGGTAGACCCTCAAGAAGAGTATGCTTTTTGGAAAACGTATACACAAGAAAATCACCCAACACCCTCTTTTTTTGAAACTGTTTTAAAACGATCTATACACATACACCATCCTCATTGTATTGGACATCAAGTAGCACCTACAGTTCCTGTTTCAGCATTAGCAACCTTATTAAGTGCACAACTTAATAACGGGATGGCGGTTTATGAAATGGGTCAAGCCAGTTCTGCCATAGAAAGAGTTGTCATCGAATTTTTCACAGAAACCATAGGTTGGAAAAATGGAGATGGTTTTCTAACCTCTGGAGGGACACTCGCAAACCTGACCGCATTATTAGCCGCTCGTAAAGCAAAGGCGTCTTCAGATATTTGGAATGATGGTCACGATCGTAAACTTGCTATTCTGGTATCAGAAGAGGCGCATTATTGTGTAGATCGTTCGGCAAGAATTATGGGGCTAGGAGAAGCGGGGATTGTTAAAGTACCTGTAGGTGACAATTATAAAATACGAGTTGATCTTTTGCAACACTATTATGATCAAGCGACAAAAGATGGATTTGAAGTCATTGCTGTGATAGGCAGTGCTCCTTCAACAAGTACTGGGATCTATGACGATTTGGAAGGTGTTTCCGCTTTCGCGAAAGCAAACAACCTCTGGTTTCACATTGACGGTGCGCATGGAGGAGCTGCCATATTCTCTCAAAAATATAAGTACTTATTAAAAGGGATCACCAAAGCAGATTCTATCATTATAGACGGGCATAAAATGATGGGTACTTCTTCTATCACTACCGCAGTACTTTTTAAAAATACTGCCGATAGCTATGCAACCTTTAGCCAAAAAGCACAATATCTGTGGGAGCAAAACGACGATCCCGATTGGTATAATTATGCCAAACGCACGTTTGAGTGTACTAAGAGTATGATGAGTTTACGATTTTATGCGATTCTCAATGCCTACGGAGTTGCTTTTTTTGATGATTTTGTAACTACCCTTTACGATAGTGGGCATGCGTTTTCTGAAACGCTCAAAAACCATTCTGACTTTGAAATTGCTTTAGAAGCACAGAGTAATATTGTTTGTTTTAGATATACAGGAGGTGTTCCTGAAGCACAGATTCAAGAGGTCAATAAAGCCATCCGAAAGACATTATTGGAAGACGGAGAATTTTACATAGTGTCAACCGTATTAAAAGGAGAAATGTGGCTTCGTACCACATTTATGAATCCATTTACAACCGAAACACATACCCAAAAATTAGTAGAAAAAATAAGAACAATAGCAAAAAAGATCGTATGAAAACACAAGAATTTTTAAACACGCTAAAGGAGCATCAAGGAAAATCGCTACTATTTGAATATGCACCAAATTTACTGGTAGGAGCCAACTATCATATCACCGAAGTAAAGCACGTAACCATTGATTCTGTAGATTGTGGTGCTGGGGTTGATGCTTGGAAAGAAACCATTATTCAATTATGGGAAGATCCTAACGAGTTGGGAAAAACCGAATTTATGAGTGCCTATAAAGCGATGGCGATTCTGTCTAAAGTGGGACAGATGAAATCGTATGTCATGGATGCAGAAGTCCGTATTGAATATAGCAATGCCAACTTTCACACTGCACAATTGTATGTGAATGATTACGAAATACGGGGTAATAATTTATTGCTTAAACTCGCGACACAACCCACCGATTGTAAAGCAAAAGAAACCTGTGGTATTGCAGAGCCTGTGGAAGCCAATGCTCAAGCAGGTGGATGCACTCCAGGTGGCGGTTGCTGCTAATGTTGTCACTCTGAGCTTGTCGGAGGGAGGTTGATAAATTAACTATTATTTTATGTGATGATACATCAAGCATACATTCGCTTGTTCCAAAAAGAAGATTATGCTGCTTGCGCGAAAATCTATAAAGAGGGCATGGATACAGGAATCGCTACGTTTGAAACCATCGTCCCCGATTGGGAAGTATGGGATGCTAAATTTTTATTCCAATGTCGGTTTGTTGCAGAAGTAGATAATACCGTTTTAGGATGGTGTGCCTTGAGTCCATTTTCTTCCAGAAAAGTGTACAGTGGTGTCGCCGAAGTGACCATTTACATAGCATCAGAAGCACAGGGTATGGGCATCGGCAAAAAGCTTTTAGAACAGCTCGTAACAGAAAGCGAGGGTGCTGGATTCTGGACGTTACAGGCTAGGATTTTCCCAGAGAATATAGCGAGTATTAAACTACATGAGAAATGTGGTTTTAGGGTAGTAGGAACACGAGAGAAGTTAGGAATGCGTGACGGGGTTTGGTATGATAATGTGTTGCTGGAAAGAAGGAGTGATTTGATATGAAGCCTTTTGGTTATATGGTTTGATCGAGCGCCGTAGAGACCTATAAAAATAAATAAGAAGTGTAAAGGAAGATTTAAAAAGATATCCGCCTTTGCGGATATAAAAGTGAATTAATTATGAAAAAAAACATACTCGTACTTTGTACAGGAAATAGTTGCCGTAGCCAGATGGCACATGGATATTTAAATGTGATGGCAGGTGATAAAGCGACCATCTATTCGGCGGGAATAGAAACGCATGGAATCAACCCTGGAGCAGCAGCTACCATGGCAAAAGACGGCATAGATATTACCTCACATACATCAAATAACGTAAATGAGTATGAAGGCATCAATTGGGATTTTATCATTACAGTGTGTGATCATGCGTATGAAAACTGTCCGTTTATTGCGGCGCCTAATGCCACTAGATTACATCATAACTTTTATGATCCGTCCAAGTTTGTAGGAAGTAAGGAAGATACGGAGGCTGCTTTCGCGAAAGCGAGAGACGAAATAAAACAGTATTGTAAAGATTTTGTAGCCTCACATATATAAGTGTCAATTACATAACAGGTAGAGATTTCTATAGTTCCAGCGTATGGGAAAGGTGTTTTTTGAATATTTGCTATGCTTTCGCGAAAGCATATTCTTATATAATATTAACAGTTTTTAAGTTGCTTTTTCTGTAATTTTAAGCAAAACTCTTTTCCGATGAAAAAATTATTCCTCACGCTGAGTGCTTTCTTGTTTACTTTTGGCGCTATAGCTCAAATTAATTTAGAGTATCAAAAACCTCCCAAAGAAATTTTAGACCTAGTAGATGTTCCGCGAGCACCTAGCGTTATTATGAATTCTGATGGAGACACTATGCTATTATTATATCGCGATAGTTATAAGGATATTGCGACCCTTTCTGAAAAAGAACTACGTCTGGGCGGACTTCGTATCAATCCAAAAACCAATATAGGGAGCCGTGTCACGTATTCTAATAATGTAAAAATTAAAGGAGTTACAGAAAAAGAAGCACGGCAGGTTGTTGGCTTACCTGACACCCCAAAACTAAGTAATTTTAGTTGGTCGCCAGATGAGTCTAAAATGGCGCTTACCAATACGATAGATGATGCTGTAGAGGTATGGATACTCGATATTGCTTCAGCGACAGTATCTAAATTACAAACCCCTGCACTTAATGCAAATATGGGAAATCCATTGCGCTGGTTTAAAGATGGTAATAGTTTGCTTATAAAAGTGATTCCCACATCTAGGAAAGCACTTATTAATACTGAAGAAGCAGTTCCAACAGGTCCTACGATCTCAACAAGCAACGGATCAAAAGCACAAAACCGTACCTATCAGGATTTACTACAAAATCCAAATGATGTGTTCAACTTTGAACAATTAGCGACTTCTAGCCTTATGAAGCTAGATCTGAACGGCAGTATTACTTCTTGGAAAGAAGCGGCGATGTATAGCGATATTTCTCTATCTCCAGATGGAAACTATTGGATGGTTACTACGATAGAAAAACCATTTTCTTATATAGTTCCTTATCGTCGTTTTCCGCAAACATCTCTAGTTTATAAAGCAGATGGAACACTCGTAAAAAAGATTAATGAAGTCCCGCTTATAGAAGAATTACCTAAAGGATTTATGGCTACTCGGAAAGGGAAACGTAGTATGCAATGGCGTTCTGATGCGCCAGCGACCTTAGTTTGGGCAGAGGTTCTAGATAATGGTGATCCCGAAGTAGATGTTGCATATCGTGATCAGGTGTATATGCAGGAGGCACCTTTTACAAAAACGCCACAAAAAGTATTACAAACGGTAGGTCGTTTTAGTGGGATTCAGTGGGGTAACAACCAAACCGCTGTGGCGTATGATTATTGGTGGAATACCCGTAATACAAAAACATATATTTTTAATCCTTCAAATTCAAGCAATACAGGGGAGATTATAACAGATCGTAATTATCAGGATGTATATAGTGATCCCGGAAATTTTGTAACACATGAAAACGATTATGGGCGTACTATTCTTACGCTAGAAAATAACGAACTCTTCTTAATGGGTGCTGGCTATAGCGAGAAAGGACAATTTCCTTTTATAGACGCGATGAATATAAAAACGGGAAAGACAAAACGCCTGTATGAATCTCAGTATACGGACAAGTTGGAGAGTCTACAAAGCGCTATTGATATAAAAAAGGGAGACATCTTAGTGCGTATTGAGTCATCTACAGAGTATCCTAATTACTATATACGGAATATTAAGAAAGATAAGCTTACGCAGATTACAGCTTTTGAGAATCCTTTTGCAAGTATACAAGATGTACATAAGGAAGTAATTACCTATAAGCGTGACGATGGATTAGAACTGACAGGAACTTTGTATTTGCCAGTAGGATATGATAAAGAAAAGAAGGAAAAGATGCCTATGATTTTGTGGGCGTATCCTGAAGAGTTTAAGGATAAGAATAGTGCTGCACAGTCTACAAAAAATAAAAATGAGTTTACGTACCTATATTATGGTTCTATGATTTATTGGATCACCCGGGGATATGTGGTGCTAGATGATGCCTCGTTTCCCATTGTAGGAGAAGGTGATGAAGAGCCTAATGATAGCTTTAGAAAACAGTTGGTAGCCAATGGAAAAGCAGCTATTGATGCTGTAGACGCATTAGGATATATAGATCGGAATCGTGTAGGAGTAGGAGGACACTCTTATGGTGCATTTATGACCGCCAATTTACTTTCTCATTCAAACCTTTTTGCAGCGGGTATCGCCCGGAGCGGTGCATATAATAGAACGCTTACTCCTTTTGGTTTTCAGAGTGAAGAACGTAGCTATTGGGAAGCACCAGAAATATACTACAATATGTCTCCATTTATGCACGCAGATAAAATGAAAACACCACTGCTCCTCGTGCATGGAGTTGCAGATAATAATTCTGGAACCTATCCTTTACAGAGTGAGCGTTATTTTAATGCCTTAAAAGGATTAGGCGCTACCGCTAGGCTGGTAATGCTTCCTAAAGAAAGTCACGGGTATCGTGCTAAGGAGTCTATACTACACCTTTTATGGGAACAAGATCAATGGCTAGAGAAGTATGTGAAGAATAAAGAAACAGCTACCATCACTGATGATCAAGAGTTGAAAAACTAATATCTTTTTAGTAGATCATAAAGCCACTCAACGATTTGTTGGATGGTTTTTTTGCTTTAACGCTTCGCTCTCCCTATGGTCGTGAATCTCACAAGTTCGATTTCGTGAAAGCGAGAGATAGGATAAAGAATAGTATCTGGAATTTTAATAAAACATTTGTAAATATGTTGGTTAACCTTTCAATTAAAAATTAACAAACAAGAGTTAGTAAAACACTCGTTTATAAAAAAACCAAATTCATTAATGCTTGTAGCCATAGGGTTTTGTGTAATTTCATCATTAATCGCAGTTTATGATAGGTTTGGTGATAATGATGAAGCTGAAAACCTACCATTACTCACGCACGTCCCTTTTATAATAGGTATGCTTTTAATGGCATATGCTAGCTATAAAAAAAAGAAAAATTAAGTCTAAGCAAATTTTTAACTACTCAAAATCTTAGCGACTTTTGATATATTCTTACTCTCAAACCAGCGTATAAATCGAATCACCCATCGTAAAATTCTGCTTTTTGTGGTAGTGAGTTGAAGTGCTATATTCCCAATAGATCTGTCACGTTTTGTAAAAACCGCTTCGGTATCTAAAGCATTATGGTACTTATTGGCAAATATCCATGCCTCGTCACGCGCAATATTAATACTAAAGGTAGCGATAAGGTCTTCTTTGCCATCTGCTACTTTATCCAGCAAATGAAAGAAAGGAGAGACACGTCCTATTCTTTGCTGTACACCATCGACCATACTAGCTAAAATGGCATTAATTTTATTAAAATCAGTATGTATGTTTTGTAAGTTTCCCTGAGGTCTGATAGTTTCTGAAACAGCGATACCCAAATCTAGATTGATATGTGCATTGACACCTAAGAGCAGGTGTTGTAAGATTAAGAATTTTTGATCTTTGGCAGCCAGAAAAGCGTTTTCCCAAGATAAAGAAGGTTTTTGACCTTCTTTATAGGTAAAGTATGCTTCTAGATATCTATTAGCAAAAATGACATCCAGACGCTCCATTCTTGGATTATCATCAAACTCTTTTTGAGCAATTCCTTCTTTAATTCGCTCGGTTACTTTTTTATAAAGAATAGGGAAGAACGCAAGATTACTGTTGTCTGCTACTTCTGTAATGATAATGCGTTCTAGTATGGAGATCACTTCATCTATTGTTGTAGCTTGTTTCATAGTAATCTAATCAGGTAGTTAGAAAAAATAAAGTTAGAGATAAGTGACTAGACGGTCAAATAAATTATAGCATATTCTATGTGATCTAGAATCCCTATTTTTAAAGCACAAATAATCAAGACATGAAAAAAGTAATATTCCTAGTATTGGCATTCGTAAGTACCTTTACGATTTTTGGGCAGAGTGATAAAGATAAAGTCCAAGAAACCGTTACAAAATCAAAAATAGAAGGTCATATTTATTTTCTTGCCGATGATTTATTGAAAGGGCGAGAGACAGGAACTCCAGAAAATAAAATAGCAGCTTCTTATCTAGCAAATACACTACGTAGTTACGGTGTACAACCCAATCCTCAAACAAAAACGTATTATCAAGAAGTAAATCTCCAAAAAACAACACCTCCTTCTGATGTTAATCTTTCTATTAATGGTACTATTATAAAAGACTACGCTTTATTAGATGTGGCAGCCATTGATTTTTCTAAAGGAGCTGTGTATGTAGGATACGGTCTAGAGCAAGATTATAAAGGAAAATCTGTAGATGGAAAGGTAGTGATTGTAAAAGGAGGTAGTGCAGATACAAAAGACACACGTGCTGCTTTTGGACTATTGGACCAGAAAAGCGAATTAGCAAAAACACAAGGAGCCGTAGCTGTCATTGAGTTATTGAATGCAGAAGAGCAGATGTGGGGTTTTATAGAGCATAATTTTAATGCATCCTCTCTTGGGGTTGCCAAAAAAGAAAAAAAAGGGACAATGCCTTATGTATGGGTATTAGATAAAGAAAACAAAATGGCTAATGGTCTAACAAAAAACAAATCTATATCTATTGCCATTAGCATGAGCGGTCCTAAAGAGGAGGTTGTAACATCTCAAAATGTAATTGGTATTGTAGAGGGTACAGACCCCGTATTAAAAGAAGAATATATCATATACTCAGGACACTATGATCATGTAGGAATAGGGACTCCAGATGCAACAGGAGATACGATTTATAATGGTGCAAGAGATAATGCAGTAGGTACCACTACCGTATTGAGTATGGCTGAAAACCTCGCGAAGTATCCTACAAAACGATCGGCGTTATTTATTTTATTTACGGGTGAAGAAAAAGGACTACTAGGGAGTTCGTTTTACGTAGAAAATCCAGTATTGCCCCTTAAGCAAATGGTTTATTGTTTTAATAGTGATAATGCAGGGTATAATGATACATCACTCGCAACAATTATCGGATTGCCTAGAACGACGGCAAGTCAACATATCAAAGATGCGGCAAGTGCTTTTGGATTAACTGCGGTGGATGATCCTGCTCCAGAACAAGGTCTTTTTGATAGAAGTGATAATGTTAGATTTGCTGCAAAAGGGATTCCAGCACCTACATTTTCTTTAGGTTTTACTGCATTTAATGGTGATGTGACTAAATATTATCACAGACCAGGCGACGAGGCACAAACATTAGATTACGACTATTTGTATAAGTTTTTTAGCGCGTATGTGCTCGCAGGTCGAAATATAGGAAATGACCCAGTTACACCTACTTGGACGGTTGGCGACAAATATGAAGTAGCAGGAAAAGCATTGTATAAAAACTAGTTTTAGGGTTGCGTGCGCTTTCGCGAAAGCATATTTAGAAAAACTACTCTTCTTCTTGGCTTTTGTGACCGTATTTCTTTTCTAGCTCTGCTTGAAACTCTTCCATGACAGGTTTGACGGTGCTTTCAGGAAGATCTGCAATGCGTATATACATAAGCCCGTCTACGGCATTGTTAAATAACGGGTCTACATTAAAGGCAACTACTTTT
>NZ_CALEMI010000159.1 GCF_937910895.1 uncultured Dokdonia sp. | reverse complement strand
GGGTGTAGCGTAGCCCGGTTATCGCGCCGCGTTTGGGACGCGGAGGTCGCAGGTTCGAATCCTGCCACCCCGACCAACAAAATCCAATCATGAAAATGATTGGATTTTTTTATTTACAACAAGACCAAGCTCGCTTGAAGTCTTGTTGTAAATAAAAAAGGACACACAGACATTGCCTGTGATGGATTTAGTTGAGCAACATACCCAAAATCAGGATCAACAGAGTTAACCCTGCCATCCCGACAAAATAGAGGTTGTCACGCCTAAAGCGTAATTACTCCCGACCAAAAATAAGAAAGCCTAAAATCAATTGATTTTAGGCTTTCTTATTTTAATAAAATGGATAAAAACTTATAGCTTCTCTATTTCTTCTTTAAGTTCTTCCTTTTTCTTTCCTGTCTTTTCTTGAAGTTTTCCTAGCATTTGATCAAATTTGCCTTCAGAATAAGTCATGTCATCATCTGTGACATCACCATATTTCTCTTTAAACTTTCCTTTGACTTGTTTCCATTTTCCTTCTAATTGTTCTGAGTTCATAGTGTTGTTTTTAATTAAAAATTCATTTAATGTGACGTCTAATCTATTAAGAAAATTACCATGGTGTTGCTCTTAAAACATCTATTATTAACGGTAAAAAATTATTTTAAACCAGTTTCTAGATTACATTTTAAATCCTTTAAATAAGAAAGCCTGAGAATATATTTTCTTCAAGCTTTTTATGGATATAGGATAATGATTTTAGCAAAACCAATGATTTATCTTATACTAGTAAAGATTATTTTTTGGATTGACCATCTTTAATAGTATCTCTATTTATATCAAATTCTTTAGGAGTAACATCTGTGCTTCCCGTAGGATTTGTTGGAGTTGATTGTTCTGTTGTTCTTTTAAATTTTCTGTTTTCTTCTATCATTTCTTTTTCTTTTTTATTTAATTTTAATATAAGAAATGAGTACCATATTTAGTGTTAAAGAACCGCTAAAATCTTTATAAAGAATCTTAAAATTTGATATCTATTTATTCTAAGCGGATGTAACTTTCTCCTTGAAAACGATTGCCGTTCTCATCTAATTCGATTTGTTGATATGCGTTCTTTTCCATCACAAGCTCAAATTTGAAAACCTGTGTGGTATCTACAATTTTCATCATAGGACCTGATGCGTATTCTAGACGTTCTTCTAACATTCCATCTTTTACAGTATAAGTCCCATATCCAAACCATTCATTACTATCCGATGGATCATTACGTGTCCACATCACCTTTCCTTTACTATACATTTTGACCTGTCTGTATCCGTTTTCATTTTCCATGACTTCTGATACATTACCATTTTCATACATCTGTTGGTTTTGCAGTTCCCAAACCCCTTCTAAAGAGACTTTTTCGTCTGTTATATTTCTTCCATCACCCAATACGAGTGTAGCAACCATCAAGTAACAACTAAAGAGTAATATAGCTTTCATAATTTTGGTGTTTTAGTGTAACATTGGTTTTTAATCCGAATGGTATATTGAGAAATCATCACTGCGGTAATCATATACTACTATTCTACTACAGCAGTATACAAAACAATCAGGACGATGTTTTATATAAAATTCGAGTTTGTTAAAAATGAATACTATAAGGTACAAAATAAAGAGCAAAGTTTATAGCTCCACATATAGTATAAAATGAAAATAGAATAGCGATTAGTTAAAACAACTTGGCAGATCAATGGTTAGGTATAAGTTTTATGGTATTCTTACCCTTTCCTGATACCTCTCTTTTCATGTTTTACTAAGTCCGCTTTCGCGAAAGCGGATACACGCATACAACAAGATTATATATCTTCTATAGTCGGTAAAGACTGTTTTTCTTTTTCTGTCAGTACACGTTTTATAAACTGATGTACATTTTTATTTTTTGCTTCAATTTTGATGCAATACGTATCTCTGTAGATACTATACTCTTCAGATTTCCCTTTGTAGATGGTGAGTTTCCAATACGGAATCACAAGCGCATAAGATTCTAACAAAGAGCGAAAGCCTACGATAATTCCGTTAGGACGTAACTCAATGTTACATTTATTTCGATACTTATCGAGTGCGAGTAGATTTTGAATTTCAATACTTGAAGAGGTAATAATAAGATGTCCTATCCCGATACCTCCTTGTTTGATACGCTCAAAAAGAGGAAAAGGTTTCCCTACTTCTGCGTCTATCTTTTTTCGAATTTCTGGATTGTTGTATGATACATTTAATAGCATTTTCTTTTTTGTATAAAAATACGAAAAACGCATCTATAAATTGTTGTTCTTACTAAGTGAAGACGTTTTGAATCATAATTAATTGAGATGTCTTCTCTTCCAGAAAGGGCTTTCTTTCCAACGTGTTTCGGCTTTGTAAAATATATTCTTATGATGCAGATATTGATCCCATATCGCATGGATCTGTAGTGTATACCTCTTTTGAAATACAGCTTCTTTTTGATTGGTATGTCTATGAATAATCGCTGAATCTATAAGTAGGTTTTTTAATTGCATGGCACTTGCCATAGCATGAAACATCCCTTGTGAAGAGAGCGGATCAAAGCTAATAGCAGCATCTCCTAAAGCAGCCCATTGTTGTCCGACAACCTGTTCTAGTCGCGTGGAATTTGCAGCAACAGTCCCATGAAACTTGATAGCTGCTTTATTTTTATCTAAAATAGCGCTGATTTGAGTAGTGTCTTTAGCAAGCTTAAGAAAAGAATTCAAATCTTTAAAAGTACTTTTATCTACTAGATCTGAATCTGTTTGAAAAGCAATGACACGTTTGTTTTGCGGAACGACAGCGGTGTACCACCAGCCATGCTCCGTCGCAGTAATGGTACTCATCTTATTTTCTTCTGTATTTGGGAGTGTGACCCAACAAGCTATTAGTTTGTCAATAGATAAGCGTTTGATACCTTGACTTCTTGCAAAGTGAGATTGTCGACCTGTGGCGTCTATGACAAATTTGGCTTTGATGCACTGTTCTTGTTGGTCAACTGATTTTGTAGTGACGAGCCATTGGTTGGCTTCAAATCTACTATGATGTAACTTGGTATGCCAGATACAGTGCACACCTCTAGAAACCGCTGATTCCCTAAGAAATTCTTCAAACGCTTTTCTATCTAAACTTTTACTTAAGCCGTCAGGATTGCGTAAGTGATCTACAATATGTACTTGGTCGCTTCCCCAATAGGATTGCATTCCCAGATTCTGAATGTAAAGGGATTCTTGATGAGATTGAAGATCGTCTACTAAATGAAGTTCTCTAAGGATTCTTTGTGTAGCGGGTGCTAACGATTCCCCAATACGTTCTTTTGGGTGCTCTAATTTATCAATTAAAGTAACGGTGTGTGTATCTACCAAAGAGATGGCGGCAATGCAACCTGCAATACCGCCACCTATAATAAGAATGTCTGTTTCTGTCTGTACCAAGGACTAATATTCTTTTGGTATGAACCTCTCAAAACGCACCATTTTTTCTGGAACACCTACAGATGTTCTTGGCTGTTTTTGATGTTGTACCGTTTTTACCTGATCTGCTTTATGTGTTTTTGAAGCTAATAGATGTAACAACCGTTCGATACTAGCTGTGATTTTATAATCTTCTGTGACTTCAGTTTCAATTAATGTGAGTAATTGATCTTTTGCACCTTCCATTAAGAATTGCTCGTTTAATAGGCTTTTATGCGAGAGATGCTTCATCGTAGTATCTAATAAGTCTTGCTCTTTTTTACCGATTCGTTTTTTGCTGCTCAATACTTTCTTTAAGTCTTTCATGGTCTCAGTAAGTAAGGCGGCTTGTTGCTTTTCACTAGGGACAACACCTATTTGCATTTCTGGCGGGAAATTTGGATTATCTGTAACCCCAGGTCTTGCTTGAACGACAGCTAATTTATCAAAGTACTTGACCATTTTATTGATCTGGTTGGTTTGCGTTGGCGCTTCCCCATCCATTGGTAAATCATCTAACCAGAAATAACGATACGCAAAGGCTTCTCTACGGGTTTCTTCAGACAACTTTGGATCAATCGCTTCTTTATAGCGTTCTTCACTCAGGATATTATTAGGCACTCTTGCAGGCCAGAAGGTTGGTAAATACGGATCATACGATTTAGTGTATCCATCTCTACAACTTGCCGTGTCTGTCTGCCAAGGAATAGCCATCCAACGTGTAATTCCTCCAGGCACTTGGCCGCCTAACAACGGTCCAGCCGCCATCGTAATCACACCGCTATCCATGGTAGAGCCATAATAGCTTGTATCCGTTTGTGGTGTTTTTGGCGCATGTTTTAATCTAAACGGCGCTGAGTACATTCCAGACGTACGCATAGGCCAGGTCATCTCACAGCCAGGATGGAACGCATCTGCAAGACAGAAATCCATCGCTGCTTTCGTCAACATATCAGGTTGATCTGCAACTGATAATTGATCAATATCTGTAATAACTTGAGTACTTACCTCTTCAAAATCTGCATCAAAATCCCCTTTGACCCATTGATCTAAAAAGCTCAATTGTAATCTGGATAAGGTCGAGTGTTGACGTACCGATCCATTGGTTGGAATGGCAATCGCATCTCCATACATCCACGGCCATAATTGCGGAGCTTCTGCACCAGAAACCTCATAACGACGAAAATTATTTGAAATCGTACGACGCATTTCATAATTAGCAGACGACGGATCTCCAAGTCTTTTTACCCATTGTTCAGAGGTATAATCAAATTGTCCTCCCCAACCAAAAGCACCCGCAAATCCTGCGTTTACCCATTGTAAGTTGGTCATCCGTTCAAAAATTGGTAAAATATCTTTGGTAAACGATGGTCTTGCAGGACGTTCTAGCATTCCCGCTCGTACAGCAACATCTCGCATTAAATCCCACATCGTACGTACCGATTTTTGTAGCGGCGCATAATCTGGTGGTGCACAAACAACCCATGCTGGGTCTACATTGAGTTTTACGCCTTTATATGCTACATCGGCAGTAATAGGACCATCCGAAGTATCGTCATACCAACCTTCATTATTAGCAAAAGTAACCGCAATATCTCCTTTTAAGTTTTCAGATTTCCCATGACCCCCTAACATGATTAAACGTCCTTTTTCATCCGTATGCATTTCACCTAAATACACATCTTTCGATTGAAACTTTCCTTCAAAGGTATATCCTGTCTTAACATTTGGTTTTGAAATACTTTGCGCACCTCCATCTATGAATAAAGTGCTTCTATCTTTTACGTCAATATTTCGCAAAAGCGAAGGGGGAATATCTGGATTGCTAGCATCAGGAATATCTAAGGCAATTTGAAACTGATACCAAGATGCTTTTTGATTGGCTAAATGGGCATGCCACGTAATTTTTGCATTATCGGCAGTTAATTCTTTTACCGCTTTTCCAGCCGCATTAAATCCGTAGATTCTAAATTGAGCTGCCTGTCGTTTTAAAGCACCTGTTTTATCTCTATACGCATAGTCATCTTCTTTTACTTCTGGAACATCAACGAGTGGTCCTATATAGTATTCGTTTTCACTATTCCCAACACGTGTGATTCCGATAGGAGGGTAGATGCCTGCTCTGACGATACAATCATCATCTTCATCGGTGTTTCCTTGAAAAAAAGGACATCGTTGTTTCGGTTCCTGCAATTGTTGTCCATTGGCTTGATGTCGTGCATTGGCACTCGCTTCATAGACATCCTTACGCACATCGGCTATAGAACCTAAGGGTTTGTGAGCTGCTAGCGTTCTCCAAATATTAAAGGATAAATTAGAACCAAATTCAGCTTGACCAATCGCTGTCACATCCTGTTGTGGGATATGTAATTTTGCAATACAAACGTATGGACTTTCTTTGGTACTCCAGACAACTTGTGCATCATCCAGCGGCATGGTTTTGTCATTGGTGCGTAACTGCACTTCAAATCTAAATGTAGCATCGCCCTGACGAAGCCGTTTTTCTAAATCTAGTTTCAGGTAATTAGGATCGTCAAAAGGAGCGCCTTTTGGTGTACCTTCTTCTGGAACCAAACGGTATTTTACAATCTGTGTTTTTCCTAATTGAAACGGAAGAATTGCCCAATAGTCAGCACTTAAGCAACTACCTTCTTCCTTCGCCATGGCAGCTAGAATCCTGCCAACTTCTGGATGTTTGTTGATATATGCATCATAATCTTTATCGACAACGCCTGCTGTGGTAAATGCACACATTTGTTGTGCGTCTTTTGCAAAGAACCGATCGATATTTTGAAAGATAAAATCGGCTGTATCTCCTTCTCCAAATAAATTTCTTCCTTTTACGCCAAAGAGTTTTAAGCCAACTCCCATCGTGGTATGCAAGTCGGTTGAGGTAGGTGCCGTATCACTAGAAAATCTCATCGCACATTCATACGAATCGCCAGCAAATATGCCCACTTTATATTTTTTAGGAATGTCTTCATTGATCACAAAATTAGCATACGCAATTCCGTGTTGTTTTCTAAAGACGGCTCTCTCGGCAGGTTTCTGCCCGTTTTCAATCCGTGTTTTTTGTCCCATTTCAACAAACATCTCTTTCAGACGTTGCGTAACTACTTTTGTAGCACCATTGCTATCCCAGCATTTTACATCGTTTGCCGTAGGTTTATCTATATTATTTTGATCGGAGGATTTTTTGCTCATGACTTTTTGTTAGATTCATCTTTGATTGTTAAAGGATTAAAAATTACAAAGAATCTCATAAATTATAAGTGAATAGAAAAGAGTATTTTTAAAAACAGGTATAAGTACGGGGTTTGGGATTCGTAGCTACTAGCGATTAAACGGTATTCTTATATACATTTACTTTTCTGTAAAGTCACTATTTTCCTCTTAGAGATAGACACAAATTATATCGTTTTTACGCTATCTTTGCGTTTAGAAATGCCTGTGAAGACGGGCATCTTACATCTATTAAATTTAAGAATTCATGTCCTTACAGCAAACGCTTACAACGCAGGTAAAAAAAGCTATTTATTCCTTATATCAATCAAATCTTGAAACGGTAGAATTTCAAGCCACTCGCAAAGAATTTGAGGGAGATATTACGGTCGTTGTTTTTCCGATGTTACGTGTTGTCAAAGGAAATCCTGTGCAAATTGGCACCCAAATTGGCGAATTTTTGGTAGAGCATGTAGCTGAGGTAAGTACTTTTAATGTGGTCAAAGGATTCTTAAACCTAGTCATTGCTGACAGTTATTATGTAGATTTCTTTAAAGAAATTCAGCATCAAGATACTTATGGAACAAAAGCTCCAGAAGGCAAAGCTGTGATGGTCGAATATTCTTCTCCTAATACGAATAAGCCACTACACTTAGGACATGTTCGTAATAATTTATTGGGGTACGCTGTCGCGAAAATTATCGAAGCCTCAGGAAAAAAGGTATACAAAACGCAGATCATCAATGATCGAGGCATTCATATTTGTAAGTCGATGTTGGCTTGGCAGAAATATGGGGAAGGCGAAACCCCAGAAAGTACAGGATTGAAAGGCGATAAGTTGGTTGGGAACTACTATGTAAAGTTTGATCAAGAATATAAAGCAGAAATACAAACACTCATAGCATCTGGAAAAACAGAAGAAGAAGCGAAGAAAGAAGCTCCTTTATTATTAGAAGCACAAGATATGCTTCTTCAATGGGAAGCCGGAGACGAAGAAGTGATCAGCCTTTGGAAGAAAATGAATGGCTGGGTGTATGCTGGATTTGACGTCACCTATAAAAACTTAGGCGTCGATTTTGATAGTTTATATTATGAAAGTAACACGTATTTATTAGGAAAAGATAATATTGAAGAAGGTCTAGAAAAAGGCGTATTCTATAAGAAAGAAGATGGTTCCGTTTGGTGTGATTTGACCGAAGATGGTCTGGATGAAAAGTTAGTCCTTCGTTCGGACGGAACTGCAGTTTATATGACGCAAGATATTGGGACGGCGATTCAACGTGTTAAAGACAACCCAGACGTAGGCGGGATGATTTATACCGTAGGAAACGAGCAAGATTATCACTTTAAAGTACTGTTCTTAATCCTTAAGAAACTTGGCTACGATTGGGCAGAAAATTTATTCCATTTAAGTTACGGAATGGTCGATCTTCCTTCTGGAAAAATGAAATCCCGTGAAGGCACGGTCGTAGATGCCGATGATCTGATTGCCGAAATGGCAACCACCGCCGAAACTCTGTCTAAAGAACTCGGAAAACTAGAAGGCTATTCTGAAGAAGAGAAGCAAGAACTTTACAAGATTATAGGGTTAGGAGCACTCAAGTATTATATCCTAAAAGTCGATCCTCAAAAACGTATTCTGTTTAATCCAGAAGAGTCTGTAGAGTTTCAAGGGAACACAGGTCCTTTTATTCAGTATACTTATGCGCGGATCCAATCTATCTTGCGTAAAGCAAAAGAGTTAGGTGTAGCCACCAAGATCACAACTACTTCGCTAGAACCTAAAGAAAAGGAATTATTAAAATGGATTCAAGAATATCCAGCCATCGTACAACAAGCAGCACAAAATCATAGTCCAGCATTAATTGCTAATTACACCTATGATTTAGTCAAAGAGTTTAATTCTTTTTACCAACAGATTCCTATCCTTGGTACTGACAACGAAGAAGAAAAAGCCTTCCGTGTAGCCTTGAGTGGGAAAGTCGCGCAAATCATTAAGAGTACGTTTGGGTTGTTAGGGATTGATGTGCCTGAGCGGATGTAGAAGATTTGTTTTGTTGAGGTATTCGCTTTCGCGAAAGCGGAATTATCAATAATTGTAGTGAAAATACATCTTGATTTCTGGCTTACTAACGCACTAGTTACGAACTGGCACCAACTGATGGAATTTTACAAAATCACTTTTTATGACCTCATATCCTTTGATGTAACCGTTTTTAAAATCAGACCTGAATATCGGATGGCATAAAAAAAGCCTCGGGAGAGAGGCTTAAAATGCGTCGTTTTTATTAGAATTATGGACTTGTGCAACGGTTACCGTTGTTGGCGTGTCGTTTTTTATTTCCGTAATTCTTTTTCAGTCATTTCAGGATTATATCTTTTTCCATCTTTGTCAAAGCTCCAAACATTCGAAACTTCACGTAATTCAGGTAATTCAGTTTCCTCTGATTTAACTTTTTGTTTTATAGTTCTCCGAAATTTTCTGTTTGCGTCTTGTTTATTTTCCTTTTCAGACGTTGCAGTTGTAATTCCGTGAATCTTTGTTTTCTTTTTTGACCTGCTCATAATTATCCATTTGCGTATTTGTCAATCAATTCGTCAAGCTTTTCCGTAACAGATTCCGTTATTTTGGATTCAAAGACTTCTTTTGGTTTATCCCAATCATTGTCATAAATGACATAAATTTTATAATTCTCTGTGTAAAATCCAAGATCTAAAATCGGTCCTTCATGATAAATATGACTTAATTGTAAAATATCTTCTGTTTTTTCAGCAGTAACCAACCAATTTTCATCAGACACGAATCCGTTTTGGTCATATTCAATATTCCATTGATTTATATTACTCGATATTTTACTGTTTTTAATCATTTACTCGGTTTTTCTCAAATGCACGCCAACGCGGTATGTATAAGGTTAGTTTGTAGGGAAGCCTACATCATAATGTTTAAAATGAGTCTTTTAAAATGTTAAATACGTATGTAATGTAGGTAGTTCATATTCCGTTTTGTAATTTTAGTATATCACCAATTCTAAAAAATATTAATTATGAAAAAGAAAAATCTAAAATCATTAAAGTTAAACAAAGAATCTGTAGCAAATCTTGACAAACTAAAAGGAGGGAATAGATTAGAGGATGGTTCAGCAGGGTCTCAAAATGATTCACAATGTGGTTATTCCTGTGATCCCAACTTATGTACGTCTGTTGAGCCTTGGGGATGTTAATATGAATTACAGGTGTTAACTCTTGATAATAGTATTCTTAGGACTAATATAGAAATTGCGAACTTTGGTTCGCTTTTCTTTTTTCTTATAAATAATATTCATTTGATTTGCAGCTGCTAGTTTGTAACTGGTGGCGTTATACAAAAAGCTCCATTCCTTTTTCTTTTCTACAGTAATCAATACTATCTGCCAAAACTTTAAAATATTCTTGTCTTGTAAAGACATCTATCCAATATACTATAGCAAAACTCACAAAATAAGCAGTACTAAGATTATGAAACTTATAATTTCTACTTATCATCTTAGAATACAAAAAAAACTATGAATTAACATCTTAGCTTCTTGCATCATTATTTTTATTTTGAATACTTATACCGCCACCACGCTAGAAGCGTGGTGGAAGCGGTGACCATAAGTAAATAAAAAAGAGAGGTAAACTCTCTATAAGATTAAGCATCACAATAGCATGCGGGTTTAAAAATTAATATTTCCCAGTGTACGCATGTCCAATAGTCACATTGACCATTTCCTCTATTAATAGATTTCAGCTCCGTTTTGTCTAGGCTTTTTCCTAGGCTTGAAATGTTTTTTAACATAATAAGAAAATTTAAGATGAATAGTATAACTAAGATATTAAAAATATAATAATCAAATGGTTATGGTAAATTCGTAATTTTAAATGAATACTAAATGAATGTTTTTAATAACCTTCAAAGAAATCTATTTTGGTATAAAGAAATTCAAAATAGCCTTAGTAAAAGTATAGAGACCTTGTTTTAAGATAGAATGTTTAATTTATTATATGTCTCTCTCCTGAAAATGAACAACTTTCTAGGTGTTTTCATACAAAGGTTGATTAAAAACTAATAGATCTTAGACCTCAAAAAGACTACGAAATCGTTATCAATCTAATATTCCTATCTATTCCCCTATTTATCCATTAAAAAAGAGTACTTTTGCACCGCCAAAAACGACCTATTATTTGTGAATACGTCGTTTTCAATAACAAGGCAGTTAATTAAAAAAGATATTCGCCTTTGCGGATATGAGAGAGTTATGGATATTAGAAACATCGCCATCATTGCACACGTTGACCACGGTAAAACAACTCTGGTAGACAAGATTATGTATCACTGTGAACTTTTTCGTGAAAACGAATCTAAAGGAGAACTCATCCTTGATAATAACGATCTTGAACGTGAGCGTGGAATCACTATTACATCTAAGAACGTTTCTGTGATGTATAAGGGTACTAAAATTAATATTATCGACACCCCTGGTCACGCCGATTTTGGAGGAGAAGTAGAGCGTGTATTAAATATGGCAGACGGTGTTTGCTTATTAGTAGATGCTTTTGAAGGACCGATGCCACAAACACGTTTTGTATTACAGAAAGCATTAAACTTAGGGTTAAAGCCTTGTGTGGTGATCAATAAAGTAGATAAAGAAAACTGTACGCCAGAAGAAGTTCATGAAAAGGTTTTTGACCTGATGTTTGAACTAGGAGCAGAAGAGTGGCAATTAGACTTTCCTACCGTTTATGGAAGTGCAAAGAATAACTGGATGTCTGACGACTGGAAAAATGAAACAGATTCTATAGAGCCATTATTAGAAATGGTCATGGAGCACATTCCAGTACCTGAAGTAAAAGAAGGAAATACACAGATGTTAATTACATCATTGGATTTCTCTTCCTTTACAGGACGTATCGCTATCGGACGTTTAAATCGTGGAGAGCTTAAAGAAAACATGCAAGTATCTCTTGTAAAACGTGATGGAACGATTAAGAAAACACGTATTAAAGAACTACACACTTTTGACGGTTTAGGGCGTTTGAAAGTAGAAAGCGTACAAGCTGGAGACATTTGTGCGATTGTAGGACTTGAAGGATTTGAAATTGGTGATACGGTTGCCGATCTTGAAAACCCAGAAGGACTCGCTACGATTGCGATCGATGAGCCTACCATGAGTATGTTATTCTCTATTAATGATTCTCCATTCTTTGGAAAAGACGGAAAGTTTGTGACCTCTCGTCATATTAAAGATCGTTTAGCTAGAGAGTTAGAAAAAAACTTAGCACTTCGCGTAAATGATACTGATAGTGCAGATAAGTTTTTAGTGTACGGTCGTGGTGTGATGCACCTTTCAGTATTAATAGAAACGATGCGTCGTGAAGGATACGAATTACAAATCGGGCAACCGCAAGTAATTATAAAAGAAATAGATGGTGTAAAATGTGAGCCTATAGAAGAGCTTACCATTGACCTTCCAGAAAGTGTATCTGGTAAAGCAGTTGAGTTTGTAACCATGCGTAAAGGAGAAATGCTTTCTATGGAAGCAAAAGGAGATCGTATGATTATTGAATTTATGATCCCATCACGTGGTATCATCGGTTTACGTAATCAGTTGCTTACTGCTACGGCGGGAGAAGCGATTATGGCACACCGTTTTAAAGAATACCAACCGTTTAAAGGAGATATTCCTGGACGTATCAGTGGTTCTTTAGTATCTATGGAAAACGGAAATGCAATTCCATATTCTATCGATAAGTTACAAGATCGTGGGAAGTTCTTTGTAGCACCAGGAGAAGATATTTATGAAGGTCAAGTGATCGGTGAAAACTCACGTCAGGATGATATGAATATAAACATCACCAAGGCTAAAAAGCAAAGTAACGTACGTTCTTCTGGAGCAGATGATAAAGCAAAGATTGTTCCTGCTATCAAATTCTCATTAGAAGAAGCGTTAGAATATATTCAGAAAGATGAATATGTGGAGGTCACACCAAATCACTTACGTCTTCGTAAAGTGCATTTAAAAGAGGTGGACCGTAAGCGTAACAAGATTGTATAAGCTCTAATTGATGAGCTACAAAAGCCCTATTCTTTACGAATAGGGCTTTTTTTTGCGTTTAAGTGAAGGAGTCTAAATGACTTCTACTGGAATTATAGTATTTTTGATACTTAATACGTTATTCTAGAGTTATGAGTTTATTATATTTTGATGTAGGAGTAGGAGCGATGATTGTTCAGGGGATTGTGGCTGCAACGGCTGCTATCGTTCTTTTTTCAAAAGGGATCATGTATAAAATCAAGCTCTTTTTTGGATTGATTAAGGAGAGTGACTATGACTCTATAGATATAGATGAGAACGATACATCGGTAGATGACAAGTAAGAATACAGTACACGAAGCTTCTTTTAGAGATCCATCAGGACATCTTTTTTATGATGGAGACGTATTAAGAAGAAGAATATTCCCCATTTATTTTAAACAATACAAGCAACTTTCTGAGGAAGGTTTTTTTAGTACGCTTTCGCGAAAGCGGATTCTCATTCCCCACACAGAGACCTCGGTATCTGATACCGAAATCATCATCACGCCCGAAGTGATTCCGTTTATTACATATCCGTATGAATGGAGTTTTGAACAATATAAACAAGCCGCATTACTTACTTTACGTATCCAGAAATATGCCTTGTCCAAAGGTTTTATCCTGAAGGATGCCTCTGCATATAATGTAACGCTGTTTGAAGGAAGTCCTATTTTTATAGATACCCTATCCTTTGATTTTTATGAAGAAGGAACGCCGTGGCGAGCTTATAAACAGTTTATCACTCATTTTTTAGGTCCCTTGGGATTGGCAAAATACCACGGCACCGATATGTTTAAAATGATGCAAACCCATATTGATGGGATTCCTGTAAAACTGATTGCTTCTTTATTACCAGGAAAGAGCAAACTGAGTTCTACGCTATATACAAACATCCACTTGCTGGCTAAGATGGAAGGAAAGCACAGTGAAGATTATAAGGCAGAGTCTAAGGTAGCTAGACTTTCGTTAAAAGCACAAAATACTATTTTAGATAGTCTTTATGACTACATAAAAAAGTTGTCACTTCAAGAAGCTACGGAGTGGGGAGATTATTACACAAAAACAAATTACGATGCACAGGCTTTTGAAGCTAAGAAGAAGCTTATCAAGTCTTGGGTAGCACCTCTAGCCGCAAAACGCATTATTGATGTTGGCGGTAATGACGGGACCTTTGCACGTGCATTAGAGAGTGACGCACACCTTATCGTCACCGATATAGATGCGAATGCGGTGGATCAAAATTTCGCGAAAGCGCAAAAAAATAAAGAGCAAAACATGCTTGCTTTTGTATGCGACGTTTTACAACCCGTACCCAATATTGGATTTAATAATACAGAGCGGAGTTCGCTCTTAAACCGATTACAGGCGTATGCACCAGATGTTACGATGGCATTAGCACTCATCCACCACATCACCTTATCTGGAAATGTACCTTTTGAAAAGTCGGCGGTATTTTTTGCTTCCTTTTCAAAGTATCTCATCATTGAATTTCCAGAGCGAGAAGACTCTTGGGTGACGTCATTATTAGTGCGTAAGCGAGAGTTTATAGATCACTTTGATTTTTATAATTCAGTTAACTTTGAAGCAGGGTTTACGCCTTATTTTGAGTTAGAAAAAAAAGAAACTATTCCAGGAACATCTAGGATTCTTTATCTCTTTAAAAAAAGATAATCTATGCCAGCGCCATCTAAAGATAATTTGATACAGCGTTTTCTCAAGGATCATAAGCCATATACTGTTTTAGCGGGACTGCTAGCAGGTTTGTACCCTATGTTTTTTTATGCCACCAATAATTACACACTTGTCAATACGGTAGCACATCTATTCTATTTTATCGCTGTGTTTCTCTTGATTCCTATGATCGGGATTACAATTGCGTATATGTTGGTAAAGAAAGTAAACGCTGGAAAATGGACTCGATATGTTGTTCCGTTTTCTGGAACATTTTCTTTTTTGTTTTTGATTCAGATTTCGCTTTTTGGAGACATAAGTCTTTGGGCGTCCATTCTTGTGTTTGTAATTGCGGGTCTTGTTGCTTATTTTTTATGGAAGCAGTATAAAAAGATTATGGTTTTTCAGGCGTTGCTAGCTATGATGGGACTTGTTACTTTTATTTCAAAACCCTTAGAAAGTTATCAATATGATAGTTCTTGGCAAGAATCTCCAGACGATATCAAAGAAGCCTTATTTGTCACAAAGCCTAATGTATATTTTATACAACCTGATGGATATGTGAATTTCTCAGAATTGTATACAGGACATTATAAAAGTGAAGATCATTCTTTTCAGGAATATTTAGAATCAGCCGCTTTTAGTTTGTATCCAAATTTTAGAAGTAATTATGCTTCGACGCTTACTTCCAATAGTGCGACCTTTATGATGAAGCATCATTATTATGATATGGGGTTAAGTCTAGAAACCTTTAATGCACGTAATATTATTGTTTCTGATAATACTGTTTTGAGTGTGTTTAAGAATAATGGATACAAAACACATTTACTTACCGAACTCCCATATCTTTTACAGAATCGACCAGAAATAGGATATGATTATTGCAACTTTACACATGATGATGTCAAGTTTTTAGGAAAAGGATTAGGAGAACGGGTAGACTTGATAGCACCTCTCAAAATGAATTTAGAGCAGACTTCGAATATGCCAAAATTTTTTTTTATAGAGATTTTTAATCCAGGTCATATCAATAATGCACTAAACTCTAAAGGAATTGAAGAAGAACGTCAGCTTTGGCTAGAAGGCGTCCGGGTGGCAAATATGCGTCTTAAAGAAACCATTAACCTGATTAAAGAAAAAGATCCCAAAGCACTTATTGTGATCATGGCAGATCATGGTGGTTTTGTAGGATTGGAGAGTACAAAGCAAATGCATACCAAAACACAAGATCGAGATCTTTTATATTCTATCTTTAGTAGTAACCTCGCCATACATTGGCCAGACGGACAGAAACGTCATGAAGCAGATCTAAAAAGTGCGGTTAATATTTTTAGAGTCTTGTTTTCATATCTTAGTGCAGACGAAAAATATTTAGAGCACACAGAAGATAATGCTAGTTATATCGTTATCAAAAAAGAGGCTCCCAAAGGCGTGTACCAATGTATAGATGATGCTGGTGCGATTACCTTTATAAAAAAGTAGATTCTTGTATATAGTTAAAACATACCAAGCTACAGATTATAGCGTGTGGAACGATTTTATCGCTTCCGCGAAAAATGCTACTTTCTTATTTCACAGAGATTTTATGGAGTATCATAGGGATCGTTTTAAAGATCACTCTTTACTTGTGTATAAAGAATCAAAACTGCTTGCTGTTCTACCCGCAAATGTGGTAGATAATCAATTGTACAGTCATCAGGGATTGACGTATGGTGGATTGGTATTAGCTTCCAAAGTAAAGTTGGCAGATACGATAGAGATCTGTAAAACACTTTTACAGCATCTACACGATCAAGGAATCATAAAGCTACATCTTAAAGAACTGCCTTCTTTTTACAGTACACTTCCTTCTGAAGAAGTGTCTTATGTGTTACAATTAGTAAAAGCTAATTGCACGAGGGTAGATAGTGCTTCGGTGATTGATTATCGTCATAGACTTGCCATACAGTCCAATAGAATAGAAGGAGTGAAGAAAGCTCAGAAACAAGGATTAACCATACAAGAAACAACAGATTTTGAACCATTCTGGAAGGAAATATTACTTCCTAATTTGGATAAACGTCATCAGGCAACGCCGACTCATCTACTTAAAGAAATACAATCGCTTTACGCGAAATTTCCTAAAAACATCAGACAATTTAATGTCTATAAAGAAGATCAAATCGTCGCTGGTGCTACTATTTTTGAAACCAAAACGACCGCACACGTACAGTATATCTCTGCCAATGAGCAGAAACAAGAATTAGGTGCCTTAGACTTTCTTTTTGAAGAACTGATTACAAACATCTTTTCTAAAAAATGGTATTTTGATTTTGGGATTTCTAATGAGCAACAAGGGAAAAAACTCAACAAAGGACTTTCGTACTGGAAAGAATGTTTTGGCGCTCGTACCTACGTACATCGGTTTTATGAAATTGAGACTGCAAACCATTACCTTTTAAACGACGTATGGCTATGATTCCGTTTTTAGATTTACGTGCGATCAATGCTCCGTATGATGCCGAGTTTCAGGAGAAATTTAAAAGTTTTCTAGAAAAAGGATGGTATATCCTCGGCGATGAAGTCCGCCTTTTTGAAGCGGAATTCGCTACTTATTGCGGTACAAAATATTGTATAGGCACCGCCAACGGACTTGATGCATTACGAATGATTTTGGAGGGTTATAAAATCTTAGGAAAACTCTCAGAAGGTGATGAGGTATTGGTGGCTTCCAACACGTATATAGCTACGATTTTAGGAATCCAACAAGCAGGATTGATTCCAGTATTGGTAGAAGCCGATCTAGATACCTATAATTTTGATTTTGAGGATCTTCAACAGAAGGTGACAGCAAAGACCAAAGTGATGATGCCTACACACCTCTATGGGCAGTTAGCCGATATGGAGCAGGTGTCCGCTTTCGCGAAAGCGAACTCTTTATACATCGTAACAGATTCTGCACAATCTCATGGAGCCATGACCTCTCAAGGGAAACGCAGCGGAAGTTTGGGCGATGCCTCAGGATTTAGTTTTTATCCAACCAAAAATCTCGGTGCACTCGGAGATGGTGGCGCGATTACCACAGATGATGAAGCTCTCGCCGAAGTCGTGAGATCGTATCGTAACTATGGATTTAAAGAGCGTTATGTGAGTGTGTATACAGGTATCAATTCTCGTCTGGATGAAGTGCAAGCCTTGTTTTTGCGAATTAAATTACGGGATTTGGATACAGCTAATCAGCTTAGACGTGCCATTGCCAAACGATATTTACAAGAAATACAGAATCCTAAATTAGTACTTCCCGATTGGAAGGGGGACGAGTCTCACGTGTTTCATCTCTTTGTGATCCGATGCGAGACTAGAGATCATTTACGTGATTATCTTACCAAGCATGATATAGGTACGATTATCCATTATCCTATCCCACCACATCAGCAAGAAGCGTTACAAGAATATGCGCATCTTTCTTTTCCTGTGACGGAGAAGATTCATCAGGAAGTGTTGAGTGTTCCGTTAAGTCCTGTAATGGATGAGGCTATGATTACACGAGTGATTTCAATCTTAAATAGGTACTAATTGGAAGACGAAAAAAAGTCATATCAACAAGTGATGAAGGCAACTTCACTCTTTGGAGGTGTGCAAGTGATTCGTATTCTGGTGACAGTAATTCGTTCAAAAATCATGGCGCTTTTATTAGGTCCAGAGGGTGTTGGGATTTCTAATTTATTGACCCGTCCATTACAATTAATTACCGTAGCGACTCAATTAGGACTTGATAAAAGTGCGGTCAAAGAAATTTCTGCTCATTACAAAAAAGGACAAGAAACACAAGCCTACCGAATGATTGCCATTCTAAAACGTTTGGTATGGATAACAGCCATTATAGGAGCTCTTTTTACTATTATTTTTTCAGGAATATTAAGTAAGTTTACTTTTGACTCTTATGAGTACACCTATACGTTTATGTGGCTAGGATTAGCAGTGATTTTTAATCAGTTAGCGATGAGTAATCTTGCTGTTTTACAAGGGTTACGCAAGCTCGCTTTTCTAGCCAAGGCGAATATTTATGGTGCCATCGCGGGACTCATCGTGACTATTCCGTTGTATTATTATCTAAAGTTAGACGGGATTCTACCAGCCATCGTGATGACTTCTGGATTTGTATTTCTTTTTGCATATCTCTTTGCAAAAAGGATCGTAAAAGTACGCACTTCTGTGACCAATAAAACAGTCTTTTCAGAAGGAAAACCGATGATTAAACTAGGATTGGCACTTAGTTTTAGTAGCATTATAGGCTTGGTCGTAGCCTATCTTATTTTAGTATATATACGTGCTGAAGGCGGAAAAATAGAAGCTGGGTTTTATGGAGCTGGGATTGCGATTCTCAATAATTATGTGGGGCTTATTTTTAACGCTATGTCTACAGATTATTACCCAAGACTCGCAGCCGTATGTGATGATATTAAGGCTGTTATTAAAACCGTTTTTGAACAAGCTTTTATTGGCATATTATTGATCACACCAGTGGTGATTGTATTTATTGCATTTGCCCCTTTATTTATTTCATTGTTGTATTCTAATGAGTTTGAACCTGCGGTGGCATTGGTTCGCTGGGGGATTTTGGGCATGGTATTTAAAGCGGTTTCTTGGTCTATAGGCTATGTGATTATAGCTAAAGGCGATTCCAAACTCTTTACAAAAACGGCTATTTTTTTCAATAGCATTTTATTAGCGTTAAATGTAATAGGCTATTACTATTGGGGATTGGAGGGTATAGGAATGAGCTTGCTGATCTATTTTATTATTCATTATATCGGGGTTCGGATTCTTACTTATTATCGCTATGGATTTAAGATGAAAGCTGGGTTTTACCCTATCTTTTTGATGTGTATACTGCTTTGTACAGCAGCGTTTATAGCTACTTATATCGAGACTCCACTATTTAAATATGGAGTGCTTATCGGTTTAATTATAATTTCTTCGTTATATTCATTTCGATTATTAGATACTAAAATTGGCTTCCGATCATTGGTGAATACCATCTTAAAAAGAAAAAAATAATGAGTGTATTGAATCCTTTACGAAGATTACGTAAACGCTGGAAATCTTTCTGGTCTGTTAATTGGATCAAGACCTATTATTTTAATTTGAAGATGTTTCCTTTTGAAACGGCTAAGAAGCTCCCTGTATTTATTTATGGTAATTATAAGCTTACCGATCTTAGTGGTCGTATCATCATAGAGGCACCTATCGAAAGAGGAATGATCGGTTTTGGTCATCCTTTTGAAGCACAGACACGTTCTAGAGGTGTTGGAGAGATTGTGATTGTAGGGACGGTTAAATTTAAAGGATATGTCCATTTTGGAAAAGATGTCTATTTTCAGGTAGGCAAAAATGCATATTGTGAGATGGGGACTTTTTCTTGCTTAGGTTCTCAATGTACCTTGATTTGTAGAGAACGGATAATTATAGGTGATTACGTGCGCGTGGCGTATGAAACTCAATTATTGGACTCTGTTTTTCATCAACTTATTGATTTGAAAACCAATACAAAAAAAGAAAAAACAGCTCCTATTACTATAGGAAATTATAATTGGATAGGCAACAGATCTACAATTATGAAAGGGACAATCACCCCCGATTATACAACGGTAGGGTCTAACTCTCTTTGTAATAAAGATTATACAGCTTTAGGAAATCATATCCTTATAGGCGGGATTCCTGCCAAGCTTCTTAAAACAGATATTACTCGAGATTGGGAAGGAGAGCAACATATCTTAGATAACTTATTGCGAAAACGAATTTAATATCGGATAAATTAAATTAAATTTAATCCGATCTTAAAAATAATAAGTATATTTGTGGATGGAGTGGAAAAACATAGTTGTTGATTATGAACAAAAAGCACTGTTAGATCGTCTTTCTATTCAGAAGCAACAACTAGATGCATATCGCCCTATACCTGATTATATAATCCGTAATATTAGAGAAAACCTTGATTTAGAATGGACCTATAATTCTAATAGTATAGAAGGTAATACTCTTACTCTTGTAGAGACTCAACTTGTCGTTCAAGATGGATTAACCATAGGAGGGAAATCGTTACGTGAGCATCTTGAAATCGTAAATCATCAAGAAGCAATTCATTACATAGAAAAAATTTCAAAAAAAGACTTTGTTCTCACAAAACGAGACATACTTCAAGTACATGCGCTTGTACTAGATAAGATTGATAAAAGTATAGCAGGTACTTATAGAACGAGTGGAGTCCGTATTTCTGGAGCAAATTTTACTCCTCCAGATGCCTTATTTGTAGAAGAACTACTAAATGAATTAATCCATTGGTATACTACAGAGGCAAAAGATTTACACCCTATTGTAAAAGCTAGTGTTTTTCATCATCGATTTGTCTGGATTCATCCTTTTTATGATGGCAATGGTCGTACAGTTCGTTTGCTATATAATTTACTTTTAATGAATGAAGGCTTTCCACCAGCAATTATTTTAAAAGTAGATCGTAAAAAGTATTATACAGCCTTAAACTTGGCAAACACTTATGATTATTCAAAGTTGGTTTTTCTAATTGCACAAGCTACAGAACGATCTTTATCTATATATCTGAGCAATCTTGAAGATAGGTCAAGTGGGTATAAACCTATTCCTGATATTGTGAGTGAACCAGATATTCCTTACGGTCAGGAATATGTCAGTTTACTTGCTAGAAAAGGAAAAATAGAAGCTTATAAGGAGGGAAGAGTTTGGTATACCCGAAAAGAAGCAATTTTAGCGTATAGAGATACCCGACTCAGAAAAAGATAATACTCTTTCTAATTTAGGATTCTTTTGTCCAAATATCAAGATACTTTTGAGCGATCATTTTATGATCATGATATTTTTCTACAAAAGCTCTGGCATTCCCTGCAATTTCTTGGATACGTTCGGGATGTGTAATGAGTTTTTCTAATTCCTCAGCAATTTGTGCAGAATCAGGTGTTGCATTAATAGCAACTATATGTTCTAGTTGATAATGTTCCATAAAATAAGTTCCAGCTCCTGTAAAAACTACTTTCCCTTTTGCCATAGCTTCTAAGGCGTTATATCCTTGATCGTGAGAATAAACTTGGTCTAATAAAATATGTGCCTCATCATACGCTTTCATGTAGTCTGTATAGGGTAATGATTCTACTGTGATGACCTCTATTTGCGAGGCATACTTCTCCTGAACCACACGTAAGGCTTCTTCAAAAATATCATTTCCTTTCTTTAAATAATTAGATTTATTGATACCATGAAAGATGACTATTTTACTTTGGATAGGAGCTACTTTAAAATCTAATCTGCCTATGTTTATAGGTGTGGGAATAAGTGTTGTTGCTTTTTTATGATCACGTAACGCTATATAATAATCAATATCTGTTGGTATGATTGCTCTGACTTTTTCTTCTAGGTAAGTATATAAGGTTTTATATTTTGGTGTTACATATTTTAAAGCGGGACTATAATAATTTTTAAGAGATGCATTTCTCAAATATGGTGTGAGCATGTGATAGGGTAATTGCGTATCATTAAGTAAACTTTCTATCCAAGGCGTATCGGTACCACAAGCAGATAAAAAGAGCGCTTTGTTGTGTTTTTCTAAAAATGCTATACACTTTTTCTCTTTGGCTATTGTGGTACGGATACTCCAAGAGTTGATAAACTGCACCACATCATATCCTTTCATTTGCTCTCGATGCTTCCAAAAGCGATAGCCTATTTCTACAGCGGCAAAATCCAGTTTTGTAAGAGTGTAAACAAGGTTTTTTATTTTGGTCATCAACCCATTGGATGTACTCCAAGTAGGTACAATAGAAATATCTACAGGATATTTTTTAAAAGCATCTCCCGTACCTACAATCGTGGCTGTATGCCCTAAAGAGATCAAACCTTCTTTTAAAGAATTGTGAAAACGACTATATTCGCCTATTAAGAGTATTTTCATGCGTTGAATGACTATTTCAAATATACTATAATCCACAAGATGAAACCCGTTTCTGTTCCTTTTGAAATTTTAATATCGACAATGTTTCGTTCGGATCTTTCATTTTTGGAAGCGATGTTTCCTAATGGAGATTATAGTATGTATGCTATTTTGATTATCAATCAAACAGATACAACTCGGCAATTACAATCGTTACAACCCAACGTACGAGTGATTAATACAGAAGAGCGTGGTTTGCCACAAAGTCGTAATATGGCAATTCGGAATGCGATAGGGGAGGTATGTCTCGTTGCTGATGATGACGTGTTGTATGTACCCAATCTAGAATCTATTATACTCCAAGGATATAAAACGTATCCAGATGCTGTTGTAATCACGTTTCAATTAAACAAAACAAATGGAGAATTATTTAGAAAATATCCAGATGTCATAAAGCATAACAATTCATCTTACAAAACGGTAAATGGTGTCGTCATTAGCTTTAAGAAAGATGTACTGTTAGAAAACGATGTGTTGTATCATCCTCATTTTGGATTGGGTGCTACGTTTAGTGGTGCTAATGAGTATGTATTTATGCGTAATGTTATGAAAGCAAAACTCCCTGCTTATTTTGTGCCTGCTGTGATTCTTACACATCCAGATGTAAGTTCTGGACAGGATTTGGGAAGCGATCGGCTTTTGTATCTTAGAGGTGCTTTGGCGTATAAATGTTACGGAATTTGGGGCTATCTTTGGGTATGTAAATATGTATTTTTCTTAGTACGGCATCAAATTATTAAGGCTAAGTACGCTTTCGCGAAAGCAAAAAAAGCCTTTTCAGGAATTAAAAAATATAAAGAACTCTTAGCTACTGGCGAGGAACGTAAATAAATGGTAGATCAAATCACATTACTAGACATCCCCAGAATAACAGATCCTCGTGGAAACTTGGCTGTGATAGAAAAAGAAACGCTTCCTTATAAAGTGCAACGTGTATATTACTTGTATGATGTGCCTAGTGACGCCTATCGCGGCGGACATTCTCATAAGGAATGTATGGAATTTCTAGTGGCATTGAGTGGGAGTTTTGATGTGGTTCTCGATGATGGAAAAAATAAGAAACGTGTAACACTCAATAAACCTAACAAAGGGTTGCTGATTCCTACAGGGATGTGGCGCGAATTGGAAAACTTTTCCTCTGGTGCTGTGTGTCTTGTGTTAGCTTCTCACGAGTATGAAGAAGTAGATTACATACGTGATTATGATGTCTTTATTGCTTCAGTCAAAGATGCTGAATCATAGGGTGTATTGATTTTGTTATCACATTTACTATATTTTTTAAGTCGGTAAAAAAAAATATACCGCTATATATCGGGATTAGTTCATTTTACAATCTTGAGCGTGCCTTATGGCTTCTCAAGATTGATTTTCACTAATACACCCCTAAACGGATACCTAGTTTTTCTAAAATTCTTTTGGTACTGAAAAGAAGTTTGATCGCAAAAGTGGGAGCATGTAATAATTGGACTTGTTTTTTTGATAGGTTTGTAGGATCTATACGATCTATAAAAAACTGAGCTTCTTTAGGTTCGTTCCACAACTTTGCACGTATGGCTAATGAGAACCTATTGAGATCTAAAAACTTTTTCAGAGCTTCATTTTCTTTTTCTAAACTTTCATACGCAACAATACTGGGTCGGTGTTTTACAGAGCGTATACTTTTGTATAAACTCACAGGAGCGTACGTATAGGAGGCATAGGATTTGGTACTAAATGCAATTAGGTAGTACAAACCTATACGAATCCATAAATCGGTATCCTGTCCGCTTTTTATTGTTTCATCATAGTTGCCTATGATATCAAATACCGTTTTTTCTATAACAGTAGAACTGCTAGTGAGCAATGTATTTTTATAACTGGATTCAAAATAGTTAAGAGAAAGTTGTTCTTTATTCTCTGGATTAGAACAGGTGTATTGTGAAGGGCGTTTGCCATCATGTTCTTCGATAGTGATGGCGGTTGCAAAAACGTGATGGTCTGGAAAGTTGTGGATTAAGTTTGTTATTTCTGCGAGATAGTTAGGGTCCCAAGTATCATCTCCATCTAATAAGGCAATATAGTCTCCAGAAGCGAGCTCAATCCCTTTATTACGCGTTGCGGCGGCACCTTTATTTTCTTGAAATGCATGGTAGATGATCTTCTCTTGCGGCATAGAGAGTATCTCTGTCTCACTATGATCTGTAGAAGCATCATTAACAATGATAATTTCAACATCTTGTACCGATTGATTAAAAACACTTTGCAACGTTTTTTTTATAAAGTTTCCTTTATTGTATACCGATATGACTACAGAGAATTTAGGCATCTCTATTCTTTTTTAGACGTGTATAATGATACAATTTATAGAGATCAAAAAGAAATAGCGACGGGGATTTTCCAAGTAAATTTCTTTCTATTCTTTTTTTAAGTGGTTGTATTAGAGAGACAAAAAGTCCTGTAAGTTTTGTTCTTTTAAGAAACTGATAGCTTTTTTGCAAACGACTTACATAGGATTCCATCATACCAATATGTTCATAGTGAATAGTTGTTTCTACTGCTTCTACACTTTTTTTGAGAAAGACTGGATTTTCCTCTAATCCTAAATGGATGATAGGGTTATCGATATGAATAATTCTTGCTTCTAATTTTTTAAGTTGGTGGGAAAATAGATTGTCTAATCCATATCTATTTTCCTTACTCACATTTGCCTTTAAAAAGAGTTCTTTCTTACTAAGCAAATTTTGAGAGATTACAAACCAAGGATGTTTCTGTCTTTTTTCAACAGCTTGTGCTTCTCGATGTTTTCCGTAAAACCAGCGCAAGTATTGATTTTTATTTGGAGATTTTTCTTGATAAGAAATTCCTCCAAATATGAGGTCTATTTCATCGTGTATAGCATGAATATAGTTTTTTATAAAATCCTTTGATGCAGGAATTACATCGGCGTCGAGAAATAGTATCCAACTATATTTGGCTGTATGGGCTAGTAGCTCACGGTTTTTAGTACGCCCTAGATTTTGTGTTTGTTCAAGGTATTTGGTATGTGGGAAGGATGTTATTTTTTTATTTTCTTCCTGATATTGTGAAGAGTGATCGTCTGAAACTATGATTTCATAGGGGATAGCCATAGCTTCTGCTTGTCTACTTATCTCTTGGATGAGGTTATAGATTGTATAGTTATATGTCGGGATAAGGATAGAAAGCATGGTGGATTACGAAAATACGATATTCAAATATAAATAAACGCTAGTGTGTGATCTATACATTTATAGTTTGTTCCCATATCGCAATAACCGAACTTGCTTTTTAATATGTTGGTATGGAATCACACTCTTAACATAATCCCTCCACGTTTTAGGATTAAAAGGAATCTTTGTAGCACCAGGAAGCATGTCTTCTGTAAGCGTTTTAAAAAGAAAGGAATCGGGTTTGTGTCTTCGTGTAGCTGGAATATTTAAAAACGCCATATACATAATCTGCCTGCAATTAAGGGGCGAGTAGTAGTCTACAGGAGTGATGTCTGCTTCGTGATACATTTTGGATGCCCATTTTCCCATACGTAACTCTTGAAAGAATAAATCGTTAAGTGGGATATTGTATCTTTTAGCATAGGGTTTTGCTTCAACTAGCCATTTTTCTATAGCCTTTTTATGAATAGGTAGGTTGTCATACTCTATTTCTTTTATAAGGTCTTCTATAGTAGAAAATTTGGCTTCATCATATACGCCTTTTAAATTCCCTCCACCACCAGAGATATTTACCGTAGGAGTATTAACATGTTCCTTAAACCAAGCGATATTTCTAGTTTTTGATAAAAAGCGGGGCACAATAAAATGAGAAGCAAATTCTTTTTTAAACCCAGGACTCATTTCGGATACCTTAATTTCTTCAAAATCAAGAGTAAATTTTTTGGCGATCTTTTTTGCAATTTTTACATCCCTTAGTACATAGGTCTTACCAGAGTTAAAAATATAATACTTCATTTTATCCTTCCATTGGATACTAGCAGCCAATAATAGCCTAGAATCATATCCTGCTGTTATGGGAAAATAAATAGAAGTATATCGCAACGTGATCGCTTCCATCACATTTTGTAAGTAGGTTTTGAAAGTAGCCAACACTTCTTTTTCATCTAGTTGATTACTCACAAAAATAGGGAGTCGCTCTATTTCATTTTTTTGAACATCTAGATAATGATTTGGGATTAGTTTTTTTATGCGATCATCCCAATCTTCTTCAGAGAGTAACCAATGTTCGTTAATGTTTAAAAATAGCGTAGCGTTAATTAATACTTTTTTTTCAGGGCTTATTTCTGGAGTTAATTGTAACGTATCTAAAATCAGTTTGTCTGACGACGAGATATAATAGTAATCTGTTCTTTTCCAGTAATACAATTGTCTCTCTGAAAAGAAATCAGTCATTAAAATCTTATATTCTTTAGAAACATAAAAAATAGCATACTTCCCAGTAAGTACTTCAAGCGATTTAAAGAAGTCTGTTTTAGATTGACATTTTACAAGGGTATCTGCAATTTCTTGATTTGTTGCTTCTGGTCGATACGGATCTATAGCAAACCCTAGAATGGCAATCGTGCAATTTTGCTTTTGTACTTCAACTTCGCTCAGTATAGACTTCTGCGTCACGATGTTCCTTGAATGCGTACACACTAAATCTTTATGATAAAAAACGGTATAGTCATCAATAACTAAGTTTGAAAATCCCTCCTCAGAAGTGAATTCTATAGAAGGGTCATTTGTGATGAAATATTGTTTTTTTTTCAAGGATTATTTTTGTTTTATGTGTGGTCTATAAGATACTGTATTACACTAATAATAAAGTTTCCTTACTTCATTGCCTTGATCACACATTCAGATTGCCATCCGTGGATATGATCTTTTTCTGTTGTAAAATCTATAATTTCTGTTTTAAAGTAAGCATCTTTTAATCGTGTATTTAATCCTTCTAAGGAGTAGATACGTACATGATCTTTCTGACCAAAGGCTTCGAGTCTTCCTTCTTCTGATGTAATACTATTATCTTCATAAATAGCTCCTTGCTTAAACGGAGTTTGTACAAGGCAAGTTCCTTTTGGTTTTAGAACACGATACAACTCAGCCATTGCTTTTGTGTCGTCAAGAATATGTTCTAGTACGTGATAACAAATAATGGTATCAAATGAGTTGTCAGGTGCTGCAATCGCTGTAATATCATACGAGTAATCTGCTATAAACTCATTTTCATAGTCAGTAGCTATATAGATAATATCAGGTGTTTTTTTTAGTATTCTGTATAATGCCCTTGGAGGTGAGAAATGCAGTGTTTTTCCAGAGAGTAAATGATTTTCTTTTAGGAGATGATACACTCTACGCGATCTACTTCGGCTGCCACAAATAGGACATAGTAGGTCTTCTTTTCCAATGGGAATAAATTTTTTAAGGCTTGCATCACATACATTGCAGGTGTATATACTCCCCCGATATTTAAAAGAAAATAATTTGCGAAGTATCAGTTCATTTCTAAGTAAAAATGATTTTGGGATGATTGACTTCGCTACTTTCTTTGTGAGTTGATACATAAAAAGAATTTACACCGTCCGTTGTACCACTTCAAAAATTTTATTATTATCACACTTTAAGGTCTTGGAAGGATACTTTAGTAATAACGCATAATCGTGCGTTGCCATTAAGATGGTATTCCCATTTTTATTGATGTCTTGTAGCACTTCCATAATCTCTACGCTGGTTTGAGGATCTAGGTTTCCTGTAGGCTCATCTGCAAGAATAAGTTCTGGATCATTAAGTAATGCCCTTGCAATTGCTACACGTTGTTGTTCTCCTCCAGAAAGCTGATATGGAAATTTGAAGCCTTTACTTTTCATTCCTACTTTGGAGAGCACATCTTCTATTTTTGCATCAATAGCAGTTTTGTCTTTCCACCCTGTAGCTTTAAGTACAAATAGCAAATTGTCTTTGACGGTGCGATCATTCAATAATTTAAAATCTTGAAAAACCACCCCTAATTTTCTACGTAAAAATGGAATTTGCTTCTCTTTTAACCCATTTAATGTAAATCCAACAATCTCTCCTTCTCCTTCTGTAAGCGGAAGATCACCATAGAGCGTTTTCATAAAACTACTCTTCCCAGATCCAGTTTTTCCGATGAGGTAGACAAAATCGCCTTTGTTAATAGTAATCTGTACATCAGAGAGAATCATGTTCTCTCGTTGATAGATGGCTGCGTTGCTAAGATGTAATACTGGATTTGACATATAGAATTAAAACTAACGATAAAAATAGATTAAATCTTATGAATTATACCAAAGTAAACTCTAAAATAACACGAATCATGTGTTTCTATCTCACTTTTATTTATAATAAAATAAAAGATAAGACACAATTCTTTTTTCTTGGTTCGTTTAGTTCTTTTTATAAGAATCGAAATAAAAATACAGGTTTTCTAATGATCACCGCACTTGAATCAAGTTTTTATAGGGAATGTTAGTTTTATACGCTTTCGCGAAAGCGTACTCATTACAACGCCCATAGAATAGTAGTTTGTTCTAAAATATGAAATTGTTATTTTCCTTCTTATAATTGCTACATCGTTAAATAGACTGTTTCTAAAATCTAGCAAGTCTATAGGATAAGCTAAACGTAATGTTGCTATATTCTGAATTTTGAAAAAGAAATTCATTTCCTAAACTATTTCTATTGGTATAATACCTAAACTCTGCACTTAATCGATCATAAGCGTATCCAGCTCCAATACCTAAAACTCCTGTAGCTTTAGAAGCAATAAAATCTTCGGCATCTTCATAAATAACTTCTGTATCATTACTGAAGTCTATAGAATAGTTGAGTCCTAGATAAAATTTAGAATTTTCAGAAAGTAAAAAATAATGTCTAACTCCAAAACCTGCATCGATACCCTTATATGATGCTTCATTAGATCGAGTAACGAATACATTAGAGCTTGGCACAAATACTTCGGTAGTTCTATCTGCCTCGTAACTTTGGTATCTAAAATCAAGAAATAACGCCCATTTTTGAGCATTAAATGGTAATAAATATTCAAACTCAATGCCTGGAACAAATCCAACGTTACTTCCAAAATCAACACTTCTTCTCATATTAGAATCTACAGAGAAATTAGTAAACTGTACTCCTGCAACCAACTTGATATTAAAAGAATTCTCTACTTTTTTAACAAAGGTCTTATTTGTAGCACTACCTGTGCATACACCATACGCAGTAAAATATTTTACAAGCGAAGACTGAGTGTATCGTAAGTTCTCTACATTAGGCATTTTTTTATCTGTGCAATTTACATCAGAAGCCAGTTGTTGTTTGTAAAAACTATTTTCATCTAGTTTTTTCTGAATATTTATATAGCGTTTATACACAAGTGTATATAAATTTTCTCCTGACTTATAAAAGAACGTAGTTAAATCAGAATCGGTATATCTATATAAAATGACATCATTCTCTACGAGTACTTTTAGAAATACAGTTTCTTCTTTAAACTCAGGTTCTCTACTATATCCTAAATTTTTTAAATCATTTGAAGATCTATCTATTTTTACTTGATGGCGTTCATATTTAAATACATTTGTAATACCAAATTCTTTGACTTCTTTTATAGAGAGGTTTTTTGAATCATCGCTAGCCATAGAGGCCTTAAATTCAAAATCAGTAGGATTATTTTTCCAATCAGAATTTTTAATAAAACCCTCGATATTTTCACCTGCATTATTGATGTAATATCCTTCTTCAAAAACTATTTGAGCATGTAAACTACTAATGAATAAACAGGCAAAAAACGATAAAATGTATTTCATGTAAATCTTTTTTATTTTTTAAGTGGCTCAAATATATAATTTTAATCTGTGTTAATGAGTAGTATAATGAAGCATATTCATAGTTGTATTTCCAATTGTTAATTTCCTTTTTAAAACTCTATATAATTATACGCCATTTCTCCCGTTATGCATAAAGAAGAAAAGTATCTTTGAATACCATAACAAACCCAATCTTAATACATCATATCAAAAACAATCTATATGCAGAAATTAATCACGGTGCTTACCGCATTTTTACTTTATACAAGTATACTCTCTGCACAGCAAACGGCTATTTACACAGACGATCTTGTAAAATACAACAAGGCATTATCGCTTTATAATAGTCAGCAGTATCTCGCAGCACAAACCTTATTTGGAGAAGTCAAAGACGAAACAAATGATACCACCATTCAAGGGGATTGTGCTTATTATATTGCAAATGCAGCTGTTCGTTTAAATCAACAAGGAGCCGATAATCTCATGCAAAGTTTTGTCAATGAATATCCGACAAGTACTAAGCGTAACTCAGCATATCTAGATGTCGCTTCTTTTTATTTTGATAATGGAAAATATGCCTATGCTCGTAAGTGGTATGATCTGGTTGATGAAGGAAGTTTGACAGGAAGCGCTAGAGAAACATTCGATTTTAATAATGGATATTCCTATTATAAAAGTAAACAATATGATCAGGCAAAAAAGTTTTTAAACCGTGTACGTGACTCTCAAAAGTATGGATCACAAGCCAAATATTACTTAGGATTCATGGCGTATGAAGGCGATGATTACCAAGAGGCAGATGAACTTTTTGACGCCGTAGAAGATAAAGAAGATTACAAAGAAGAACTCGCTTACTTTAAAGCCGATCTTAATTTTAAATTAGGAAAATTTGACCAAGCCATTGCCGAAGGGACCTCACAACTCCCTACAGCAAATCCAAAAGAAAAATCAGAACTCAATAAGATTATAGGGGAAAGTTACTTCAATCAAGAAAAGTATGCAGAAGCTTTACCGTATTTAAAAGAATACAAAGGAAAAAGAGGAAAGTGGAATAACACCGATTACTACCAGTTAGGATATGCCTATTACAAACAAGGCGATTATGAAAACGCGATCAATGAATTTAATAAAATTATAGATGGTAAAAACAGTGTCGCTCAAAACGCTTACTACCATCTAGCAGAATCCTATTTAAAAACAGATAAAAAGCAGCAAGCCTTAAATGCGTTTAAAAATGCGTCAGAAATGGATTTTGATGCAAAAATCAAAGAAGACAGTGGTTTGAACTATGCAAAATTGAGTTATGAGATTGGAAATGCCTACCAAACCGTTCCTCAAGTCCTTGCCAACTATATCAAGGAATATCCTAATACGCCCGCAAAAGAAGAGTTTGAAGCCCTTCTTATTGATTCTTATATTACGTCAAAAAACTACAAAGAAGCCTTGGTGTTATTAGAAAAAAATAACTCTTTTGAAAGTAAAGTAGCCTACCAAAAAGTAGCTTTTTACAGAGGTGTAGAGCTTTATAATGCTGGAAATTATATAGACGCCCAAGCCATGTTTAAAAAATCTTTAGAAGAACCTAGAGATGAGCAATTTGTCGCAAGAGCCACCTATTGGAATGCAGAGTCTGATTATGTATTGGGCAATCATAAAGAAGCAGTGATAGGCTATAAACAGTATTTGCAAAACAGCAACGCTACTGCAACACCAGAATATCAAGACCTCAATTATAATCTAGCATACGCTTATTTTTCTGATAAAGATTATGAAAATGCAGCGACATATTTTGAAAAATTCACAAAAAAAAATACAAACGACCAAGTCCGTCTCAATGATGCGTACTTACGCTTAGGCGATAGCCGTTTTATTTCTAGTAAATATTGGCCAGCCCTTGAAGCCTATAACAAAGCTATCGAAATCAATGTAACCGATAGTGATTATGCCACTTTTCAAAAATCAATGAGTTACGGATTTGTCAACCGAAATGCAGATAAGATTAATGGGTTGAAAAATTTCGCGCAAAGCTTTCCAAAATCAAGTTATAGAGACGATGCCTTGTATGAATTAGGAAACGTATATGTCTCTCAAGGAAATAACGATCAGGCGATTGCAGCCTATGATCAGCTGGTGCGTGAAGTCTCTGGAAGTTCGTATGTATCTCGTGCATTACTTAAAAAAGCATTGATTTATGACAATAACAATCAGTCAGATCAAGCCATTACGATTCTTAAAAAAGTAGCTGCCGATTATCCAGGTACGCCAGAAGCCCTACAAGCGGTCACCACTGCAAAACTTATTTATATAGACTTAGGACGTGTCAATGAGTACGGACAATGGGTGAGTACACTCGATTTTATAGATGTAGAAGACGCAGAGTTGGATGATGCCGCGTATGCTTCGGCAGAAAAACAATATTTGGAGAATAATGCGACGCAAGCCACACGTTTGCTGGATGAATACCTAGAAAGTTATCCCAACGGACAACATGCTTTGAAAGCCCATTTTTATTTGGGTCAACTCGCTTTCGCGAAAGCGGACTATCCCACAACCATTCCGCATTATCAGTTTGTGATCGCCAAAGAACGATCTGAATTTACAGAGCAAGCCCTCGCGCGGTTAGGACAAGTATTCTTAACCCAGAAAGCCTATGCAAAAGCAATTCCTGTTTTAAAACGCTTAGAAACAGAAGCCGATTTTCCACAGAATGTCATCTTTGCACAATCGAATCTGATGAAGTCTCACTATGAGCTAGAAAATTATACAGATGCCGTTACGTATGCAGAAAAAGTATTGACCAATACAAAAATCGATAATGCTGTAAAAAGTGATGCCCAAGTGATTATTGCAAGAGCTTCGATTAAAACAGGCGATGAAGATCGTGCAAAAACAGCCTATGCGAAGGTGCAAACCATCGCTACAGGTGCACTCGCTGCAGAAGCATTGTACTACGATGCCTACTTTAAACATAAAGCCAATGATTTTAAAGGATCCAATACGACTGTACAAGTACTAGCAAGAGATTATAGCGGATATAAGGAATTTGGTGCCAAAGGGCTTGTGCTTATGGCAAAAAACTTTTATGCTTTGGAAGACGCCTATCAAGCTACCTATATTTTGGAAAGTGTGATTACCAACTTTTCAGACTTTCCAGCTATTGTAAAAGAAGCACAGCAACAACTCGCTATTATTAAGACAAACGAAGCCAAGACCAACGCTTCTATAGAAGAAGGCGGTAACTAATTTTCATCAATCACAGACGTAATTTATTTATATATGATAGTTCATCACATCAAAACATATAAAACTATTTTTTTATTGGCTTTAGGGCTTGGCGTATCTCAAGTGAATGCTCAAGAAAAAGAAGAGAAGAAAGACAAACAAGACTTGGGGACAGAGGTAGTTAATGTAGTAAAACCCTATACGCCTACCATTAGTGATGCGTTTAAGGTAAAGGCTACTCCAAAGCTTAATGACTCAGTCAATACCACCAAAAAGAAAGTAACATACAGTATTTTTTCGGCACCAGTAGCTAGTACGTTCACGCCAGCCAAAGGAAAAGCAGCCGCGGTAAAGAAAGCACCTAAATTAAAATTGTATGATAATTATGCAACGATTGGCTTTGGTAGTTTTACCTCAGTCCTCGCAGAGTTTTATAGCAACTTCCAAATCAGTCGTACCGAAGATTTTGGGGTGTTCTTAAATCATAATTCATCACAAGGAGGTATTGATAATGTGAGAGTAGATGACTTTTTTTATGATACAAGACTTAACTTGAATTATGGCGCCAGAGAACGTGATTTTTCTTGGCGTACAGATTTAGACGTGCAACACCAAGTATTTAATTGGTATGGGATTTCACCTACCATTACAGATATGGGAGGAGTAGCTGGACCTATCCTTACAGATGACTTTGATGTAACCCATTCCTATCTCACAGGAGCTATCAATGGAAGTGTAGCTTTTAAAGATGCCATCTTTAAAGAAGGAAAAGCAACGGTTCGGTATCTTACAGACTCAGAAAGCAGTAATGAGCTACGTGCTATTATAAAACCAACGATAGAACTTCCTATTGCAGGAGAAAATATTACCACTGGATTTATTGTCGATTATGTAAACGGCAGTTTTGCCAATGATTTTTCTCCTAATATTGAAGAGACAAAACATAGTATTCTTAACGTAGGTGTGAATCCAAGTTTGGTGATTCTAAGAGATGATCTTACCGTTAATTTAGGGGTTGCTGGATTTGTAAGCATGGATAGTGAAAATAGCAACACCGATTTTTTTGTATATCCAAGAATAACAGCATCATATCGTGTTGTGAGTGATTACTTTATCGCCTATGCAGGATTAGAAGGAAACCTACAACAAAACAGTTATTACGATTTTGTACAAGAAAATCCTTTTGTAGCACCCTCTCTAGCCATTACCCCTACAGACCAACAATATGATGGATATCTAGGGATGAAAGGTAAACTTTCTAATAGCATCAGTTATAATTTGAGAGCCAATTACGTCGCTGAAAGTAATAAAGCATTGTTCATCTTTAATCCAGCGCAGGTAGCGTCATCAGTGGCATTTCTAAACGGAAACTCTTTTAGTATTGTATATGACGATGTAGAAACCTTAGGTGTTTTTGGAGAACTGAATTTTGATGTCAACAGCAACTTCAAAATGAAAATCAACGGACAGTTTAATTCTTACACAACCGATAACCAAGAAGAAGCATGGAACTTGCCAGAGTTGAGAGCTTCGGTATTTGCAGACTATCAAATCACACAACAATGGTTTGCAGGGATCAACTTATTTTTTGTGGGAGAACGCCAAGATCTTCTGTTTGCAAATGACCCAACTGATATTTTAGCACAACCACAAGTTGTGACATTGGATAGCTATCTAGATGCAAATGCACACGTAGGATACCGTTTTAATGATAGACTCTCAGCCTTTGGAAGAGTCAATAATATCTTAAATAGTGACTATCAAAAATGGGTAAACTATGAAGTACAAGGACTTCAAGGAATGATAGGGGCAACGTATAGGTTTGACTTTTAGATAGAAAGAAACACTTGTTTTACATAGATTTTAAAAAGGTTGCATCACTTTGTGAAAAAGGGACGCAACCTTTTCTAGATTTATGACTCTTTAGAGTGTATCACAAGAAAACAAATTTGAAACCCATGAAAAAACTAATTTTTATACTATTCGTAAGCCTATCACTTATTCAATGTAACTCAGATGATACTCTTGATTGTGGCACTGTATTATGCGTAGGGCCAGAATTCTTATTTGAATTTATAGATGCTGACACTGGTGAAAATATCTTAGAAGGCGCTTTTGATAATGGGGCACCAGATGGTTTTGTGATAACCATCGGAGATGACAATACTCCATTAACATTTGAACAAGATTACGGATTTACTTCAGGTCAGTTAAGTACTTTTAGGTTTACAGAGCAATTTCAAATTTCGTTAGAAAATGTGTTTGATGTTCAGATTGCATTTGACATTGAAGCCGTATCTGACGGTGGTTGCTGTCAAGATTATAATTATGAAAACGTAACGGTGACCAATGCCACTTTTACGCAGGTACAAGATAATACAACATTGATTTTACGTATCTTTATATAACCCCCAAAATATAAATCCATGTTACAGCGACGTATCGCCTTTTTATTCCTAGCCATTAGTTGCTTTTCTTGTTCCCAAGATGAAACACAAGAAACTAATAATGCCTGTGCTTTGGTAGATTGCATCTCAGTTAGTTTAAGATTAGAATTTGTTGCTGCCGATTCAGGAGAAGATTTATTTTCTAATGACACATTTGTTATCGATAGTTTACAAATCATTAATACCCAAACCAATCAAGCCATTAATTTCAATGCAGAAACCCTCGGGTCAGGCGATAGAACCGTAGTTGTACTTCCTACATTTATGGAAAGTAGTACTTTAGAAAGCTATCAAATCTCGATTCCAAATGTATTTGAAGTCGCTTTCAGCTTTTCTGTCGAAGCTATTTCTGATCCTTGTTGTCTTGGGAATGTATATTCAAACGTAGCCGTAAATAGCGACAGTGTAACCATTGAAAACACAAACTTCGGAACCTACAGATTACTTTTTTAAAATTGTTTTGATCCTATTGTATACCAGCTAGGTTTTGTATTTTAGTGCAAAATCTTTCTTATGCGAATCTTTACTTTTTTACTCCTACTTACGTTTACAATCTCTTGTACTACAAAACAAGAAGTAGACCTTATTGTTGTCAATGCAACGGTATATACGGTGAATGACGCTTTCGCGAAAGCGGAATCCTTTGCCATCAAAGACGGAAAATTTGTCGCTGTAGGCACCACACAAGAAATTACAGAAGCCTATACCGCCCCAGAAGTTGTGGATGCTTTTGGAAAAACGGTCTTGCCAGGACTCATTGATGGACACTGTCATTTTTACGGATTAGGTCAAAATCTGCAAGTCGTAGATCTTGTCGGTACAACAAGTTATGATGAAGTGTTGGAGCGGGTGTCCGCTTTCGCGAAAGCAAACCCAGCCACTACCTTCTTAAGAGGAAGAGGATGGGATCAAAACGACTGGGACGTTAAGGAATTCCCTACCAAAGAAAAACTAGATGCCTTATTTCCAAATCTACCGGTGGCATTAGAGCGTGTAGATGGTCATGCCTATCTAGTCAATCAAAAAGCCTTATACCTTGCAAGAATTACCGAAGCAACCACTGTAGCCGGAGGAGAAATTGTCAAAGAAGATGGAAAGATTACAGGTGTATTGGTAGACCGACCGCAAGAACTAGTAGACGCTGTCATGCCAAAAGCAAGTAGATCACAAAATATAGCATCCCTAAAAGGGGCGCAAGAAGTATGTTTCTCCTACGGATTAACTACGGTAAATGATGCAGGACTCGATAAATCTATTATCGAGTTGATCGACAGTCTACAAACGGCTGGCGATTTAAAGATGCGTGTCTATGCTATGATTAGTAACAAACCAGAAAACCTAGATCATTATTTAACCTCAGGAAAAGTAAAAACAGACTATCTCAATGTACGTTCTGTAAAAGTATATGGAGATGGCGCTTTGGGTTCTAGAGGTGCTGCTTTAAAAGAACCGTATACTGATAAAGACGGACATTTTGGAGCAATGATTACACCAGTGTCAGAAATTCAAAACCTCTCAAAGCGAATTGCAGGAGCTGGTTTTCAAATGAATACCCATGCGATAGGGGATAGTGCTAATGTAGTGGTATTAAGAGCCTACAAAGAAGCCTTGCAAACTATAGAAGACCCACGATGGAAGGTAGAACACGCACAAGTAGTTTCTCAAGGAGATTTTGATTTTTTTAATCAAAAGATTATTCCATCCGTACAACCGACACACGCCACCAGTGATATGTATTGGGCAGAAGATAGAGTAGGAGCAGCACGTATTAAAGGGGCGTATGCCTTTAAAGATTTATTAAATAAATCAGGGATTGTCGTTTTAGGAACTGATTTTCCTGTAGAGCAAGTCAGCCCATTTTATACGTTTTATGCAGCGGTAGCTCGTAAAGATTTAAAACAATACCCAGAAGGCGGGTATCAAATGGAAAATGCCCTTACCCGAGAAGAAACCTTAAAAGGAATGACGATATGGGCGGCCTATTCAAATTTTGAAGAAGGGGAAAAAGGAAGCATTGAAACAGGAAAACTCGCTGACTTTATTATCATGGATCAAGATATTATGACCGTAGACGAAGACAAAATCCCCAACCTAGAAGTCAAAGCGACTTATGTTGGTGGAGAGAAGGTGTATGGGGAGTGAGATTGATTTTTTTGGAATGAATAAAGATGAAAAAAAAGCAAAAAAGTTTTTATTTTACTTAGGCTATGATAATATTGATTTTGAGCCTAGAGGTCGTTATACTTTCCCAGATTTTTCCATAGGAAAAATTGGAGTTGAGGTTAGAAGATTAAATTATCAAATAGAAGTAGACGGAAAATTTGTTGCTTTAGAGGATTTTAAGGAAAGCTTTTTGAAAAGGATGCGTTTATTTCTAAATGAATTTGACACAGGATTAAATCATTGCTTAAGAGCCTCTGTTGCTTACAAGAGGCCCCTAAAACCTGATAATATATTTTACAAAAACCTTGAGGAATCTATTAAAAACACAATAGAGCATAAGATATTTGGTGAAAGTGTTTCAATTGAGTCTAATTTTAGTTACACTTTATACGAGTCACGTGATGATCAAGATACTAATATTTATTTAGGGGGTTGTAGTGATAAAGATGAAGGTTGGGATATTACAAAAAAAAGATATCAAGCTCTTCAAATTGCTATTCGTGAAAAAGAAAAAAAACTACTAGATAATTTAGATTCAATCTCTTTTGAAAAGAATTGGTTGATTTTAGTCGATTATATATTCAGTAGGGTTGATAAAAATACTCTTATTGATTTAGGACAGTACCCAAAGCTATCATCTAGTTACGATAAAATTTTTCTTATTTCGAGATTTGATAGTAAAGGAATAGAATTAAACTACAAAAGGCTTATAATTTGACACCCCAAGATCATCTCATAGAACTCGCACATTATAAAATGCCTTTTGGTAAATACAAAGGGTATTATCTTGTAGATGTGCCTGAGTATTATTTTGTGTGGTTTAAGCAAAAAGGATTTCCAGAGGGAAAACTAGGACGTTTACTTCAAGAAATGTATGAGATCAAACTCAACGGACTAGAACCCATGATTAAGAAAGTACAACGTACCTATCCAAGACCTTCAAATTTGAGATGAAATGATCTCCGTAAATGAGAGTGTTTTTATAGAAAATGTATCTAAATCTATAGCGCTAGAATTGCTTCTAAAGTCCTTTATGTATAATAAAAATAGCAGGGCGTTTATGAAGATTCGGCATATTTTCTTTCCAGTAACTCGCTGGCTTTGTAAGTATAAATTCAGTTGGCAGGGTAATATCACATGCCACGCAGATACGGGTATCTGCATGTACCGAACTTACGATGTCTTGTAACATTTTATCATTGCGATACGGTGTTTCTATAAACAATTGTGATTGACCTGTATCAAATGACAGTTTTTCGAGACGCTTTAATTCCATTTTGCGTTGTTTTTGCTCGATGGGTATATAGCCGTTAAACGCAAAATTTTGCCCATTCATACCACTACTCATCATCGCCATCAAAATAGATGATGGTCCCACCAGCGGCACCACTTGAATCCCTTTTTGATGTGCAATTTTCACCACATCAGCTCCTGGGTCTGCAATGCCTGGTACTCCCGCTTCAGAAAGTAAACCAACAGAAACTCCTTCAAAACAAGGATCTAAGTAGGAGGGAAGTTCCAACTCATCCGTGTACTTATTGAGAAGCTTGATCTGTAATTTAGGTTGAGACTTTCCTGGCGAAATCGCTTTGATAGATCGCCTTGCTGTTTTTTCGTTTTCAACAATATAATGATCGACCAATTCTATGACTTTCTTTACAGATAGCGGAATCACCTCAAGAGCACTTGTTTCTCCTAAAGTTGTTGGAATCAGATATAATTTACCTAGCGCTTGGGGCTCACTCATAGGATTTTTTATTTTATAATTAGTTTCTGGGTATATCCAGAAGTTTCTAGTTGTGCAAGATAGATACCAGATGTCAAATCTCCGATACGTATGGTTGTTGTAAGGCTTTCAATCGATTGTGATTTTACAAGTTTTCCTGTGATATCAAAAATTCGTAGCGTATCTGTGTTAGTAAGCTGGGTTAAGACTATATTTAATACGTCTGTTGCTGGGTTAGGATAGATGCTTATTGAATTTTCTTGATCAAAGGTGTCAGCACTTAATAAGTCGGCATCAACAACTCTATATACTGTTCCAGCAAGACCAGAAATATATAATTCTTTGTTGATGTCCTCTCCAAAAGTGACAAATGAATTTCCGCCAAATTGTTCACTATATGTAATCTCTGCAGGCGTAGAAGCATCTATATAAGCAATCTCATTACTACACGTATCTGCAAAGAAATACAAGCCCTGCATTGTAGGAAATTGAGCACCTCTATAGACATAACCTCCCACAATAGAACATTTAGCGGGGCCATTACCACTATGAAAATATTGCGCTACAGGAAATGTAAGTTCGCTGTCATCAGGACAATTTGATGTATTAAAAGGACTATTCCCTTCATAACAACGCCATCCATAATTATGACCGCCTCCAATACCACGATCTACTTCTTCTATTTGATTTTGTCCCACATCGCCTATCCACATTGCTCCCGTTTCATCATCAAAAGAAAAACGAAAAGGATTACGCAGTCCTAAGTCCCAAATTTCGGGTCTAAAACTGCTATTGCTTACAAATGGATTGGTATCTGGAATGGCATACTCCAAGCCAGCATCTTGATTATCGACATCTATACGGAGTATTTTACCTAAAAGGATTCCAGGATTTTGGGCTCTATTTCCAGGATCTCCACCACTTCCTCCATCGCCTAAAGCAATATATAAAAAACCATCCTCTCCAAAAGCGAGACCACCACCATTATGGTTTGAAAATGGTTGATCTACTTCCAAGAGGGGGAATTCAGAATTCGGATCTGCAATATCAGGATCGCTCGTTACAGTAAATCTTGATATTTGCGTGTCCCCATTATTTTGTGTGTAATGCACATAAAAGAAACCATTAGTTGCATACTCTGGGTGAAACGCAAGTCCTAGAAGTCCTTGTTCAAATCCGCTATCATTCACAGGAATCGAAATAAACGGCGTACTGTTTACGGTATTATCACTATTTATGATCTGGATCGCACCTGATTGTTCTACAATAAAGAGACGATCGTCACCTGCATTTTGAATATCTACAGGATTGTCAAAACCAGAAGCAACTTCTAAAATAGCAATGTCGGGGGTTTGGCCATAGGAAAGATATGTAGCCAAAAATAACGTCAGTAGGATTTTAAATTTTTTCATAGGATTATAGAATTAGGATTATAGTTTTTCTAAATATACAAAATCTGGAGTCAAAAGATGACTAGGTGTGTCGCTGTTTTATGACGTCACAGGCTTCATCTAGCATCGCATAAACCTGCTCAAAGCCATCATCACCACCATAATAGGGATCTGGAACATCTACTTTCTCTCCAGGAAATAGCGTGTCTAGAATCATAGACACTTTTGCCCGATCTTCTTTGCTTTCGGCAAGGGCTAGTACATTTTCTAGATTAGAACTATCCATGACATAGATGTGATCAAAATTTTGATAGTCCAAACTTGTGAATTGTCTTCCTCGTAGACCAGAAATATCAATACCATATTTTTTAGCAACAGCAACACTTCGTTTATCTGGTGGATTCCCTACATGCCAATTCCCTGTTCCTGTCGAATCAATAGTAAATTTATTGATATCCAATTTGTTACGTAAGATTCCTTCGGCGAGTGGTGAGCGACATATATTGCCAAGGCATACCATGAGGATCTTGGTTTTGTTCATAGCGATTCGTTTTGGGAATACTAAAATAGGGAATGTTACGCTTTCGCGAAAGCGTACGAAGGCAGAATCCTATTTTAATGTTGACGTAAAGAAGGTATAATCAAGTCACTTACAATCTTGAATGGAAGTTTATCTTCCTGCGAATTATAAGCACCTCCTGTAAAAACAATAACCATATCTTGCTCAGGAAAGATCATAATATATTGTCCGCCATTTCCTGTCGCTAACGTTGCGTTGGTGCGTTTTCCTTGATGAATAAATGGAAATTGCCACCATAAATAGCCATAATCAATCCCTGTGATTTGGGTATGTATGCTAGTGGAAGTTGTGATCCATGACTCAGATACGATCTGTTGTCCCTCCCAAAGTCCCTTTTGGAGGATGAGTTTACCAATTTTTGCCATATCTCTAGGGGTCATATACAAGCGCTTTCCTGATGAGATAATTTCTTTATCCGTTGTGGTATGTCCTCGTTGAATGTTGCTGATTCCCAAAGGATCAAACAAGTACCTTTTAGTGAACGCGTCTAATGACATGCCAGAAGCTTGCGCTATAATTTCGGCAGCAAGTACCGTTCCCATAGAGCAATAGAGAGCAGTTTTGCCAGGTTCTCTATCCATCGGAAGATCTAAGGTATATTGTAACCAGTCTTTCTTTTTATAGACACGATCTTCCTGTCCTTTTGATTTTTTATCCCAGTCATTACAGTCTAGCCCCATGCTCATGGTGAGTAAGTGTTTGATGGTAATATTGTCTTTTCGGGGATCGAGGTTTTTTTGAGGAACAGGCGTTTTTAAATATTTGAAGATTAGGTCATCTTCACTTTCTATAAAACCTTTGTCAATGGCAATCCCCATGAGTATTGATTTGATACTTTTATTGACAGACCGTAAATCGTGTACGATATCATAAGAATAATCCTGATAATATTCTTCAAAAACTAGATGTTCATTCTTGATAATAAGTACGCTATGAATTTTGTGATCTACATTTGCTAATTGTTGAAAACCTTTATAAAGTAGGGTAGTATCGATCTGTTGTGATAACAAATCACTCGTTTTCCAACCATCGGAATATGTAGTTGGGACTGTGTAGAAATACGATTGTTGTCCGAAACATAAGAAAGGGAGGAGCGTAGATATAAATATGAATAAGATTTTACGATTCATGTTTCAACAAAACTAAAAGTATAGTATGAAAACTCATTCTAAAATACCAATGAATTTTTGAAAAGAATATAAATAAAACATAAAACGGTCAAATGTATTTGCATTTGACCGTTTTAATATGAATTAGTATACTGTACTTAGACAGTCAACTTTTTATTTAAATCTTCTACGTATTTACGAAATTGTTTGTCTGTAGAAGCGAGGTTATCTACGGTTTTACAGGCGTGTAATACAGTCGCATGATCGCGTTGTCCAATTTGAGATCCGATACTTGCCAGCGATGCTTTGGTTAATTTTTTTGCAAAGAACATCGCCAGTTGTCTTGCTTGTACGATATGACGTTTACGTGTTTTAGATTGTAAAGTATCTACATCCATTTGGAAATAATCAGAAACGATTTTTTGAATATAATCGATGGATACTTCACGTTTGGTATGCTTCACATAATTATCTACAATCTTCTTAGCAAGATCCAGCGTGATTTCTTTTTTATTGAAAGACGAATGTGCAATTAATGAAATGATCGCACCTTCAAGTTCACGGATATTGGTCTTGATATTATTTGCTAAGAACTCTACAATTTCCTCTGGCATTTCCACACCATCTTGATAGAGTTTGTGTTTGATGATCGAGATGCGGGTTTCAAAACCAGGATGTTGCAACTCAGCTGATAATCCCCATTTAAAACGAGATAATAAGCGTTGTTCTATATCTTGCATATCTACAGGAGCCTTATCACTGGTAAGAATCACCTGTTTCCCATTTTGATGTAAATGGTTAAAGATATGGAAGAATACGTCTTGTGTTCCTGCTTTTCCGCTTAGTAACTGAATATCATCTACAATCAGCACATCAATTACTTGGTAGAAATGAATAAAATCATTTCTGTTATTCTTTTTAACGGATTCTATATATTGTTGTGTAAACTTCTCTGCAGAGATGTATAATACTGTTTTGTCTGGATATTGATCTTTGATTTGTACTCCAATAGCATGTGCTAAATGTGTCTTTCCTAGACCAACACCTCCAAATACAAGTAATGGATTAAAAGAAGTTCCTCCAGGTTTATTAGCCACCGCCATTCCCGCTGAACGGGCAAGACGATTGGAATCTCCTTCTAAGAAATTATCAAAATTATAATTAGGATTGAGTTGAGATTCTATTTGTAGATTACGGATTCCAGGAATTACAAACGGGTTTTTTAACTCAGGATTTTTGTTTTTAAAAGGTGCGTCTACATCTTGAGATTTTAAAGAAGATCTATTGGCACTAGGGATTTTTTCTGTGAACGGTTGATTGTTACCATAGGTGTTTTCCATTTTGATGACATACACCAGCTTTGCGTTCTCTCCTAGTTCCTTATTGAGAGCAACTTTTAGAAGCTTTACATAGTGTTCTTCTAGCCATTCATAGAAAAACTTACTGGGTACTTGTATGTTAAGTGCGACGTCAGTAAGCTTTACAGCCTTGATAGGTTCAAACCACGTTTTATATGCTTGGGGTGTAATATTGTCCTTTATAAAAGACAAACAGTTCTCCCATACAGATTGCGCAGTTCTACTCATTAGTTGTTAATTAGTTTGGTTGTTAGTTGTCTTTAGAAGGTTAAAAATTTTTCAATTATGAACATAATTGCTCCCCCTTTTAACCTGTAGCAAATATGTGAACAATTTTTTGAATAAAAAAACAACTTAGGGGTTGTTTTTCGATTAATTTTTGTGCATACTTAGCATCTTTTAAAACTACAAAAAAAAACCGAGTCATTCCTTGAAAACACATAATTCTTTTATTAAAGTTCGATACGCAGAGACAGATCAGATGGGCATCGTGCATCATGGTAATTACCCGCAATATCTTGAGATAGCGAGACTTGAATGGCTAGATGGCTTAGGGATTTCCTATAAATCCATGGAAGAAAATGGTGTCTTTTTGCCTGTTTATTCTTTAAACATTATCTACAAGAAATCGGCGCAATTTGATGATTTGCTTACGGTTGCTGTAACCCTACGTAATTTACCTACCGTTCGCATCATTTTTGACTATAAAATTTATAATCAACATGATGAATTGTTAACAACTGCAAGTACAGAATTAATTTTTATGGATGCCAAAAAAAATAGACCTATAAGATGTCCTGCTTATATTCTCGATAAACTACAAGATTAAGTATCTTCTTTTTTGATTTTAACACCGTAGATATTTTTTACAAGTACACTTTTTTGCTTAAAATCTTTCTTTCTAATGGCGAGTGTATACTCGCAGGCAAGTGCTGATTTTTGATCAATAATTCGAATGTTTTGTTCCTTGATGACGCGCATGACTTTATTCATAAGCGCATATTCAAAAGTAATCGTAAACTCAATATCAATAGTTTTTTCTATTATTTTTGCTTCTTCTAGGGCGAGTTGTGCTGCAGTACGATACGCATTAATCAAGCCGCCGACGCCTAGTTTTGTCCCTCCAAAATAACGAACAACCACAACAAGCGTGTTGGTAAGTTCATAGGCTTGTAATTGTCCGTGGATAGGAGCTCCCGCACTATTGGAAGGTTCCCCGTCATCATTGGCTCTATAGCGACTGTAGTCATTTCCAAGCACCCACGCATAACACCAATGACGTGCCTGATGGTGTTGTTTTTTTAAATCTTCAATATATTCTTTGACCTGATCTTCGTCTTCTATTGGAAAGGCATATCCATAAAACTTACTATTCCGATCCTTAAACAGTGCTTCGGGTGATGGTTTTGTAATAGTTTTATAGGTGTCTTTCATTTTTTGCTATTGATTGTATGCGTTGTGAGTACGCTTTCGCGAAAGCATACTATACCTTTTTGCAAACCTGCCTGTTCGGCGCACAGGAACGTAGTATATCTTTTCACGAAAGTGAAACCAATATAATAGAAATCACCGCAAGGGCAATACCAATCCAGTTTTTAAGCTGTAATTTTTCTGTAAATAGCGCAATTCCTAGCAAGGTAGAAATCATTACTATCCCTACATTATTCATGGTAAAAATCGTCGAACTTTCGAAAGCGTCATTTCGTAAGGCTTTTACCAGAAAATACATAGAACCGTAGTTGGGAACTCCTAAGCAAATCCCTGCAAGGATATTTTTGGTACTAAATGTAAAACGCTTTCGTAGGAGTTGACTTCCTATAATAAGGAGCCCTATCATCCCAGCGGTACCAAAAACGGTTGTCAAAAATATAGGGAGATTGCCCGTACTGAGATACTTTTCCTCAATATATTTGATGCTAACATCTATAATTCCACTTCCTAAAAAAACGAGTGCAGGAAAAATAAGGTCTGTTTTTTTAAACGGAATGCCATTTTTAGATTTTACAGAAGCAAGGTAAACCGCTATCAATGCGATGATAATACCGCTTGCTTTTAAGATCCCTAATGACTCCTTGTAATAAAGAATCCCAAAAAGGATAGGAATAACCACACTCATTTTAGTCGCCACGGAAACTACCGAAAGTCCGCTACGCTGAGTAGTGATTGCCATTAGATTAAAAATGAGAATAAATAAAAACCCCAAAGCGACGGCACCCAAAAACCAATCCTGTTGTGGGATAACATCTGTAGTGATTCCGCCTTCAGACAGAAATAGACCTAGAGTGCTCGCTGTCAAATAATTAAAAACAATCGCCTGTAAGGTGTTGATTTTAAAACGTGCAAATAATTTGAACACCACAAAAATCACACAAGACGAGGCAATGCTGAGCAGTAGGTATATCACGAGTGGTTATTTTTGTAGGTGGTAAGTGTATCTCCTTTGAGATCCTGAGATTTAGATAGGCTCTTTTGTTCTTGAGTAAGGACAGGTGCTTTCGTTCCTTTTCCAAACGTAGTGGTTCCTGTAAATACGCGGGCTTCATCCCAAAGATCAGCATCTATAAAACGTTGCAATGTGTTGGCGCCTCCTTCTACGATGACCGATTGTATTCCTTTTTCATAAAGAATACGTCCAATCTCTTTGGGGTCTTTTGATGCGATGACAACGGTTGCTGCTTGCTCATTAAAAACAGCAGCTTCTTTAGGCAAATCTCCTCGTTCGTCAAGCACCACTCGTAGAGGAGAGTTGCCATACCAATCTCTTGTCGTGAGTGATGGATTATCTGCCAATACCGTTTGCGCTCCGACGAGAATCGCTTGCTCTTCACTCCGCCATTTATGCACGAGTTGTCTGGAATACAGATTGGTAATCCAAACGGGTGCTATTTTATCCCTTTCTGTTGGGGCGATAAAACCATCTACCGTTTCTGCCCATTTCAATAAAATATACGGTCGCTTTCTCTCGTGAAACGTAAAGAAGCGTTTATTCACTTCATAACATTTGGATTCCAAAACACCTACCGTTACGTTGATACCCGCCTTCATCAGTTTCTTGATACCACTACCAGCTACTTTTGCATGAGGGTCTATAGTACCGATCACTACTTTTGGAATCCCCGATGCAATCACAAGATCAGCACAAGGCGGTGTTTTGCCATAATGGCTACAAGGTTCTAAGGTCACGTATAGCGTCGCTTTTGCAAGAAGTTCTGGCGTGTGTGCTTGCACATACGTAATCGCATTCACTTCAGCATGATTGCCTCCGTAAGCACTCGTATAGCCTTCGGCAATAATGAGATCATCTACCAAAAGAAGTGCCCCTACAGAAGGATTGGGCATCGCGCTTGGGAGTCCATTTTTCGCTAAATCTATACAACGTTTTATATACTTTTCGTGTATCTTCACACCGCAAAAATAGAACTATAACTTTCGATGAGCAAACCTATTATTCGCCCAATTGAAAAGGCAGACAATGAGCAAGTTGCTGCCGTTATCCGTAAAGTACTTGTAGAATTAGGAGTTCCTAAGGTGGGAACTGCCTATGCAGATACCGCATTAGACCAGATGTATGAAACGTATGATACTCCAAAAGCCCGTTATTTTGTGGTGGAAGATCAAGGTACATTGATTGGCTGTGCAGGCATAGCACAACTTGACAATTATGACGGGAATGTATGCGAACTCCAAAAAATGTATTTTCTCGAAGAAGCCAGAGGGAAGGGTATTGGAGCGCAAATGATGAGCACTTGTCTCGATACGGCTCGTGATTTTGGATATGACCAATGCTATATAGAAACCATGCCGTATATGGAAGCTGCACAAAAACTATATACCCGTACAGGATTTCGCTATATAGACGGTCCGATGGGAGATACAGGACATTTTTCATGTCCCGTACACATGCTTATTGATTTGTAAATCAGTACACTTTCGTGAAAATAAAAGATCTCCGCTCCACTTTTGAAACTCGTTTACGGGATCACTATCCGTTGGAAGAAATTCAAAGTTTCTTTCAAATTGCTATGGATCATTTTCTGAAATATAGCCGAATGGATCTTGTTCTAAGATTAGAAGAAGAACTTGCGGAAGCAACTGTTCAAAATATGCATCGTGTAGTCAGTCGATTAGAAAAACACGAACCCATCCAATACATTATAGGTACCACCGAATTTTACGGATTGCCTTTTAAAGTCACCCCAGACACCTTAATTCCAAGACCAGAAACCGAAGAGTTGGTCGATTGGATTGTTGAAGATGAGAAGGAGCGGGAAGAAGTGAGTGTGGGGAAAGAAAATGAAGAAGAGAGTTCTAGAAGACAGAAAAAAGAGAGAAAAGAAGAGATAAAAGAGAGTGAAGAAAATGGGAATGATCAAAATGATAGCTATCAAAGCAAGCAGAAATTAGTCTCCATTTTAGATATTGGTACAGGTTCAGGGTGTATAGCTGTGAGCCTTGCAAAGCATCTGGCGAATGTGGAGGTGACTGGGTATGATATTTCACAAGACGCATTACAAATCGCTTCAGAAAATGCTGTTGCAAATGAGGTTGCGGTTACTTTTAAACAAGTAGACATCTTACAAGCAGAGAAGCTAGAGCCTTCTTTTGATATTATTGTGTCCAATCCTCCGTATGTACGTGAACTCGAAAAAGAAGAAATACAGTCGAATGTATTGGATCACGAACCACATACGGCTTTATTTGTTTCAAACACAGATCCGTTGATTTTTTACCGTACCATTGGGCAATTGGCTTTTGATAACTTATCAGGAAACGGTTGGTTATTTTTTGAAGTCAATCAGTATCTTGGTAAAGAAACCGTTCAACTCCTTAAAGACATTGGATTTACTAGCGTGCAATTACGTAAGGATATCTTCGGTAATGACCGGATGATCAAGGCTTGTAAGTAAGGCTTTGGGTTTGTTGATATGCATTTTTACAGACTAATTTAATTTTCGCTTTAAGCGAAAAAAAGACAAAGCCATTAGATAATTATAAACATCATTTTTAGATTCTGAAAATAACAAAATAGAGAACTCATGACAACTATAAAATCGATTTGTGTATTCTGCGGAAGCAGTGAAGGCAATGATATCCACATAGAAGAACAAGCCAAAGAATTAGGTGCGTATCTAGCCAACCACGATATCACATTGGTGTATGGTGCGGCGAAGATTGGTGTGATGGGACAGGTGGCACAAGCAAGTTTAGACCATAAAGGAAAAGTGATTGGAGTAATTCCTGAATTTCTAAAGCTTAAAGAAGTGGTTCATCTCGGATTAACGGAGTTAATTACCAACGAGAATATGCACCAACGTAAAATGACCATGCAAGAAATATCTGATGGTTTTATTACACTGCCAGGTGGTTTTGGAACTTTGGAAGAGCTTTTTGAAATCATTACGTGGAGTCAGTTAGGACTGCATCAAAAACCGATAGGCCTCTTAAATATCAATGGTTTTTATGACGATTTACTAAAAATGCTGGAGCACATGGTACGGAGAGGTTTCTTAAAAATGGAAAACTACGAACTCCTCATCGTCGATACGTCTGTGGAGGGACTTATTGCAAAAATGCAAGCCTACACACCACAACCCGTTCCTAAGTGGCTAAAAGGAGATTTGACGTAAAGAAAAGTTTTAAAGCTATTGATTTTGTGTATTTTAGTGATAATTTTGTATGTTTTGCAGACACTCTATTGATGTGCGTCGTTGTAATCTGATTATTCATTATAATAGGCACTTTAGTAGATTAGACCATCTTTTAATAGGGTATATTTGCATTTAAATATTAAAATTAAAGCATTTAAATAGGCATTTTAAAGTGTTTGAATACCTTAAAAAGTATCTCAAAAATTACTACTTTGTGGTTTATAAAAGAATAAAAAAACCTACCAAATAGGTTGCTTTCCTGTATTCCGACAGGCAGGCGCGAAAGCATATAATTAATGACTATAGAACAGCAAATTACATCGCTACGTAAAGAACTTCAGCAACATAATCATAGCTATTATGTGCTAGATAATCCGACTATTTCAGACTTTGAGTTTGATCAAATGCTGAAACAATTACAGGCTTTAGAAGCTGCACATCCCGAATTTGATGATCCTAATTCTCCATCCAGAAGGGTAGGAGGGGATGTTACCAAAAACTTTAATACCGTTGTACACGAGCATCGTATGTACTCTTTGGACAACTCTTATTCAAAACAAGATTTAGAAGATTGGGAAGTTCGCGTAAAAAAGCAAGTCGATGGCGATGTTTCTTATACTTGTGAATTAAAATATGACGGTGCTTCTATAAGTCTTACCTATGAAAATGGCGAATTAAAACAGGCGTTAACCAGAGGCGATGGTTTTCAAGGAGACGACGTGACTACCAATGTAAAAACTATTAAATCGGTACCCTTAAAATTAAAGGGCGATTATCCTCCTAAGTTTGATATACGCGGAGAAATTGTGTTGCCTTGGGATGGTTTTCATAAAATGAATGAAGCCAGAGAAGCAGAAGGGTTAGAGTTATATCGGAATCCTAGAAATACCGCTTCAGGAAGTCTCAAATTACAAGACAGCGCCGAAGTTGCCAAACGACCTTTGGACTGTTTATTATACAATATTACAGGGAATAATTTAGGAATTACCAGTCAGATGGAGAGCTTAGAAAAAGCCAGAGCATGGGGCTTTAAAGTGCCTGATGCGTCTCAACTGACTCACAATATAGATGAAGTATTAACTTTTATCAATCATTGGGATACTGCACGTCATACGTTGCCTTATGAGACGGATGGTGTGGTGGTCAAAGTGAATAGTTTACAACAACAAGAAGAGTTAGGCTATACCGCAAAAGCTCCTCGTTGGGCAATGGCATACAAGTTTAAAGCCGAACAAGTGTCTACCCGCTTACGCGAAATTACCTACCAAGTGGGTCGCACGGGAGCGATTACACCGGTAGCAAACTTAGAGCCTGTAGAACTAGCTGGAACGACGGTAAAAAGAGCGTCTTTACACAATGCAGATCAAATAGCAAAACTAGATATCCGGGAAGGCGATGAGGTTTTTGTAGAAAAAGGAGGAGAAATCATCCCAAAAATCATCGCTGTTGATTTGACTAAAAGACCTGTGTTGTCTCTCCCAACTTCTTATATCACAGAATGTCCAGAATGTGGGACGCCACTGGTGCGTACAGAAGGCGAAGCGCAGCACTATTGTCCGAATGAAGTAGGATGTCCTCCGCAAATTATAGGAAGGATTCAACATTATATTTCGCGTAAAGCATTAGATATAGAAGGACTTGGTGGAGAGACGGTCGCTTTACTCGTAAAAGAAGGCTTAATTAGCAGTTACGCAGATTTATACCTGCTCACGGTCGAGCAATTGTTACCCTTAGAACGAATGGCTCAGAAAAGTGCCGAAAATTTAGTACAAGGTGTACAAGCATCTACGGCAATTCCTTTTGAGCGTGTACTCTTTGGTTTAGGAATTCGCTATGTAGGAGAAACGGTAGCAAAAAAACTTGCCAAGCATTATAAGAGTATAGATACAATTGCTGCTGCTTCAGAAGAAGATCTGGTGAATGTTGACGAAATAGGGATCAAAATTGCAGAAAGTGTGGTGGCTTTTTTCGCGAAAGCGGAAAACAGAGAATTGATAGAACGATTAAAAGCGTATGGAGTTCAACTTGAAATCTCAGCAGAAAAATTAGCAAATCAATCAGATGTATTGCAAGGAAAAACGTTTGTGGTATCTGGTGTTTTTGAAATGCCTCGTAACGAGTTGAAAAAATTAATAGAAGACAATGGCGGAAAGGTATCCAGCTCGATCTCTTCAAAAACGTCCTTTTTGGTAGCTGGAGAAAATATGGGGCCGAGCAAACTAGCAAAAGCAGAAGGATTAGGCATCACCATGATTTCTGAACAAGAATTTTTAAACTTACTTTAATCGAAAATAGATCATACATACACGGGAAAGTGTACAGGACTTTAGCGATTGTAGTGGCCGTACTTTTGATCTTTGCCACTATGGTTTTTGATATAGAGTACACGTTTTTTATTTTATCTACTGTTTGCGTTATTTCTTTTTTTATATCATTACAAAGTTACTGGGGATTTTAATGTATATTTCCTGATCTATTTGGTCTCTGTGACGTTTGCTGAAATAGGATTTATGCTTGGTTTTTCTGAGAATATTAATGTGTTGTCATTTCTCAATCTTGTAAGTCAAATTTGTTTTTTAATTTTGTTAAAACCTATAGTGAAAGTGAAGCTTAAAAGCTTTAGTAATCATAACTTAACAGAACTGATTATAAGCTTTTTGGGATTGAGTTATATTTTAGGATATGTACTTTATTTAGTTTTTCCTTTAATACCAGATTTTACTCTTTTTTTTCCTTCACTAATAGCGTTCTTTATTACTATAATATTATGTACGGGGATTCCATTTTTTAATAAACATCCAGATAATATTATGTTGTGGGGTGTAGGAATAGGTTTGATTGCTGAAATGTGCTGTAGTTTTATTTTTGAGTATGTATCAGACCATAGAGCATACATTGTCATGTCTCATATTTTTGGAGCGTTTTTAGAAATTGTATTTGCTATATATCTTACGCGTATTGAAAGTATTATTGAATTTGATGATAGTAATTATGTATAATAATATGATATAAAATAGCTAGTCTGTTAAGTCCCCTTGATAGGATCGATATGAAATTCTATATGTTTTATGACAGGAAATATAGAAGGGATTGAAGGCGAGGTGGTTGCTTTGTTAGTAAAAGAGGATTTAATGGTGAATTATTCAGATTTATACCTACTTTCGCTCGAGCAATTATTGCAGTTATACAAGAAAAAACGTTTGTGGTATCTGGCGTTTTTGAAATGTCTCGTAACGAGTTGAAAAATTAATAGAAGATAATGGCGGGAAGGTACCCAGCTCGATCTCTCCAAAAACTTCCTTTTTGATAGCAGGAGATAATATGGGGTCGAGTAAACGTGCAAAAGCAGAAGGATTGGGGATTACAATGATTTCTGAACAAGAATTTTTAAAGCTACTATAATCAAAAATCAAAGCTACATACAAGGTAGAATCTACAGGACACTAACCATCGTGGTATCTATACTTTTGGTATTGGCAACGTTACTTTACGACATAGAGTACACATTGGTGCTTTTTCCTTTATTTGCTATTTTTCTGTTTATATATCACTACAAAGCAACAGGGAAATTTTCATTTCCCTTTTTTACATATTTGTTGGTGGCTATGTTTTATGAAATTTTATTTTTATACGATTTTGAAAAGTATATCAATGTCATCTCTTTTCTGCATATAACAAGTCAGTTGTTTTTTTTATGGCTCTTAAAGCCCGTGATTAAGATCAATATAAAAAACTTTAGCACTCATAATGTAACAGAGTTAATTATAGGTTTTTTGGGGATGAGTTATGTTATAGGATATGTGCTCTATTTGATTTTTCCTTTAGTGCCTGATTTAACATTGTTTATACCTTCTGTTATTTCATTTTTATTGATTATCGTTGCGTGTATAGGAATACCTCTTTTTAATAAACATCCAGATAATATTATGTTGTGGGGGATTGGCGGGGGTTTGATTGCAGAAATGGTTTGTGCCTTCACATATCAGTACGTATCAGATCATAGAGCCTATCTAGTGATGGCTCATATTTTTGGAGCCTTTTTAAAGATTATATTTGCTTTATACCTTACACGTATTGATGCTATTAAAGATTTTGATGTAGAAGATGAAGACTACCTTTAGCTATACCAGTAAATTTAATTGGTAAATGATATTATATATTGTAAAACGTGCTGGTGTGTTCTGTGCCAGTTACAGCATCTATATGAAAATCTACACGTCCTAAATTAATACCACCCCAACCTACTTGATTAACGAGAACGACGTTTCCATCTTTATTTTGAGCAATGGTAGGTTTGTCTAAGAATGTATGGGTATGCCCTCCTATAATGAGGTCTATGTTTCTAGTAGCAGCAGCTAACTTAAGATCTGAGATACGCTCTTTAGTATTGTAATCATAGCCAAGGTGGGATAAGCAAATAACAAGGTCACAGGCTTTCTCTTCTTTTAAGATTCGCGTCATATCCTCTGTACGTTCTATAGGATCTAAATACTTGGTCTCTTTAAACTGACGTTGATTGACAAGCCCTTCTAATTCGATACCAATACCAAATACACCAATGCGAATTCCTTCTTTGACAAACACGCGATAGGGTTTTGTAAATCCATCCATCATCGTATTTGTAAAATCATAGTTGGCAGACAGCATTTCAAAAGAAGCATGTGGCATTTGCTGTGCAAGTCCGCCCACACCATTGTCAAAGTCATGGTTTCCAATGGTAGCAGCATCGTACCCTAGCATAGACATGAGTTTAAATTCCAACTCTCCACCATAAAAGTTAAAATAAGGAGTTCCTTGAAAAATATCACCAGCATCTAATAATAAGACGTTTGGATTTTCTTGTCGGATGCTATTAATAAGGGTTAATCGTCTTGCGACACCTCCTTGGTTGGCATAGTTAGGGTCGTTTTCTGCAAAGGGTTCTATGTGGCTATGCACATCATTAGTATGTAAAATAGTAATCTGTTTTTTAGGTGCTAGTGAGGCGGTGCTCATTGCAATACCTCCTAATCCAATAAGGCTTCCTGCAGCTGCGGTTTGTTTTATAAAATGTCTCCGTTTCATATCCTTATTGTTTTATAAATCGATCGTCTCTCACGGGAGCGATCGTATCGTTCTTTTTAAAATAATCTATAAGTACATTACGTATCTTATAATCTAGTGAAAGCAAACTCACAGGCTTACTTAAAAACGTCATATTATCACCTCCTTTTTGTAAATAGTCACTGGTTGCAATAAAATACGTTTCATTATCTATAATCTCTTGTCCTTGGATCAATCCTTTTTGTAGACTTCCATCTTCGTTAAGAATCACTTGCAAGTTTGAGATTGGGTGTGCCGTTCCGTTGGCGAGGTATTGAAATAATTCTTTCATTTGAAAACCGCTCAACTCTACAACGACGACTTCGTTTTCAAAAGGCATCAACTCGTACGCGGTTCTTGTGGTTATAGTTCCTTTATAAAGGGGAGCACGTATGCCTCCATAATTTAAGAGTACGGCATTAAACGGGTAGCCAGTTCTAGCTTCAAAAACAGGATTTGCCAATTCAAAAACAGCATCTGCCATCATATTACCTATAGCCGTATTGTATTTGCTGTCTTTTTTAGATATAGAGGTAGGTATATAAGCAAGGATACCGTCCATTTCTTTATCTACCGAAGCTTTGTATGGAGCCATAAAAGCAGTAATTGTAGCATCTTCTTTTATATTTTGATCTATAGAGACCAATGAGGCATCTACTCTAGAGATGTTATATCGCTCTTGTTTACAGCTTGTAAACGCTATGAGAATTCCACATAAAAGGAGTGTGGATATATTTAGTTTAAGTATCATTATGAAGTTAAATTTAGTCTGTTTTTTAGCTACATTTGCGTAAAAGCTAAGATAAATGTTTTTAAACGGATTAAAGACAAAATCCATTATAAGAAAACTTAAAAACGAGGTTGCAAGTAGAACGTATGTCCCTTCTGGTACGCCTATACGTAGCATTGGTATCTTACAAGAAGAAGCGGTGCCTTTTGATAAAAAAAATAGAGAACAGCTTGCCAAGGTTTTAGGCATCCAAGAAAAAGACATAGAAATTCTTACGTACGTGACAACACTATCCAAGGATCAAAAAGAAGTAGAAGGCACGTATAGTGTAAAATCAATAGGATGGAATGGTATTGCAAAAACGGCTAGCTTAAAAACATTTATAGCAAAAGATTTTGATATATTATTAAGTTATTATACAGAAGACCGACTACCGCTCCGATGGGTATCTGGACTCTCTAAAGCTACATTTAAAGTAGGGCTTATCAAAGAGGAAGAAAGTCTTCACGACCTAGTAATTACAACGGCTACAGGCGAAGAAACCGTATTTATCAATGAATTAGAAAAATATTTACGAATACTTAAAATTTTATAACATGCAATCCTTCCGTGGTACAGGAGTCGCCCTGATTACTCCTTTTAATGAAGATTTGTCTATCGATTTTGATGGACTCACACGACTTATTGAACACAACATAAATCAAGGAACTGATTATCTAGTGGCTTTAGGTACTACTGCCGAGAGTGCTACACTTTCTGAGGAAGAAAAAAAACAAATCAAACAGCATATCGTATCTGTAAATAAAGGACGCTTACCACTCGTTTTAGGTTTGGGAGGAAATCATACCGCAGCTATTGTAGTCGCACTTTCTACAGACGGCGTTTTGGATGGCTTTGATGCAATTCTATCGGTGTCTCCTTATTACAACAGACCTTCGCAAGAAGGGATTTATGCACATTATAAGGCAATTTCAGAGGCATCTTCTCTTCCCATTATTATGTATAACGTGCCTTCGCGCACGGGGAGTAATATGGAAGCGGCAACTACGTTACGTCTCGCCAGCGACTTTAAAAATATTATAGCGATCAAAGAAGCAGCGGGCAACATCACACAAGCCTTACGTTTATTAAAAGATCGACCAGAAGATTTTTTGGTTATTTCGGGTGATGATATGTTGGCATTGCCTATGATTTCTGCAGGAGGTGATGGCGTGATTTCTGTAATAGGACAGGGATTGACACAATCATTTTCAGGAATGATTAGGAATGGGTTAGAGGGCGCTTTCGCGAAAGCGTATACAACACATTATCAAATCATGCCAGGAATAGATCTTATTTTTGAAGAAGGAAATCCAGCAGGAATCAAATCATTATTATCACAATTGAATCTTTGTGAAGATCACGTAAGATTACCTCTTGTGAAAGCCAGCATACCGTTAAGTCAGAAAATAGGTGTCTATCTTAAAACTTATTAAAAAGCGTTAATCTTATGCTAATCCTAGGATAGGAGCGATAAATCCGTTTATTTTTGACGTGTCATATATTGTTTTATTATGTGATAGATTTTTTGTAATTTTGCCTGCTGTTTTAGTCCTATGAAGAATATTTGTGTCCTTTTTGTTTTTGCAATTGTATTTTGCTCATGTTCAACGTATCAAGATGCGCTAAAGTCTGATGATATTAAACTCAAGTATACACTTGCAGATTCTCTATACCAAGGTGGTAGCTATAAAAAAGCATTAAAGTTGTACGAGCAGATTGTTCCTTTGTACAGAGGTCGTCCACAAGCAGAGCGTGTTATGTATGCCTATTCTGATATTTATTATCAATTAGGCGATTATTATTTAGCAGGTTATCAATTTGAACGTTTTGTAAAATCATATCCTCAAAGTACCAAGAGAGAAGAAGCTGCTTTTAAAAGCGCAGAGAGTTATTATCAACTTTCTCCAAGCTATTATCTAGATCAAGCAGATACTTATAAAGCCATGGAGAAGTTGCAAGAATATATCAATGTGTATCCAGATTCAGAAAGACAGGAACAAGCAAATGCCATGGTTAAAGAATTGCAAACAAAATTAGAAAAAAAAGATTTTGAAATTGCAAAGGGATATAACACTATAGGCGCTAGTCGGAATACATTCCCAAATGCTATAAAAGCATTTGATAATTTTATATCTGCATATCCAGGATCTGTTTACAGAGAAGATGCCATGTTCTGGAGATTTGACTCTGCTTATCAATTTGCCGTAGGAAGTCGACTAGACTTAATGACAGAACGATTGATAGAGGCAAAAGAAGCATACGAAGTATTAGAAAAATATTATCCGTCAGGAAAATATACAGAAGAAGTTACTGAGATGATAGAAGATATCAACGAACGACTTCAAGTAGAAGAGACCATAAATTAAACACTTGTAAGATGAATATTAAAGATCTTGATGCACCAGTAAATACAACAACTATAGATAAAAATCTAATAGATGCCCCTACAGATAATGTCTATGAGGCGATTTCTATTATTGCTAAGCGTGCAACACAAATCAATACAGAAATCAAAAAAGAGCTTTCTGATAAGTTAGACGAGTTTGCTACCTTTAATGATAGTCTTGAAGAAATCTTTGAAAACAAAGAACAAATAGAGGTATCTAAATTTTATGAGCGTCTTCCTAAAGCACATGCACTTGCAGTGCAAGAATGGCTAGAAGATCGTATTTATTACAGAGATACAAGTATTTCTGAAGAAGATACAAACGCATAAATTACATATATGTCCATATTACGCGGTAAAAAAGTACTGTTAGGAGTTACCGCTGGCATAGCAGCATATAAAAGCGCCACTTTAGTAAGAGCATTTATTAAAGCTGGCGCTTTTGTTCAGGTAGTTATGACAGAAAAAGCAAAAGACTTTGTAACCCCTCTCACATTATCTACCCTTTCAAAAAATCCAGTTCATAGCTCGTTTACAAAGGAAGAAGATGCCAATGCTGTTTGGACCAATCATGTAGAACTAGGGTTATGGGCAGATTTGATGGTGATCGCCCCAGCTACTGCAAATACACTATCAAAAATGTCGCAAGGAACTTGTGATAACTTATTACTTGCGACCTATCTTAGTGCAAAATGTCCTGTATATTTCGCACCCGCAATGGATTTGGATATGTACATCCACCCTTCATCCACAGAAAATTTTCAAAAGCTTACTTCATACGGAAATATTATGATCGAAGCCACCAGTGGCGAATTAGCTAGCGGGCTTATAGGTCAGGGAAGAATGGCAGAGCCAGAAGATATCGTACGTTTTATAGAAAATACTATGCAAGAAAAATTACCGCTTAGAGGGAAACGTGTAATCATAACAGCGGGACCAACGTATGAAGCTATAGATCCTGTACGTTTTATAGGAAATCACAGTAGCGGTACGATGGGAGCAGAGCTCGCATTACGCGCTGCCGATCTAGGTGCCTCTGTCGATTTGATTTTAGGACCTAGTGCCTTAAAGGTACAACACGACTTGGTTACTGTCCACGATGTCGTTTCTGGAGAAGAGATGTACGAGGCAGTACATAAAGTATATGAGCAATGCGATATTGCGATTGCCGCTGCCGCTGTAGCAGATTATAAACCAGCACAAGTCGCTGTCGAAAAAATTAAAAAGAACGACGATACCTTTACGATTCATCTTGTAAAGACCAAAGATATTCTCGCCTCTATGGGGGAGAAAAAGAAAGGACAGTTTCTTGTAGGCTTTGCGCTGGAAACGGAAAATGAGCAAGAAAACGCACTAAAAAAATTGAAAAAGAAGAATTTAGACGCAATTGTTTTAAATTCGCTTAGAGATAAAGGAGCTGGCTTTAAGACCAAAACCAATAAAATTACGTTTATAGACAAAAATGGATCGCCTACTTCTTATGATTTGAAATCAAAAAAGGAAGTGGCAGCAGATATTTTTGATCAGATACTTATAAAAACAACATGAGAACACTTATCGCAATCTTTGTAATTTTATGCACATTATCACTTCAAGCACAAGAATTAAATGCTGTGGTGATTATTAATGCAGAACAAACAGGAAAAGCAGAGCTTCAAGTATTTAAAACCCTAGAACGTGCACTTACCGAGTTTATCAATAATACAAAGTGGACCGATAAGAAATACAAACAACAAGAACGTATTGATTGTTCGTTTAATATCATCGTTCAAGAAGTGAACTCAGATGCTTTTAAAGCAAGTATTCAAGTGCAATCATCACGTCCTGTATTTAATTCCAATTACAACAGCCCAGTTTTTAACTTTAATGACAGAGACTTTGATTTTGAATATGTAGAGTTCCAACCGCTTATTTTCAATCCTAATACATTTGATTCTAATCTTGTTTCTGTGCTTGCGTATTATGTATATACGATCTTAGGATATGATAGCAATACGTTTACACCAAACGCAGGTGATGATTATTTTCAAACAGCAAAGCAAATTGTAACTACTGCGCAAGGAACTAATAACAGAGGATGGCGACCACAAGATGGACCACAATCACGCTACAGACTCAATGAGGACTTATTATCGCCTAACTTTAGAGACTTTAGCGAGGTACTATATGAGTATCATCGTACGGGTTTAGATATCATGGCAGATGACACCAAAAAAGGAAAGAAAGCTGTGATGGATGCGATTGGTAAAATGAAGGCGATGTATAACAAACGCCCTAATAACTTCTTAAATCGGGTGTTCTTTGACTCCAAAGCAGAAGAGATTGCAGCTATGTTTTCTGGGGGACCACAACTTCCGATTACAGATTTGTTAACCACTTTAAACCGAATTGCACCTACCAAATCTACGTTTTGGAGGCAGATTTCTTTTTAAAACATTATTTTAGTCTTATTTAAAATATTCAATTCTTTAATTTATGAAAATTAAATACTTTCTTTTATTCGCTTTAAGCGTGATTACTTTAAATTCTGTCAATGCACAAAAGGTTAAATTTAAAGGAGATAAGGTTCTTCTAGATGGAGAAGAAGTATTCAAGTTTGATAGAAAAGGTTTAGGAACTGAGATATCTATATTTTCGTTAGAAGATAACGATGAAATTTTATACATGACATCAAACGAAAATGGTACTAGAGGTTATTATAATGATGATTATATAGTAATAAATTTTTTTGAACAAAGAGTTAAATTTGAATCTGAAAAATTAAGTCGTAATTGGAAAAAATTATTGGCTACTATGTTTAAAGAGCAAGTAATAAGTGAGAATGGAATCATAAACCTAGAAAAATTGAATAAGTTTGTCTCTAAATACTCTAGATATTAAATAATTTCATTCCAAACTCGCTAGTTTATCTACACTCCAAGCTTCAGGTTTATCTGAAAACATGGGTTTTGTAGTTGCCCAAACCCCTTTAAACAACTCTGAATGTCTGTAGTTTTCTAAAGCTTCGGCAGAATCCCAATAACTATAGGTGAAGAAGATACGCGTATCATCCTGCCCTCTATACAATTCTAAAAACTGACAGCCTTGAAACGCTCTGATGCTTTCTTTGACCACCTCAAAATTGGTTAAGAAGGTTTCTATTTCGCTTTCGCGAAAGCGCATTTTGACAATTCGTACGAGCATTAATCTTCAAAGTTTATCGTAATCGCATCCCGATAGTCAAGCCCAAAAAGGGTAGCTGCACTTCCTACCGTACTTGGATTACTTTTATAAATAGCAAGTTCTATATAATCACCAGAATTAAAAATCGCCAGTTTTTTGCCCTCTTCTTCTCGCTTGTGTTTTTCTAATGAGAAATTAATGGCATCACTATACGAGGTATGTATTTTAGAAATTTGCGTGCGTCTGGCTTCTATTTTAAAATCACGCCCTTTTCCTACCTTTTCAAACAGTTTACGAGTGATATTACTCACCACATTTCCATAATTATCAACATAAATCACATTTCCGATAATCTGTTTTTGTGATTTATTAACGATAGGTTGGATGCCGGTAAGCGGTTTGATTTCAGAAATAGGCTTCCCGATTACAGCGAGCGTACCTCCTCTTGCAATATGACACGCCGCCTGAACAAAGACGTCTAGTACCGTAAAGTTAGTCGTCACTCTATTATGAATATTAATCTCTACCATTTCTTGAGGAACAATGTCTCTGGTGATGAGCGAGATGATTCCATTATTGGCACAAATAAAATAATGATCTTCTAGTTTGACCGCGATATGATTGGTTTCAGGCGTCAGTTCACTATCTACACCTATAATATGAATACTACCTTTTGGAAAATTTTTGTACGCATTTTGGATAATATACGCCGCTTCTGTGATGTGAAATGGCGATATAGAATGGGTGATATCTACAATACGAATATCACTAAGCTCACTATAAATAGCCCCTTTTACAGCACCCGCGAAGTGATCTTTTTCGCCAAAATCGGTAGTTAATGTGATAATCGCCATAGCTATATGTGAAGGGTAGTCCGCTTTCGCGAAAGCAAAAAAACAACCATCCCCAAATTGTTTATTATTTTTAATAACACGATAACTTTTGAGTAGGTATATACGCTCAAAAATTTCGTACTTTGCTATATAATACCTGTATACTTTGAAAGTACTGTAATAAAATGCCCTTTTTTCCTTTCTATTTCAGAATAAAAAGAAAACGTATCTAATGGTATGCTTTAGTTTTCTTCTTCATATAAAGAAAAAAATCATCATTTTCTTTTTGGTAATTTCAAAGTATACATGGTATAACAAATCTAAAATAATTTACCGAGGTATCTCATAAAAACCGCTTGCCATTTGAACGAAATAATTATTGAACTGTCAGAAATCAATCCGCGTGAGTTTTTTGGTCAACAAAACGCCAATATAGAATTGCTCAAACGCTATTTTCCAAAATTGAAAATTGTTGCCAGAGGGAACAAAATAAAAGCCTATGGTGATGAGGACTTGCTAGAAGAATTTGATAGGCGGTTTACCATGCTCACCGATCATTTTGGAAAGTATAATAAACTGGATGAGAACGTGATAGAGCGTGTGCTTACAAGTCAGAGTAAATCGGATTACGAGACCTCTAAAGAGAGTGGAGACACGATTGTACACGGCGTAAGTGGGAAATTGATCAAACCTCAAACAGCCAATCAGCGTAAGTTGGTAGAGCTTGCAAAGAAGAATGATATGGTGTTTGCGATTGGTCCTGCGGGAACGGGTAAAACCTACGTAAGTGTGGCACTTGCCGTACAAGCGCTCAAAGAAAAATCAGTAAAACGGATTATTTTAACACGTCCCGCGGTAGAAGCAGGGGAGAATCTTGGATTCTTACCAGGCGATATGAAAGAGAAATTAGATCCATATATGCAACCGTTGTATGATGCGTTACGTGATATGATTCCGCATGAGAAGTTAGAAAGTTTTATAGAAAAAGGCGTGATTCAGATTGCACCTATGGCATTTATGAGAGGGCGTACCTTAGATAATGCGTATGTGATTTTGGATGAGGGTCAAAACACCACACATGCACAAATGAAGATGTTTTTGACACGTATGGGGCGGAGCGCTAAGTTTATCATTACGGGAGATCCAGGACAGATTGATTTACCAAGACGTGTCACTAGCGGACTCAAAGAAGCGTTATTAATTCTTAAGAACGTAGAAGGCGTGGGGATGATCTATCTGGATGATAAAGATGTAATGCGTCACCATCTCGTTAAAAAGGTGATTGCAGCATATAAGGATATTGAGAATAGGAATTAGTTTATGACAAGCTAAAAAATTACTTAAAGAAATTGAATCGAATACTTTTATTATTATTGTTTTTTTTTAATTTGACTTGTTTTTCTCAAACCCAAGCAGAAATGAATAAAGATGCTTATGCGGCACTAAATGAAGCTGACAAAAAACTAAATGAAGTCTATCAGAAGATTTTGATTGAATATAAGGAAGACGTAACCTTTGTGAAGAGTTTAAAAAACGTACAAAGAATTTGGATTCAATTTCGTGATGCAGAATTAGAAATGAAATATCCGAATTATACAGATTCATATTACGGTTTATCTTATCCAATGTGTAGTGCTATCTATTTAAAAGAATTGACTGAGGAAAGAACAGATAAATTAACAATTTGGTTAAAAGGAATTGAGGAAGTCGATATGTGTTCAGGTTCGATAAAAACGAATTGAAGAACATAGGTTTCTGTAATGAGTTTTTCTAACACACATTACGTTTTGACACTAGCAATTAGGATTCATTATTTTTACATCCTAAAACACAACATACAATCAGATCACAACTATGAACACCATCATTGACACTAACTTTAATTTTCCAGGACAAAAGGATTTATACAAAGGAAAAGTTCGCGAAGTATATACCCTTGAAAATGATTTACTACTCATGGTCGCTACCGACCGATTGAGTGCTTTTGATGTGGTGATGCCAAAAGGGATTCCGTATAAAGGGCAAATCTTAAATCAGATTGCCACCAAGATGATGAAGGATACCGAAGATCTCGTCCCTAACTGGCTCGTGGCAACCCCTGATCCCAATGTGGCGATTGGAAAACGGTGTGAACCTTTTAAGGTAGAAATGGTGATTCGTGGGTATATGTCGGGTCATGCGGCACGCGAATATAAAGCGGGGAAAAGAATGCTTTGTGGGGTGTCTATGCCAGAAGGAATGAAAGAAAACGATGCGTTTCCCAATCCGATCATTACGCCTGCCACCAAAGCGGAGATGGGTGATCACGATGAAGATATCTCTCGCGAAGATATTATAAAGAGAGGGATCGTCTCTAAAGCAGATTATAGCGTGTTAGAAGATTATACCCGTAAACTCTTTCAAAGAGGTTCTGAGATAGCCGCGAGTCGCGGACTGATCTTGGTAGATACCAAATATGAATTTGGCAAAACCGCTGATGGCGAGATTGTACTCATCGATGAGATTCATACACCCGATTCTTCTCGCTATTTTTATGCAGAGGGTTATAAGGAACGTCAGGCGAGGGGAGAAGCGCAAAAACAGCTTTCTAAAGAGTTCGTACGACAATGGCTAATTGCTAACAACTTTCAAGGATTAGAAGGGCAAACCGTACCAGAAATGTCTGATGAATACATCACAACCGTGTCAGACCGATACATTGAGTTATATGAAAATATTACTGGGGAAGCTTTCGCGAAAGCGGACGTATCGAATATAGAAGCCAGAATCGAAAAAAACGTATTGAAGTATCTTGGATAGAGTTCTTCTGAAATATACCATACCCACAATCAGCTGTTTTTTATGTTTTTGCTTTTTTTCTTGTAAGGACGTAGAAGTGAAAACCCCTGAAGCATCTTTAGATAAAACCGTGTTGAGTGAACACGAGGTTGAGTTTTTGAACTCGACGCTATGGTTGCCTCCTAATTATCAAAAACTGACCTACGAAGAGCTGTTTGAGATTGCCAAGGTAACCGATGATGCTTTGGTAAATATGTTATTACAATCTGCCAAAGAATATAGGGATCAAGAACAGAAACCTGTGTTTTTTAGAGATGAGTTTTTGTATGGTAATTTTATCGTGGTGTATCCCATGTCCTATCAAAGGCTAGATAAAAGGTCAGCATCGTATTGGATAAGTAGTTATGACGCTAGCTTGAAAATGCAAGATGCGCAATATGGAACAACCTCTGAGATTGTTGAAAAACGTATAAAGCGATTTGGGAGTCATCAAATGATAAAACTCAAAGTAGAAGAAACACGTGCTTTTAATGAAAATCGGAATTTTACGCAATATTATATAAGTGGTAACACACATTCATTTATGGTTATTCACATAGATGTACTGTCTAGTGATTATGAGCTTAATTTTAAAGAACTTTCTTTAGGTAGTAAATAGTAGAGAATTTATCTGTCTTGCATCACGTTGACAACGGGCAGCTCTTTTTCCGAATAGATTTTTGTGAGTGTATCAAAGAGACGTGGGATCTCAATAGGCTTCCATAAAAAACCATCAAACAGATGGGCAAACTCTTCTTGGTTTGCAGAAGTTACATCGGCAGTAAGTGCAAAAATAGGGGTGTGTTGGTTTACATTTTCTGTAGATCGAATGATGCGAGTCGCATCAAAACCATTCATTTCTGGCATGTGAATATCCATAAGAATAAAATCTACTTTAAGTTCTAAAGCTTGTACAATTGCTTGTTTTCCATTTTTTACACGTTTGATAGAGATTCCCCATTTGTTGAGTAATTGTCGTATTACTAGAGCGTTAATTTCGTTATCTTCAGCTAAGATGGCTGTTTTGTTTCGTAGGGCTTTAAACATGTCTTTGTCCATGTGAACAGGCGCCTCAGCTTTCTTAAATTCAAGTTCAAAATTAAAGACAGATCCTTTCCCTTCTATACTATCTACGCTTATGGTATTTCCGTGAAGTTCTATTAACTTTTTGACAATAGATAATCCGAGTCCAGTCCCTCCATCGTTACGTGTCATAATAGACTTAGGCATATAAAAGCTCTCAAAGAGACGCTCTTTTTCTGTAAGGGGAATACCAATGCCAGTATCTTTGACTTTAAATGACAATAAATCTGTATCCTGATGTATTGTCACTGTGTCTACAATAATATATACACATCCTTTTTCTGTAAACTTGATGGCATTACTCACAAGGTTTCCAAGGATTTGGAATAGCTTTGTTTCGTCTATTTCATACGTATTGGCAACAGTATCGCCTATCTGTAAGTGTAATTGTATCCCTTTCTCTTCTGCAAGACTTACATAGGTTTGCTGTATATTGTGTAAGAATTCCTTAAATTTTATAGGGTGTTTTTCTAAGGACATCTTATTAGAATCTAATTTGGAAAAATCAAGGATATCATTGATAATACGCATTAGATTTTTGGAAGAAAATCGAAGCGATGTCAGTAGTTTTTTCTCTTCATCATCAGAGCGTTCTGTTAGTAATGAGATAATACTTGTAACCGCATTAAGGGGTGTTCGTATCTCATGACTCATCGCCGAAAGGAAATTTTGTTTCATAGCTGCCGTTTGCTCTGCACGTTCTTGTTGTGCGACTATTTCGGCTTTTTGACGGGCTAATTCGACTTCATTTTCTTTTGATTGTATTTTTGAAATACGCTCATAATTTTCAATAACTTTTAATGTTTGAGAATTGACAGCAGCATCTTTTTCATCAAGATATTTTTCTAGATATCCTAAGGCTGTTACGTGGTCTCCTTCATCTTTACAAATGGTATACAGAAAATGATAACATTTGTATTTCATCATAGACAGGTTATTTGACGTGCTTATATCTAGTGCTTTTTTTAAGCATATCTTAGCCTTTTCTCTTTCTTCTGTCTTTATAAAAAGTTTTGCCATTTTATTATGACACATCGCCATCGCAAATTGGTCTCCTACATGTTCATGTATCGCAAACGCTTCATCAAAATCTCGTAGCGCTTCATCATACTTTTCTAGGTATGTAAATACTTTACCTCGACCATAAATAGCAAAAGCATATCCTCTTGTATCACCAGTCTCTTTTTTTATAGACACAGATAATTCTATAATATCTAATGCCTTTTTTATGTTTCCTTGTTTTAAGAATATACCAGAAAGAGGATTATATGCATTAGATTCTAGGTTTTTATCCTTTATATCAATCGCGCAAGATATTGCATTTTCATAGGCAATAATGGCATTATGTTGATCTCCTAGGATTTCATATACGGTACCTAGTGTTTTATGAGTTTTGGATTCGTTGTGTTTATCCTTATGTTTACGGAAAATGGTCAAACAATCAATAAGATGAAACATCCCTAAGTGATAGTTGTTTGTCTTATAATAGACCCCTGCTATATTGTACTGTGCCTTAGCGATGCCTAGTTCATCATTGTTTTTCTTGAAATATCTGATGGCTTCTTCAGACATCTCAATAGCCTTTTGATTGTCTGCACTTACCATGTGAAATAAAGCAAGTTTACTAAGACTTTTACCTATAAGAGAAGAGTCATCAAGTTCTCTACTTTTTTCTAACGCTTCTTGTGCAAGCGCTATACTGAGGTGCATATTTTCCCCACGTAGCTGATAAGCTTTATCCAGAAGATGTAGGACTTTTAAAGTAGGGTTTATGTCTTTATTCATTATTTTGGGGCAATAAATTTTAAAATAAAAACATTATTTATAATGTATAAAAATTTTAAAATCTTTTAGTCACTGTCTTGATAACCAACACAAATATACTTTTTTTAATTTTTAAAAATCAATATTGTAGGATTTTTCTTATTTTTTATTATTGTTAAACCATAAATTTAATACAATGTATCTGACTAAGATATAAGACCACTTCGCCTTTAGGCATAAGACGTTAGATCTAATTGTTGATCATTTGAGAACTAGTTGTAAGTAGGTATGTTTTCATTACCTCGGCCTAAGGTACTAATGTCAAGAAAAGCAAGGTAATGTACTAAAAAGCCCGCATACTACATATCCCTATAAATGTATATAAATTTCAATCGCAGACTAGTAAAAAAAAGCGAAGTTGCCTAAAATATAGGCAACTTCGCTTGGGGGTGATTTATATCCATCAAGTATAAATCAATCATTGGGGACTTTAAAACTAATTTCTTTCAAATACCAGAATATCTATTCCTCCGTTTCCTCCACTTACATCTCTAAGTTCTATACGATTTTCTGTTACAGATACGATATCCCAATCATCATTTAGATCTTCAAAATTACTTGATTCTGATACAGGGAAGAAAATATTAAAATCGATATCATCATCATTAGAACTATCATCATCACTACTATTACTATCATCTGTGACAGACCAAGTACCTGTGATCGTATTTGTGCCATTCGTAGCCGTCAATACACCGTCACTTGCAAAGTCAAACGTGTAGCCATTAAAATCTGATGTTTCATTCTGTCCAGAATCATTAAAGTTTGTAATGATCCAAGTACCTGTATTAGCAATACTTTGAGCTTGCATAATCTGAGCGTCATTATTAGTATTACTAGAACTGTCATCGTCGGTAGAACAACTCTGTAAGGTGATCATCCCTACTAGAAAAAAGGCACTGATAAAAAAATTATTCATAGTTTTCATAATTTATATTTTAGTTAGTATTAATGTATCTGTTCCTCCATTTCCGCCACTCACATCTTGAAGTTCTACTTGAGTTTCGGTCACAGAAATGATATCCCAATCATCTTGTAATTCATCTAAAGGTATAGAAGTCCCAAAATTTAACAGCAATTCTGTTTCGTTGTTTATGTGTGCCCACGTTCCGTTAGTTACTGTACCACCATTGGTAGCAGTCGCAGTTCCGTCTATATTAAATTCAAATTCAAATCCGTTAAAATCAGCGGTTTCATCATTAGTGTCTTCTACATAACTACTTACAATCCAAACACTATTTTCTGCGGTAAGCACATCTTCTAAAAACGTATTTTCACCACCATTATTACCATCTTCCTCACACGTGCTTTCAAAACGTAATCTATCGTCATCTCCTATACGTAAGTCTACTTTTACTTCTCCTGTTTCTTCTTCAATTTCGTGGAGCATCCAGGTATCACTTACATTAGCATCTCCAGCGACATCAATAGTGACTTCAATACTATTTGTCATCGTATTGTTTACAGCATTCCAAGTTCCATTAGTAATCACACCATCATCATCTATTGTGATCGTACCATCCGTACTAAAAGAATATAAGACACCATTATACGAATCTTCAAGATCATTGTCATTACGTTCTAGTTTATCTATTTCCCAACTAGGACATTCTGTTAGAATAGAAGCTAATTGATCTGTAGTGCAATTTTCACAATCATCATCATTATAATCGTTATCGTCATCTTCATCACAATCGTCTATGGCATCTTCTATGGCGTCTTCAAGTTGTGAAATGTTATTTACAGTGACTGTATTTCCATCAGAAAGAATAAGGGTTAATGGAAAATTAATAGTAACAACATCAGAATCGTCTAGATTATCAATAAACACATAATGCTCTTGGTCATTAGTTATAGTGACAGTCTCTATAAGTTCATTATTCTGATTAAAAATTGCGTAGGTGATTGGGTATTGGAAATCAATACACTCAATATCATCATCGCTTTCATTTTCTCCAGAACAATCGTCAATAAAAGACTGGAGTTCTTGAGCATTTGTAATGGTGATTTCTGTAAAATCACTCAGGATGATAGTGATAGGGAATACAAAATCCAATTCGTCAATATCATCGTCAAATTCATCAAAAATAGCTTCAATGACATCTAGGTCATCTTCAGAATCGATGATAATTTCTAACCCATCTACAATAACAGTAACTGGTAATTGAATACTTAAGCAGCTGGCATTATCTAAGATGTTATCATTAGATCCATCATTGGTAGCGGTGCGGTTAATTAGGTTAGCAGTAGTAGAGCTGATCTGTTCAGGTGGTGTTATAATTTCTTCATCCTCTGTTCTACAGGCAGTAAAAAGAAAAAACATGGCTACCATTAAAAGTGGTATGTTCTTAAAAAGTTTCATAAAGATTCATTTTTATTTTGATTAGTGAATTACCTTGGTACAAGCCCAAATAGTATTTTAAGGGAAATCATTCGATTTTGAGGCAAGCCTTCGAGTATTTAAATCTCGATTATCGAGTAAAATTTCAGTACATTTAATTGCGAACGTTCATACTTAAAACAACTACATTCTGAAAACTCCTGAAAAAAAAATTAAAAAGTTTCTCATAGCTTTGTAGACCACTTAAAACAACCTTTGTGAAAAAACCATTATCTAGTTCTGTTTGTGAAGATCATATTTTTTCAAAGTTATATGATACCTATGCGCAGTCGTTAGCAAATCATTTATATTATAAGTATGGAGATACTTATAACCCCAAAGATACAGCACAAGAAGCATTTATAAAATTATGGGAGAATTGTAAAAAAGTCGAGATCTCAAAAGCAAAATCGTATCTGTATACGATTGCAAATAATATGATGCTTAATCATGTAAAGCATCATAAAGTGGTTTTGAACTTTAGAAAAATAAAACCCAAAGAATACACCAATGAGTCTCCAGAATTTTTACTTCAAAAAGAAGAGTTTTTAGTGAACTACCAAAAAGTACTAGGCAAATTATCAGAAGAACAACGTGTTGCTTTCTTACTCAATAAAGCCGAAGGAAAGAAACATCAAGAAATCGCAGATGAACTAGGTGTGACTAAAAAGGTAGTTGAATACAGAATTTATAGTGCGTTTAAGCAAATTAAAGAAGAGCTTGAAGGATTTCATTTAAAATAGTTCAGGATATTTTAAGATGAAGTTGTTTTTAGTATATAGAATACGACACGTATGGAAAAAGAATACTTACATAAAAAATGGTTGAATGACGAGTTAACGCTTTCAGAATTAGAAGCGTTTAACAAATTGGACGACGCTCCTTTAAGTCAGGATATCCTACAAGAAGCACAGCGGTTTAGAGCCCCTGATCACTATCTTGTGGATGATTTTGAAACCTTCAAAATTCAAAAAGAGACCAAGAATGATACGCCTACGAAGGTAATACGCCTTCCGTGGATCCAGAAACTATCTAGTATTGCAGCGATTGTAGTGATTACATTAGGACTGTATTATGTCTTTACATCACAAAGTCAAACGACTATTACTACGCAATTAGCTCAAAAAGAAACCGTATCCTTGCCCGATCAATCTCAAGTGACGCTCAATGCCATCAGCTCCATGAGTTATTCTAAAGACACGTGGAATGAAAAAAGAGCAGTATCTTTAGAAGGAGAAGCCTTCTTTAAAGTAGCCAAAGGCGCAAAATTTGACGTAAAAACACATGATGGAGTGGTTTCCGTTTTGGGTACCTCCTTTAATGTAAAACAACGAGATCAGTTTTTTGAAGTAAGCTGTTATGAAGGTTTAGTCAGTGTATCTTACAATAATAAACTCATCAATTTACCTGCTGGAAACACCTTTAGATTGGATCATTCTATAGCAACGCAAGGCACTATTTCGGGAGAAGGTCCACAATGGATCAACTATCGTAGCGTTTTCTCTAAAGTAGCCATTGCCGAAGTATTCAAAGAACTAGAAAGACAATATGATGTACAAATTGATTTTAGCAACATAGATAGCACCATCCTGTTTTCAGGAGGTTTTGAACACACAAATCTAACCGACGCATTAACCGCCATTACAGCCCCCCTACGTATGACCTACACAACGCAAAATAATAGAAAGGTTGTCATACATGACGCAACAAATTAAACGATATCTATATACCGTCATTTTCTTAAGCATTTCCTATGTAGGATTGGCTCAAGAATCTGATCAAAAAATCTCTATCCTAGAGTTCATGACTGCGATAGAAACAGCGCAGGATATCCAGTTTAATTATGCCGTAGAAGAACTAGAGGGAATATTTCTTTTACCGCTTTCGCGAAAGCGGACTCTGCAAGAAAGCCTATCATATCTACAAAAGACAACAGGACTTAAAATTACCAAAGTAGGTACTCGAATCTATTACATCACCAAAGAAAAATCACAAGTTCGTATTTGTGGTTATTTAAGAGATGTTGAAACAAAAGGGCCTATTGTGGGCGCTACGTTAACTACCAAAAATGAATCAATTACTACCGATGATACTGGATATTTTGAATTCACAGAAAATCTCTCCAATACTTTTATAGAAATACGACATATCGGGTATAAAAATGTACTTCGGAAAAGTGATTTTTTTAGTAAAGAGAGCTGTGGTGTGATTCATCTGTATCCAGATGAAACGGCTTTGTCTAGGGTTGTTTTGACAGGCTATCTTGTCAAAGGAATTGATAAAAAGAGTAACGGGAGTACACAAATAGATTTTTCAAAATTCAGTATCCTTCCTGGATTAATAGAGACCGATGTCTTGCAATCTGTACAAGCACTCCCTGGTATTATAAGTGTAGACGAGACCATTTCAAATATTAATATACGAGGCGGTAGTAATGATCAAAATCTACTGTTATGGGATGATATTAAGATGTACCAATCAGGGCATTTCTTTGGGCTGATTTCAGGATTTAATCCTCAAATTACAAATACCGTTTCTATTATAAAAAATGGAAGTGATGTCGCATATACAGACGGCGTTTCAGGAACTATTGCTATGCAAACAGACACCGAAATCACTACCGATTTTAAAGCCTCTTTGGGCGCTAATCTTTTAAGCGCAGATGCATTTGTAGATATCCCGTTCTCTGAAAAATCTTCCATACAGATTGGGGTACGAAAATCGCTGAGTGATCTTGTTACCACGCCAACTTATACCTCTTTTTTTGATAGAATTACCCAAGAAACCGAAGTTCAGGATAATGATATTGCGATCTTAAATTCAAATCAAAAATTTGATTTTTACGATACCTCGTTACGATGGCTCTATAAAATCTCCGATAAAGATCAGATTCGACTTAATTTTATAAACATCCAAAACGAATTGAGTTTTAATGAAACGACCAATGTAGACACCGTATTGGAAACAAGAGAAAGTAGTTTAACCCAAAATAGTATTGCAGGCGGTATTTTTTATGAACGTACGTGGAATCCCTTTTTTAAAACAAGTATTCACGTCTATGAAACCGATTATACGTTACGAGGATTTAATGCAAACCTACTCGCCTCTCAACGATTTTTGCAAGAAAACGTAATCTCAGAAACTGGAATAAAACTGCAAACAGCATATACATTTAATAATAGGTTGAGCCTTCATAGCGGATATCAAGTGGTAGAAACCGAAGTGACCAATCTTAATGATATTGACGAACCTTTGTTTAGAGAATTGAGATCTAATGTAGTACGGACGCATGCTGTTTTTTCACAAATAGCTTATAAATCAGCAGATAAAAATACACGGATCAATGCGGGCGGGCGTTTTACATATATAGATAAATTTGAAAAAATATTAGTAGAGCCACGTTTGAGTATCAACCATCAGTTTTGGGACTATTTTTCTTTAGAAGCCTTAGGAGAATTTAAACATCAAAACACCTCTCAGTTTATTAATTTTCAAAATGATTTTTTAGGTATAGAACGTAGAAGATGGCAACTCGCTAATGATGATGATATTCCTGTGATAGAAAGTAAGCAAGGATCTTTAGGCATCACTTACAGTCGTTATGGGCTCTTACTAAACGTAGATGCTTATTATAAAAATGTAGACGGTATAACTACCCAGAGTCAGGAATTTAAAACTAAGTATGAGTTCACTAGAACCACTGGAAGCTATGAAGCCACAGGCGTAGATGTATTGGTGCGTAAACGTTATGGGAAGTTTAATTCTTGGCTGAGCTATTCTTTTATCAACAATGAGTACACCTTTGAAGCCTTATCAGAAGTAACCTTCCCTAGTAATTTTGATATCACACATTCGGTCACTTTCGGAACGGCTTTTACGACCAATAACCTCAAAATGGCACTTGGCATCAATTGGCGAACAGGGAGACCCACCACATTACCTATAGAAGGTGCTGAGGTTGTTAATAATCAAATCAATTTTGCAGATGCAAACAGTAGCAACTTAGAAGACTATCTGAGAGCAGATTTTTCGGCGATGTATCAATTCAAAACAAAGAAACGATGGCGTGCAGATCTTGGTTTTTCTGTTTGGAATGTAGCAAATACCAATAATACTATTGAGAATTTTTTCCGTGTAGACGGAACATCTACTGTACAAGAGTTTAAGCGAACCGCTTTAGAAACGACTTTCAATACAGTGGTTAGAATCTATTATTAGTGAAACGCTGTTTTGAAAAGTCTGCAAGACGCATTCAAAATAGCTAGTTGAACTAATCCCGCTTTTTTAGCGGGATCTCTTTATGTTTTAACGTAACGCTGTTTTGCAAAGTCTGCAAGACGCATTCAAAATAGCTAGTTGAACTAATCCCGCTTTTTTAGCGGGATCTATGGTTTAATACCTCGACCCTTGGATCGATTTTCAGTATCCAAGGCTTGTCCTAGGGTTTAATACCCTTCATTAAAAACTTCGCACATATCCAATACCTAATTCTGTAAAGTCAGCTTGTCCAAGATTTGCATTGATAAAAGCACCTGCATATAGATTATGTTTTGGAGCAGCATCTGTCCCTATAAGGTAATACTTAAGGCCTATACGCGTATTGATCGCATTTTTAAATTTAAACTTAGAGTTCAATTCGCCAAGTACCCATCCTGGGGGTATTTCTCTAGGTGCCAAATCCCATCCTTCATTAATTTTCCAATCTATCTCGTAGGCAGGCTTATGGAAGTTAGTACCAAATTGCAACTCAATTCCTACGTGATTGAGCAATAATTCACCTTTTACAAACAGCCCATAATTGGATGCATTATGCCAAGGATTATCTCGTAAAGAAGCATATTCTTCTCCGTCCTGTACTAATGATTCATTATCATTGATGTAATCATAGTAATGCTCATACAATCTATAAAAAGCACCAACACCTATTTTAAGCGTTTTGTTATAGATTTTTCCGTATTCGGCAGAAAGCGTGTACACTTCTTTCTTTTCATTAAAAATAGACACATCACTAAATACATTCTGACCAATCCCTGTTCGTATGGCAATATAGTTTTGAACTGTTCTTTCTGGTTTTTCAAGTGTTTGGGTATTTTTCGCGTAAGCGCGATATTTTACATTTTTGATCTCTGCAGAAACACTTACTAAGAACGAATTATATCCCTGATTAGGTAATCTCGTATGTCCGTTAGAGTGATGAAAAATCCCAGCACCAACTCTATAGTTTACTTTTTCCCTTTGTAAAAAATTATAGTGTATAAACGCTCTGAAAGACCATGTGAAGTCAGTGCTGACAGCCCGATTAAAAAAGTTAGTTTCAAAATCATACTGCTTGGTAAAATACGAAGTCCCTATACCTATCTGTGTGGTTAGACGTTGACTCTTAAATGCATTAAATTCCAAAAAAGGCATGAGGGTAAATGCGCTTCCTAGACGGTCTGAGTTTCCAAAATTGGTATAGCCTACACTTATTCCTGTACGCGGACTATGAAGCCAATGTGCCCACTTTTGGGGATTGTTTTCGTGATGCCAAAACAGATTAAAAATTGCTTGTGTTTGCAGGTTTCGTTCAGGAAACGTCTTATTGGAAGCGGCTGAAGTACCAAAAACAAACTCTGGAACGATCGTTATAGGGGAGGTGTTTTCTTGTCCCAATACACCTTGTAAATTACTGAATAACAGAAAAAATATAGATAAGTGTAGGCATCTTTTTTTTATCAAAACGCACGTAGGATTCTTCATGTAATTTTTAAAATTTGCAAAGCGGGAAGATAGTTTAATTAATTAATCTATAGAAAAAGGGCGATAAGTTGTAGATTTAAGCAATTAATGAGACACATTATTTATGGAAAAATTAGACGCGATAATAGCTGCTTTTTCAAGTGCCGTTTGGGGGATTCCTCTATTGGTTTTATTAATAGGAGGCGGACTTTTTCTGTTGATCTATTCTCGTTTTTTGCCTTTTCGGTATTTAGGACATGCCGTTCAAGTGTTACGAGGAAAATATGATGATCCAGATGATCCTGGAGAAATTAGTCATTTTCAGGCGTTAACAACTGCTTTGTCTGCTACTGTTGGAATGGGAAATATTGCTGGGGTTGCTGTGGCTATTGCGATAGGAGGGCCTGGTGCGGTTTTCTGGATGTGGGTAAGTGCTGTCGTGGGGATGGCGACTAAGTTCTTTACAGGAAGCCTTGCTGTGATGTATCGCGGTACCGATAGTGAAGGCGTCGCACAAGGAGGACCGATGTATTTTATTACGGAAGGCATGGGCAAAGCGTGGAAACCGCTTGCTGTCTTTTTTAGCGTCGCAGCTCTTATTGGTGCATTACCCGTTTTTAATGTTAATCAGTTAACGCAAGCAATCAATGATATTTTACTAAAACCACAAGGCATTGAGGTCGGTCTCAAGACGAATTTAATCATAGGAGGGACGCTTGTGATCATTACAGCTATTGTGGTTTTAGGAGGTTTGAATCGCATTAGTAAGACAGCATCTCGACTCGTGCCTTCTATGGTAGGACTCTATTTTATAGCCGTGATGTATATTCTTATTCAAAATATAGAAGTCGTCCCCATGTATTTTAAGATGATTATTACCGATGCTTTTTCGGCAAGTTTATATAAAGGCGAACCCTTATACGGAGGGATTTTAGGAGCGTTGATTGTATTAGGAATCAAGCGAGGTGCTTTTTCTAACGAGGCGGGAATTGGTACCGCACCCATGGCGCATGGTGCCGCCAAAACTGCAGAGCCTATCCGCGAAGGGCTCGTGGCGATGCTAGGTCCCGCTATCGATACACTGATTGTTTGTACGCTAACCGCACTGGCAATTCTGGTCACAGGCGTTTGGGAAAGTACTGATGTGAACGGAGTGAGCCTTACGGCAACCGCTTTCGCGAAAGCGATCCCATCGGTAGGAAAATATATATTATTGGTTTGTATTGCCGTATTTAGCATCTCGTCACTATTCTCTTACTCCTATTATGGATCTAAGAGTTTAAGCTTTCTAGCTGGCGCGAAAAATAAGAAGTATTACAATATTTTTTATGTAGCGAGTATTATGTTAGGCGCCACCACATCGCTTAGTATGATGATTAATCTAATTGACGGCGTGTTTGCACTTATGGCGATTCCTACTATGTTTGCGACCTTATATTTGGCACCCAGAGTAATGAAGGAAGCCAAAAAATACTTCAGTAGTTTCAAAAAAACGAATGGCTAATTCTTTACCCTTCATTAGGATATAACTATCTTTGCACTTTATTAAAAAACGGAACGAATGCAAGACGGTATTTACGTAAAATTTAGTACGCCAAAAGGCGAGATAGTAGCACAATTAGAGCACAAAAAAACTCCAGGAACGGTAGGGAATTTTGTAGCACTAGCCGAAGGAAATATGGAAAATGGCGCTAAGCCACAAGGAACTCCTTATTACGACGGATTAAAATTTCATAGAGTCATTCCTGATTTTATGGTACAAGCAGGATGTCCTCAAGGAACAGGAACAGGAAGTCCAGGCTACCAGTTTGATGATGAGATTCACCCAGAATTGATCCATGATGCACCTGGTAAATTAAGTATGGCAAATGCAGGACCTGGCACTAATGGAAGTCAGTTTTTTATCACACACGTAGCAACACCTTGGTTAGATGGTAAGCACACCGTGTTTGGATCTGTGATCGAAGGACAAGAGGTGGTCGATGCGATTGAGCAAGGAGATACGATGGACAAAGTGACGATTATACGTCAAGGAGCTGAAGCAGAAGCTTGGAACGCGATCGAAGCATTTAGAACTTTTGAAGGTGCTAGAGAACTAAGAATCGCCGAAGCTAAAGCAGCACAAGAAGCCGAATTAGATAAAATAGCCGCTGGTTTTGAAAAAACAGAAAGTGGTCTTAGATATAAAATGATCCATAAAGGAGACGGTGCAAAACCAGCTTCTGGGCAAACGGTTTCTGTACATTATAAAGGACAATTACCTGACGGGACAGTCTTTGACAGTTCGTACAAGCGTAATGCACCGATTGATTTTCCTATCAATCAAGGACAAGTCATTGCAGGATGGGATGAAGGGATTATGTTATTAGGTGTAGGAGACAAAGCACGTTTAGTCATTCCTTCAAATTTAGGTTACGGAAGTCGTGGTGCTGGTGGAGTAATTCCTCCAGATGCAACCCTTATTTTTGATGTGGAACTTGTTGCTGTAAAGTAAGTTTTCTATACGTGTTTTATACGCTTTCGCGAAATGTCACACTGAGCTTGTCGAAGTGGCGTACTCAGAAACAAAACATACATACGATCCTAGTTGTATAAACTGTGGATAACTACTTATAAAAAAGTGTCTATTTCGATAGGCACTTTTTCTATTTTTGAGGTATGGAAGCACTCAAATACCCAATAGGCAGATTTACGCCACCAGAAACGATTTCTGACGAAAAATTAAAGGAATGGATCACCATTCTAGAAGTCTTACCCGCGCAATTACGTGACATGGTCAGTGATATGCCTGACACTCGACTTGACACTCCATACCGACCAGAAGGATGGACCGTACGCCAAGTGGTACATCATCTAGCGGATAGTCATCATCACAGTTATATTCGTTTTAAGTGGGCACTTACTGAAGACAATCCAATCATTAAACCGTATCTGGAAAATGAGTGGACAGACCTCCCAGACCTCAAAGGAATGCCTGTGGAGTGGTCTTTAAAACATTTGGAAGCAGTACATTATAAATTGGTGCGTTTGCTACGCTGCCTAAGCGATGAGCAACTAGAACGCACGTTTGTACATCCCGATGGAAATAAAGTGATCTCTTTGCGTCAAAACGTAGGACAATACGCATGGCACGGAATGCATCACTATATGCACATCGCCAATTTAGTAAAGAGAGAAGGTTGGTCTTAAGATATTGATTTCCTCATTCTAGCCTTCTCCCAGAAGAAGAATAATTCACTTTTTAGTTCCCCTTTTGGAGAATTAGGTAGCTACTTGTGTGATCTCTCCTAAAGTTTGTCCAGAGCTTGTCGAAGGATCGATACGACTCGGGATTGTTTTACTCAAAGACTCACCACTCAAGACTTTTTTAGTCCTAATTCCTAATTCTTTTAAGTCCTGCATCCTTTTCGCGAAAGCGAACTATTTATCAAGATTCAAGGATAAAAATGTACTCTTATGAAGGTTCGAGAGATTTTTCTCGTTGAGGAAAGGCGCCATTTAGTTTTGTTACGAAGCTCTATGCGGGGGATTCCTAGTTGAATTTAGGAAATCCTTATTGTTCATATATGTACGAATCATATTTTGAAGAATAAGAAGTTCTTGCTCTTCTTCTTGTATGGACGTTCTAAAGCTCTTAATAATGTCTTGCGTTAAGGTTTCTGACTCTGATATTTTTTGATTCCTGACTTTCATCTTTCGAGTCATCCGAGCTATATAAAGGAATACAAAAGCAAGTATGATAAGAAGTCCTGCTAAGAATCGGATGCTACTTATAATTTCTTTTTCAAGAGACTTTTCTACAACTGTATCAAGCATTTCAACTACATCATTAAAATTATTTTTATTTCTTGCAGCTTCTATTAACGTCGCATTTAAACCACTACCGGCAAGCTCTATATAATGTTGTTTGGAGTCTTTGATAAGTTCTTCACGGATATCTGGATCTGACAGAATCACACTAGGATTTATTAGAAAAAAGACACCTACTATAATAAGCCCTATCCCTAAAAATATAGATAACGTTCGTTTTACAATTAAATAGGAAGAACCAAACCATCTTCCCTTTTTTGACCCAGAAATAGTAAGATATACTTTTTCTAGCTCATTGCTTTTTTTTAATAAAATACCCTGACGTTCTATCTTCTTCCCTAGAAGTTCTTGGAGTGTTTCTAAATTGGTCATATTTATATTTATTAATTAGGCTTAGGGGCTTTTTAATAAATAGTAACGGCTAATCTAAACAATTTTAAGCACTGTTTGTCAGTTGTTTATTGAGATTTATTCACAAATTAAAGATGTGATGAGTATTCTACATTTAGAATAATAGGTTTGAAAATAATTTTGCTCCTTCCTACTGGCAGGCAAGTTCGAGAAAACAAACTATTCACAACTAAGGAAGGATATAAGTCGTCACTTTCGGAGTTAGAGATTTCTTTCCCTTCCGTCTATATCTCGTGCTTCTATATAGCCACCTTCTACTTCGGCGGACTCAGCACAGGCATCGCTGAGGGAAGGAGTTTTTTGTTACCTCATCCTAGCCTTCTCCAAGAGGTAGAAGGAATTGTTTTCGGTTTTTATTGTTTTGGAGTTTTTATTAATTTAATGATGCGTCAACCGTGTAATGACGTCTGTGTGTTCAGGAAATAAGGCCACTAATTCTTTCCTACTAGGAAGCACAAAATCTTTAAAATCAAAACCAGGCGATACGGTACAGCCAACAAAAGAAAAGGTGTCCACGCCTATAACTTCTGCAGCGAACCAATCGCCTCCTTTTACGACCAACTGAGGGACTTCTCCCGCAAGGATATTTCGTCCAATGATATGTTGTGAATAGACACCTTCTTTTAAAATGATATGCAGTAGGATCGAAGCGCCATCATAAAAATGCCACATCTCATCCTGATTGATTTTATGAAACGCCGAAAAATTGTCAGAGGTCAGCAAGAAGTAAATGCCTGTTGCATGGCTTCTGCTTCCGTTGTATGCATCTGAAAGACATTCTTCGGCAATGTTTCCTTGACTTCTATAGGTTTCTTTATAGTAGCCTCCTTCTGGGTGGGGTTGGAGGTCTAGGGATTTGATGAGGGTTTCTTTGGTGTTCATAAAAACAAATATAAATCTTTCTTTAACCTCAGAATTATTTACGGATTAGAAATTTATATGGAAGATACTGGTATTACGCTGTCGCGAAAAGAATTACAGGAGCTAATTGATGGGAAGGAAATTGTAACCTATTATGAAGCCTTAAAGAAAGTACATTATCTAGGGATGTATTTTGTCCCACCAGAATTAGTAGATCTTTCTGCGTCTGTGAGTATACCATAAAAGAAGTAATTGACTATGCTTTTTGTTAATCATTGCTTACTTTTTCAGTTCTTTCATAAAATATTCTATCTCGTTTCTTTGGTTTTTACCCATTTTAAATAAAATTATCGAAGAAATTATAGTTAAAACCCCCAACCCGATTGCAACCAATTTCTCCCCTTCAAAAACACCACTTTTCAAAATCCTAATTGATGCCCATATCACTGAAATACCTAAGAATATGACAGTTGGGATACAAGCAGTAAAAAATTCATGTTGATTTCTCATTGCTTCATGTCGTTTAGTAATAAATTCATTTTCTAAACCAGCTACAAATAAAAAATCATCAATACTATTAAATGATTTTTTTGATTTGTATTTTAGGTTATTACTCAAATATACAGCAATGGCTCCAAGACAATATGAAAATATAAGAGTTGGAATTGTTACAACTATTCCCCAAGTTGAAGATTTCGATAATTCTTCAACGAAAGGATAAATGTTATAAAATCCACATGTAAACATGAAAATAGATACGAACCAAATAGTTCCTATTGCTAATTTTAAAGTAAATATGTCTAGGCTAATTTTTTCCATATTATTCGATATTACTGCTAAGTTGTACTTAACCTAATTTGTATATTATTTAATTTAACAAATACAAACCAAATAGAAAATCGACAAGGATTTTCGTAAGTAGGTTTACCATATATCATCCAATTCGTCAAATAAATTACCTTCGTCAGTTTCAATATCTTCCTTAATAGCATCAACTAAATATAAAGATTCTTTAGCTCGTGTTAAAGCGACATATTTTAAATTATTTTCTTGTACCGTTTCCCACGGTTTATGACCGTCTTTTTTCATAGGTAGTTTGTCATAGTTCAATATAAAAACTCTATTATTTTCCAATCCTTTAGCTTTATGTATAGTAGAAAGTTTAATAGCTTCTTCGCTTTCGGTCACTAGTCCTTGAATTCGTTTTACTAATTCATTTATTGTTGATACGTCTAAATGGATTGATGCTTGTCTTTGTAGAAAATTTATTCTTCTTTCAATGTATTCTGTCTCTTCTTTAATAAACTCTTCTTTTGATGAATTATTGGACATTTTTTTTGCTTTCTTCTCAATAAAATAGATATTTCTCTCTTTGACTTTTTCAAAGAAGTCGTAGCTATTTTTAAATACGTTTCTTGTATTTAACTCTTGTTTCGAAAATAAAAAACGAAGCTCATTAAATAAGTCTTTTACGTCATCTTGGTGGATATTAACTTTTCTGTTATTCTCAAGTAAAACAAAGAGTAATGTTGTTAAAGGTGCCTTTGTTCGACTTATTATTAAATCTCCATCCTTAGCAACTTCAATAACTTGATTGAATTCTATTTTTTCAATTATTCCTTCTTTGTCTTTAAATGGTTTTATATCTTTTCTAAAATTCTGTGCATATTCAATTATATTATTTGGACATCTAAAACAAAAAGACAAAGTCAGTTTATTGTGGTTCTTAAGTAAATCTTCAAATCGACTAAAAGATTCAATATCTGCTCCAGTAAAACCATATATTGATTGGCAAGGGTCGCCAACAGCAATTACACGACCAGATTTTTTTACATATTTCAAAGCAATAGCTAATTGTGCTTTGGATAAATCTTGACACTCGTCCACAAAAAGTAAATCATATTTTTTGATTGGATAAAGTTCAAATACTTTTGGTAAGTATAACATATCTGTTAAATCGATGTAATTATGGCTCTTAGCAATTTTATTTCCTTCTTCTAAAAGTTGTTCGGTTCCTTTGAAAAGTATATCAATAATTTTATCAAGTATTTTTTCGTTTGTTTTGTTTGGGTCAATAATATTGAAATGGATTACCATTTCTTTAAATCTAAAAAAATCCTTTTTTTCTAATGTTAATCTAAATTTATCAACCGAGTTAAGAAGTTTGTTTTTAAAAGAATTAAAGTAATTATTTAATTGACTTTTTTCAAAACTGTTTTCTGGCTCAGGACTTATGTCATATAATTTCAAATAACGTAAAAAAGATTTTTTGTTGTAGCTTTCAACTGACCTAGCTATTAGATTATTATATTTTTGAGGCTTTATATTATAAGGAAGTTCATTATTTGATTTTAGTATTTCATACCCAAGTTGATGCAAGTTTTTAACTACAATATTATTATTATCTTTTTTAGTAACTCTGCTTTGAATTTCGTCTCTTATACTTTTATTAAAAGCACAGAAAAGTAAAGTTTTTTGTTTATCAACAAATCCAATACTTTCAATTATAGTCGTTGTTTTTCCGGAACCAGCTACAGCATCTATGATTCCGTGATTTGAATCAAACTTTATAAAATTGTATATTTTTTCTTGTTCAGGTGTTGGTGTCATTTAATTCAATTCAATTCAATTCAATGGTTGGTCAAATTACTGGCAACTAATATATAATGTTACCTAAAGTACTATAAAAAAACATAAACTTCTTATGCTGATCACTTTTGTTGAAAAGTAGGAGGTTATTTATAATTGTTTACAATTACTTTTGAAATTTAGGAAAAACTGGCTTAACTTATTTACGGTTTTCCACAATAGTGTTAAAAAAACAAGATCGCTTTGCTAGAAGATTAAAGAGTTTGTAGTATTCTGACAAACTTCTTTTGATAGTAGTGTGTTGCTCCCCTCCGTCTGTATCTCGTGCCTCGATCCATCCACCTCCCCTCGGCAAGGGGAGGAGCTTTTTGTTTTAGTTTTTATAGAATGTTTAAGTTACCCCTTTGGCGATTAGGGGGCTTTCCTTTTCGCAAAGCGGAATACATACATTAATCAGTAATAGTCTTTAAGTGATTATTTGAGCCCGTCATTTGCCAATGTGTTAAGGATACAGGGATATTTCCGATACTATTGAGCGTGTCAAAAAAGTCTTTTAGAACAAAGGGTTTGCCTTGTGATTCTTGGATTCTGGCATAATCTGCCAAGGCATTTTCTAGTAAATATTTACCTGTAATATAACTGGTGCCATATCCTGGTTGACGTAAGTACAGATGTTGTTCAAAAATGAGGAGTTCTTTTTCCGTCTTCATCCAACCACGAGGGGTGTATTCACTATGAATCCCTCCAGCTTCTTCCATCGTCATCTCATTGGCATGGGCATATAAGGATCCTAAACCTCTTGCTGCACGTTGGGCAATCATGATGTACACAATCTCTTTGGTTCTTGGGCTATCATCATATAAACCCGCTTGCATAAATAATTCTTCAACAGCTGTGGCGGTGCCTTCATTTCTTGAATCGAAAATGTTATATAGTAAAGGTCCTTTTCGGATCTCACTTTTGTGTGGTTCAGTATCCATACGAGCTAATTCAAACCAATGGTAAAAATGGGAGTATAAAGGTCTAGGGTCGTAGTGTTCTCCTATGGTGAAAAAGTTTCGTTTCTCCTTGGGGATAAATTCGCCTAAATGTTCACGTAAAGCTGTATCGAAATAAGGTTTTACAGTCACAATGTCTTCCTGATTCAAAAAGGTAATCAGGCTTTTGGCGGCCTCATCTGCCATTTTGTTATAAGCTTCTGGAGAGTTGGCATCTACTAATTCTGGTAATTTTCTATTTCTGTGCTCTTCTAATTTTAGCGAAGTCCAAGCACGTGCGAGTTCCCGTTTTAGAATCATTACTTCATCATCCCAAGTTAAGGGCACCAAGTGTACATTTTGTAAATACCACGTATAGTTTTCTTTGCCGATTCCTGATGGACCTGTTTTTGATTTGGATTGAGCCTGTAACCAAGTCACCAAATCATTTGTGGAGGTGATGGCTTCATCTATCACTAAAACTAATTCGGCATCCTCTTTTATTGTCGCTTGCTTTTTTAGATCGGTGAGCACCACACTCTGATTTTGAATATCCCGAATGCCAGTGATCCATAAATCTCTAGCATTTCCTGTTAAATTTTCCGTTGCTTGGTCATTGAGGGGAGCGATTACTTTTAGGTCTGTGATCAATCTATTTCTTTCTTCTGTCGACAACGGAAATGTATACGTCCATAGTTCTGTGGTGCCATGGTTGGTTGGTCCTTCATGAGCTGGCACATCACTTCTGTTAGACCAAACTGATTTATAAAAAGCAGGGTCACGAACCCAAGGTTTTAAAATTCGATGGTTAAAGTCATAGCCATTCATTTCAGCCCAGACAATCATCCAATCCACTTGATTTTCTACAGGCCAATTTGTGGTGTCAATCGATTGTAATCCTGACTGTAACTCTTTGAATTTTGGCAAACGTTTTTCAAAAGTTTGTTTGGTATAATCAGGAGCGCCATCACGGAGCGGTGGTTTTTCAAATGTTCTCCATTCTTTAAATAAGGTTACTAAAGATGAATAATCATTAGAGGTGAACTTTTCTTTTTTAGTTGGGGTTTCTGGGGTAGCTTCTTTTTTATCTGTTTGACAGCTAAAAAAGAGCGTTATTAAAAGAGAAAGAAGGATGGTGGTTGTTTTCATCTGATGATGGTATATTTTTTCTTTGTTCCGCTAAAAGCAATATCTTAGAATTGTTGCGGACTTCATAAAAATACGTAAACCTTTCGGTTAAGTCAGAAGTTCGTATTGTTTATCGATTTTGTTACGGCTTTTTGTTCCCTCATCCTAGCCTTCTCCCAGAGGGAGAAGGAACTGTTTTTACTACCGATTCGGAGTTTAGGGATGTTTTAGAGAATATATGAGTTCCCCTTTGGGGCTAGGGGATTTCAGTTCGCCCCTTTGGGGGTTAGGGAGCTTACCACTTAATAATCGAGCTCGCCCATGTGAAGCCACTACCAAAGGCAGCGAGTACCACCGTGTCTCCTTCTTTTATTTTACCTTTTTCCCAAGCTTCTGTAAGTGCGATAGGAATAGAGGCTGCTGTGGTGTTTCCATATTTCTGGATATTGTTAAATACCTGATCGTCGGTAAGACCAAATTTCTTTTGGACAAACTGAGCAATACGAAGATTAGCTTGATGCGGAATCAGCATATCAATATCGTCTGCGGTGAGGTTATTCTTGGCAAGTCCTTCTTTGATGACTTCAGAGAAGCGAACAACAGCATTTTTAAACACAAACTGTCCGTTCATATAGGGGTAATATGGGATATCTTCGGTGGGGTTGGTGGCGATAATTTCTGGTACCCACTCTTCTGTGCTTGGTCCTCTAAGTGAAAGCTCCAAAGCATGCTCTCCTTGGCTGTGTAAGTGTGACGAAAGAATTCCTTTGGTCGTATCTTCTTCACGAGTCAAGACAGCAGCGCCAGCGCCATCTCCAAAAATCACAGAGACAGACCTGCTTCTTGTAGTAAAGTCTAGACCACCACTATGATTTTCAGCGCCGATCACGAGTACATTTTTATACATCCCAGTTTTTATAAACTGATCTGCGGTAGCCAATGCGTATACAAAACCACTACATTGGTTGCGGACATCAAGCGCAGGAATGGTTTTCATGTCCATAAGATGTTGTACTTGTACACCACAACCAGGAAAGTAATAATCAGGGCTTAATGTGGCAAAGACAATCATATCAATATCTTTATTGGTCAATCCTGCACGTTCTATCGCAATGGTAGCGGCTTTTGCGCCCATTTTTGATGTAGAGTTGCCGTCTCCTTTTTTGATGTGACGACGTTCTTTAATCCCAGTACGTTCCTGTATCCAGGCATCATTGGTATCCATCAGTTTGGATAAGTCGTCATTAGTAACAATATTTTCAGGAACATAAGCGCCTAATCCGGCGATTCTAGAATTATACATATAGCTGTTTTTAAAAGTCACACGATCAGTGGATGACATAAGATATTTTTGTTATATACGTTTTCACGAAAGTGAAAAAGGCGTAACACAAATATATGTTTTTGGTTGTATCTTAAGAAGAAAGAACGCCTTGTTTAGTATGCACGCATAGTAACTGATGAGGTAACACGATTTTAGCCATAAAAATGTCGCATATAATTGAAATTAAGAATACAACATTTCATCATTAAAGGCTATAAATGATAAAAGGTATTAAGCTCCAGAGCAAGCTCTGTACATTAAAAATCGACCCTTGGGTCGAGATACTAAACCATAAATCCCGCTGAAAGCAGGATTAGTTCAACTTATTATTTTGTAGGCGTCTTTCCGAATTTACAAAACAGTGTTTTACTAATAAAAAGAGCGCTCCAAGGAGCACTCTTTTCAAAACAACCTAACCAAATAAGTGAAAAGTATAAACTAATCAATTATTAATCTTTATGCGACACGTTTTTTATATGTGTATTGTTCAAAGTTATTTACTTTGATACGACCTCCTAGGTCGTGCATTAAATTGTAAAGTCCAAAGAAGGTTCTGTTGATGTATAGGAAGTGCTTACTACCGCGGTTTCCGTTCATTTTTCGAATCTCCGTGTCTTTTGTATATTTTTCGCCTAAAGCCGCAATCTTATCAAAGAATGTCGTGTCTTTAAAATCGAATGTTCTTTTTGAAAGTGGAAGCGCAGAAGGTATTGTACACGGCCTGAAAATAAGCAAATACTTTTTAGCTATTATGACGCTATTTTTTATTCCATAATATAATTCTATGTTCAGAGTAAATGGGGCTGTCCACTAAGTGAAATAGACCCCACAGTTTTTGAACCAAAGACTTAAGTCATAAGCCTTTATTTTCATGTCACATGTAAGTTGAATAGTGCAACTGGCGTCATTGATGAAAGTGTGACTATCTATAACTAATCCAATAAACATATGGTAACCATCTGGCTTTCTGTTTTAATCACTTTATGAATGAGAATGTGTTGTTGTTAGTAGCAAACGAACTTATGAAGGCAGGTGAATGAAGTTAAAC
>NZ_CALEMI010000158.1 GCF_937910895.1 uncultured Dokdonia sp. | reverse complement strand
ATTCAGATTATTCACTTTGCAACAGGATCAGAAGAAGCAACTTTATTCCAACCTCGTAACCTTATTGTCGTAGAGGAAAATAGTGAAGTACAAATCATAGAGCGTCATCAAAGTCTTTCAGATACAGCTGTTTTTACAAACTCTGTCACAGAGATTTATGCTGGAAAACGTGCCATGATCGACTACTACAAAATTCAAAATGACAAGCTAAATGCTTCTCTTGTTGACACTACCGAAATAGAACAACACAGAGAAAGTGTCGTTTCTGTACATACGTTTTCTCTGGGTGGAAATATCACACGTAATAACCTTAATTATTATCAAAAGGGAGAATACATGGATTCTATCTTAAAAGGGATTACCCTTATAGGTGGAAAACAACATGTAGATCATAACACCCTTGTACATCATATAGAACCCAATTGTGAATCACACCAAGATTACAAAGGGATTTTTGCAGGGAGTTCTACAGGTGTTTTTAACGGAAAAGTCGTTGTCGAAAAAGAAGCACAAAAAACAAACGCGTATCAATCTAACAATAATATTTTGATAGATGACAAAGCAACGATTAACTCAAAACCTCAATTAGAGATTTTTGCAGATGATGTACGTTGTTCTCACGGGTGTACTATAGGGCAACTTGATGAAAGTGCTTTGTTTTACTTACAATCTAGAGGAATTGCAAAAAAAGAAGCAAGAGCTTTATTGATGTATGCTTTTGCAAACACCGTATTATCTAGTGTGAAAATTCCGCAATTAAAACAACGTATCACCAAACTTATCGCTAAGAAAATTGGCGTAAGTATTGGATTTGAGTTATAAGGCATAGACGACAAATCACATAGTAAAATACCCGCCTTATGCGGGTATTTTACTAATAAGAAGGCAATGAAGATGACAGAAACTAAAGCACATACTACATTTGATGTACAAAGCATCCGAAAAGATTTTCCGATTCTTTCTAGAAAAGTAAACGGACAACCTTTAATTTATTTTGATAACGCGGCAACTTCTCAAACACCCCAAGCGGTGATTGATGCAATTGTAGATTACTATTCTAACTACAATGCAAATATTCACAGAGGCGTTCATGCGCTTTCTCAAGAAGCTACAGATGCCTACGAGCAAGCGCGTATTAAAATTCAGAAGCATTTTAATGCTGCAAAGCCGTATGAGATCATCCTGACTGCGGGTACAACGCATGCCATTAATCTGATCGCAAATGGATATAGCAGTTTTTTACAAAAAGGAGATGAAGTCTTGGTTTCTGCTTTGGAGCATCACAGTAATATTGTCCCTTGGCAAATGCTTTGTGAACGCACAGGCGCTGTTTTAAAAGTGATCCCTATGACGCAAAGCGGGGAGCTGGATATGGACGCTTTCGCGAAAGCGGTCTCCACCAACCTCAAACTTGTATTTGTAAATCACGTATCCAACGCGTTAGGAACTGTCAACCCCATAGAACATATTATCGCTGAAGCCCATAAAGTAGGCGCTGCTGTGGTGATAGATGGTGCGCAGGCAACGCCACATATCAAACCTGATGTACAAGCCCTTAATGCCGACTTCTATGTAGCCAGCGCTCATAAAATCTGTGGCCCAACGGGTGTAGGAATCTTGTATGGCAAAGAAGCATTACTACAAAAATTACCTCCGTATCAAGGAGGTGGGGAGATGATAGATCAGGTAACTTTTGAAAAAACAACCTATGCTGGATTACCTCATAAATTTGAAGCAGGAACGCCTAATATTTGCGGAGTTATTGCAGCAGGCGTTGGCTTAGATTATATGAATGCGATAGGTTTTGATGTCATTGGGAGTTATGAAGAAGAGCTTCTTCAATACGCCACAGAAAAACTACTTCAAATCGAAGGACTAAAAATCTATGGCGAATCAGAAAAGAAAACAGCCGTGATTTCTTTTAATGTAGGCAGTATTCATCCGTATGATATTGGTACGATTTTAGACAAATTAGGTATTGCTGTTCGTACAGGACATCATTGTGCACAGCCTATTATGGACTATTTTAAAATCCCAGGTACGGTCAGAGCTTCCTTTGCATTTTATAATACAAAAGAAGAGATAGACACTTTTGTAAAAGGAGTAGAACGTGCCGTGATGATGCTTTCTTAAGATAGTGATAATGATTCCTATTTCCGATCAGTTGGCTTTAGAAGCTATTCGCTTAGAAGATCAAGCAAGGCTTTTTGAATTGATGCAACGTATTTATCCGCCAGCGTATTCACATTTCTGGGAGGATCAAGGCAACTGGTATTTGAACGAACAATACAATACTGAAAATCTTAAAAAAGAACTTGAGGAAAAAGGATCGTATTATTACTTTGTTCGCTTTCGCGAAAGCGTACTTAGCCTAGAATATAAGACTATAGGCATTTTTAAAGTGATAGAAAATTATACGTATCCAGAGCAAGCGGATATCGTTAGTTATAAAGTACATCGTATTTATCTGGATACAACGGTACAAGGCAAGGGGATTGGAAAAGAGCTTATGGAGTATGCAGAAAAACGTGCTAAAGAAACAAAACATGATCTCATTTGGCTAGATGCTATGGATCAACATCCGCAAGCAATGTCTTTTTACAAGAATTTAGGATTTACAAAGGCTGGCGTACAACGGCTGGATTTTAAATTATTGCATGATCCGTATCGCCCTATGTGGTATCTATACAAACATCTATAAATTCTATCCCGTCAAGGTGATAGTTGGCTATTTGGGTACTATCTTTGTCTTAATATGTATGCTATGGTGATACGATTTTTTATTTTACTAGTTTCCTTGAGCATCGGATATTCATGCACGTCTACTCAAGAAGTAATCTCTCAAGAGGAGTCTGCTATTTTTGCAGGTACTTTTATTGTAGATACATTATACGATCGACCTATAGGGGGTAATGATCTTAACTTAAAAATCAATGATCGTACATCGAAAATCTCAGGATTTTCAGGATGTAATACCTATAGTGTTGCTTTTACAACAGCTGAGAATACGATTACATTTTCTCCAGCCATAGGTACAAAAATCTATTGTGGTGATGAGGTTATGGAAAAAGAAAACCAGTTTTTAAATATTTTTGGGAGTCCAAAAGAATTTAGTATTAAAAAGGATACGCTTACACTATATAATGAAGGCAAGGAAATCTTAAAGGCGACCCGTTTTATATTTTAACGATAAGTATATAAAATACATTAAGGGTTTGTTAAGCAGTATGGATGACCGCCTATTGAGTGCTATCTTTGTATAACTTCTTACTTATAAGCTATGAAACAAAACATACATTATATAATCATCTTTCTTTTATGCACCTTTTATGCAAGTGCTCAAGAACAAAGCATTCTTACTTTAGAAGTTGCTCCCTATCTTGTCCCATGTGAAGATTCTGATCCAGAGGAAATGTGTTTGCAACTCTTGAGTACCAATGGTGAAGATTTATTTATTATTACCACTGATGCCATAGAAGGGTTCATTGCAGAGTCAGGATTTGAATATACCCTAGAAGTACAAGTGTTACCTAAATTAAAGGAAGATGACTTGACAAGGTATCAACTCCAAAAAGTAATATCAAAAATTTGGGTGCCTCAATACGCGGTTGATGCACCAGAGTTAAAAGGAAGTTTTAAAGTAGTTGGCATAAATGGATTACCTCTTAATCCTAATCAAACGGAGCTTATTATAAATGCTAATAATAGTGTGATGAGAGGTTCTACAGAATGTAATAATTACCACTTATTTTTTAAGCAATTTGGATATAGTCTAGTTTTTTCAAAAATTTTAACAACTGATTTATTTTGTGCCTCTAGACGACCATTACAAGACGAATATTTTATAGTTTTTAATCGTGTTCATCATTTTGAATTTAAAGGAGATGTGCTTAAATTATATGATTTTAACGATACATTGGTTCTAGAAGCGAACCTATTGAGATAAACACTATGGCAACAATACGAGAAATACAAGAAGAGATCATTGACGAGTTTTCTATGTTTGACGACTGGATGCAACGCTATGAGTATATGATTGACCTAGGAAAATCGTTACCTCTTATAAACGAGCAATACAAAACAGAGGATTATATCATAAAAGGATGTCAAAGTAAAGTGTGGGTACATGCCGATATGGAAGATGAAACGATTCACTTTACTGCAGATAGTGATGCGATCATTACTAAAGGAATTATCGCTATTCTAATCAGAGCCTTTTCTGGACAATCTCCTCAAGATATTATAGATGCAGATACGGCATTTATAGATGAGATTGGACTCAAAGAACATTTGTCTCCCACCAGAGCAAATGGACTTGTGAGTATGATTAAACAAATAAAGTTATATGCTGTAGCCTATCAAACGCAATTGAATTAAGGTTACATATATCAATAAAAACAATAATTGTGATGATTGGGTGAGATTCCCGTTTTGAAGTAATAATGATAAGATTCCTGTTTTAAAATAATAATCATAAGATTCCCACCTTCGTGGGAATAAAAAATAGTATGATGAGCGAGACCACAGAAACCACGATAAATACAGAAGAGTTAGGCGAAAAAATTGTTCGCGTGATCAAAACCATATACGATCCTGAAATTCCTGTAGACATTTACGAACTAGGATTGATTTACGACGTGTTTGTGAATGAAGATTATGATACAAAAATCTTAATGACATTAACCACGCCTAATTGCCCTGTTGCCGAAACATTGCCACTAGAAGTAGAAGAAAAAGTAAAGTCTATTAAAGGTGTTAATGATTGTGAAGTTGAAATCACCTTCGACCCTCCTTGGACGCAAGAATTAATGAGCGAAGAAGCAAAGTTAGAGTTGGGTATGTTATAAATAAAAACCTCAACAGCTTCATTAAGGAGTTTGGTGGTTGTTCAATAGATTTTGTAATTTTCCTTTACAAAATATAGTGAACTTTCCGTTTCACGCCAATGTCAATGAGCGAAGAAGCAAAGTTAGAGTTGGGTATGTTGTAAAACATTCATAAATGACCTATTGTAGACCAAGGAGTTTTGGTAGTTGTTTTCATTTTTTTGTAATTTTTAGAACAAAAAAATTAAAACTTTCTGTCGCTAAAGTTCTAAAATGAGCGAAGAAGCGAAGTTGGAATTAGGCATGTTATAATAAAAACCTCAACTGCTTCATTAAGGAGTTTGGTGGTTGTTCAATAGATTTTGTAATTTTTCCTTTACAAAATATAGTGAACTTTCCGTTTCACGCCAATGTCAATGAGTGAAGAAGTAATCCTATTATTTGACAATGCTAACTTTAATTAAAAAAATGACAATACTAAAAGGCTACTCATTAGTTTATTTGGCTTGTTGTTTAATTTTTACAATTGGAAATTGGAAAATAATTGCCCAAGAAGAAGGATGGGGAGTTGTTTACATGATTGGACTAATAACTATTGGGCTTTGTGGATTACTCATCGATTTTGTAATGATATTGTTAATTAAAAACAAAAAAATATTAAATGGAATTGGAGCCGTATTGGTTTTGATATTTTCAATCGAATTGTGGATTGAATTGAAATAAAGTTTAATAAATAACACACCATGGAAGAAATTGTAAATAGAGTTGCCAATAGTAAACTGATTACGTTTAATCTTGAAGATTTGTATGCTTCAGGAGCGCGTATGACGTTGGATATTTCACAATGGTTAGAAGAAGGTTTTATATTACGAGAAAAAAGCTTTCGCAAAAGCGTAACCAACCACAATTGGACACCTTATCAAGACACCTATGTTGCCTTATATTGTAGTACTGACGCCATTGTTCCCGCTTGGGCATATATGCTGGTTGCCACACACCTACAAGGGATCTCCAAGAAAACCATAACAGGTTCTTTAGAGATCTTAGAAACCATTCTTTTTACAGAAGCGATTGCAACATTAGATACGACTCCTTACCAAGACAGCCCCATCATTGTAAAGGGCTGTACAAACAAACCCGTTCCCGAAAATGCGTATCTGTTACTGATAGAAAAACTACAACCTGTGGCAAAAAGTTTATTGTTTGGCGAGGCCTGTTCTTCGGTGCCTTTATTTAAGAAAAAGAAGTAATCATTTTTGATTTTTTTACCATTTATAGTAATTTTGCGCGCTTATTAAAATCTCAATACGAATGCGCTCCCTCATCCCCTTTTTAGCAATATGTATCCTTCCATTATCTCTTTTTGGACAAGAAAAACCTAAAAAAGAAAAGAAAAAGAAAGACTCCATTATTTTAGGCTGGAAGAGCAAAGGGATGTTGGAAGTTCTATTTAATCAAAGTGCTTTTAATGAGGAGTGGCAAGGTGGAGGAACTTCAAATATAGCAGGGAGTTTTAATCTGAGTCAAGACCTAAATTATAAGAGCAAAAAAATAAGCTGGGATACAAGACTGATTGCCAATCTAGGTCTCGCTATTGCGAAAGATCAAGAGTTTGTACGTAAAACAACAGATCGGTTTGAAATAAATAGCATTTTTGGAGATAAAATTCCAGAGACAAATTTCTACTATTCTGGAATTGTGAATTTTAGAACACAGCTGGCTTCAGGATTTGAGTTTTTTAATAGAGAAGTACGCGATGAAGAAGGAGAAATCGTTGAAGTTGTTCAGGATAGAAGAAAAATAACCGCTTCTTTTTCTCCTGCCTATTTACAAGCAGGTCCTGGAATATTGTGGAAAGAGAGCGATGATTTTAAAATAAACCTAGCTCCTGCGACTATCCGTTATATTTTTGTGAGTAGTCGATTTACACGTGTAGATGAAAATGATCCAGAAGCCTTAGAAAATTATGTCCCGTATTTTGGGGTTGAGGCAAATGAGTCATTCCGATTTGAGTTTGGTGCTTCGCTAAGTGTATATTATAAGGAAGAGCTTTTTAAAAACATTGTTTTTGAAAATAGCTTAAATCTATATGCTGATTATCTAGAAAACACAAAAAACGTAGATCTAGATTATACACTTACTATTAATATGAACGTAAATAGGTATATCACAACAAATATTGCCCTTCAACTTATTTATGATGAAAACGCTGTGAGCGGACTACAAGTACGACAAGTTTTAGGTTTAGGGGTTACATATTCTTTCTTAGACTGGAAATCGCAATCTTGATACAGAGACACAACACGAATACGATACAGATCAAACTATAGTCTAACTACTCGACAAAAAGAGTGTTCTTTTCGTTATAAGGTAATCAACAATATCCTATACCTTGGAAAAAACAGGTAGTTTTTAAGGAATCTCTATATTTGTAATTAAAATTAACAAACCCAATTTACTTATGAAAAAAATCATTGTCTTAGCAGCAACGGTACTCTTAACTCTCCATCTATCTGCTCAAACAGCAGAGGAGTTAAAAGAGGAACAAGCCCCTAAAAAAGCTGAAATTGCAAAACTACAAGGAGAAGTAGATGCACTACAAGCACAAATAGATGCTTTACCTGGATGGAAAAAAGGAGCTTTTGGAACGATAGGAGGAAGTATTTCTCAATTTAGCGATTGGTTTTCTCAAGGAACCCCCAACGTATCTTCTGGAAATATTGCATTTACTGTGAACGGGTATGCAAATCTTACGGAAGAAAAATTCTTCTGGCGTAATGCAGCAAACGTCAACTTAGGTTGGGTAAAATTTGATGATAAAGATGATCCTAACGATGATGATAGTTTCAGAGCAGGAACCGATGTATTTAATATCTCTTCTTTATATGGTAAAAATGTAGCGAAGAATTTTGCGGTTTCTGCTCTTGGTGAGTACAGAACAACCATTCTTGATAATTTTAACGATCCTGGGTATTTAGATCTTGGGGTTGGAGGTACTTGGACACCTATTCCAAATTTGGTCGTCGTTGTACATCCATTAAACTACAACTTTGTTTTTAGTAGTGGGGAGAGTGTATTTGAGTCTTCTTTAGGAGCAAAAATCTTAGTAGATTATACACGTAAAATAGGAGCGATTAACTTTAAATCAAATCTTTCTGCTTTTCAAAGTTATGATTCTAATGATTTATCTAACTGGACGTGGACTAATTCTTTTGGATATACCTTATGGAAGAAAATTGGTGTTGGATTTGATTTTGGTTTAAGAAACAACAGACAGGAAACTGTGAATTTTGCAAACAACCAATTATTGGCTGCAATGCCTATGGCAACTCCTTTTGAATTAGGTGACGACAGTGTTGATGATCAAATTCAAAGCTATTGGACATTTGGATTAAGCTACGCATTCTAATTATACCTACCATTATACCTATTAAAAAAGCGAGCCGATGGCTCGCTTTTTTGTTTACTTTACGTTTCTAAACAACTCTTATATCTACCCCCTCTTTAATCAGGATAATACCAAAAAGGAATCCTAGCAATATCTGTAGGACTAATGGTATCTTTTCTAAGCGTTTTTCGGGTGATTTCAAGTACATGAGGTCCCCGTGAAACGTCTTTTAAATCCAAAACAGTTTCATAGCCTCTTTGTCCCTTTTTATTATGAGCCATAATATACGTAACAGGCATTTGTGTGCTATCTAGTCGTATAGTTATTATATCTTCTAATACACCTAGGTATTTTTTAAAATTAGCATACGCTGTTGTGGCATTCTCTCGATCTAATTGAAAACTTACACTTCCTAATTCAAATCCGCGATCATCTTTTTTAGGCATTAGTGTTGTATCTATTTTATATATCACGTCTTCTATAGCTATTCTGTGTTTTATGAAAATAGGAAGTGATGAGCTCTTTATGATTTTAGAAGGAATTGTAGCTTCTCTAATAAATAGACTTTCTTTATCTGAAGTTTCATCCTCATAATTTGATACTCTAGCATATTGTGCTTTATCTGCCCAACGATTTATATGAAAATTAGATTCTTTTACTTCTAATGAGAACAACATAAGTCCTACAATGAAAATAGGAATCAATACCGCAAGAATACGCTTTCCAAGCTTATTATCTAGTAAGTTATATAGCAAAGGTCTGTATAAAAATGAAAATGTAACGCGACTCATGACTCTGTATACTGGGAAATATACAAATGCTAACCATTTTTTCTTCTTTAAAAATCCTTGTGTAAAGAAATCAACAGCAGTCATCAAAAGAGCTATTGACATGAAGATACCAAAAATAGTACTCAACACACTTTGTACAGCACCACTAAACACACTGCCGATGATTGCGATCACAGCTGAAAACACGGAAATACTGATAAAAAAAGAAAGGAAGAAAAAAACCAATAAAAAGGATAGCGCAAATATCAAACTACAGTAATCTTCCAGTTTTGCGATATACTTATCAAAAGATCCAATATGTTTTTGTAAATATGCCTTGAATTTATCGGTATAATTAAGCACCTCATAATCAATATCACCAGAAAAATACCGTAATCCAACAGCACCAATCCAAAGTCCCCTTAAAATCACGTGGATAATCAAACATATAGTGAGTGATAATAAGCATATTATAATAGCTGCAAATCCAATATTGGAAATCCCACTTAAAGAAACATTATCCATTGTCTTTGCTGAAACAGCATTTGCCATGGTAATAATAGGATCAAACGTTTGGATTAATCCAAAAATAGCAACTCCAGAAATAATCAGTTCCAATTGCCAACTTTCCTGTTGTAAAATATCAAGCCATTTTTTAAACTTGGAATCTTCGTGTTTTGGTAACATATAGCGATGGTTAGTTATACAATGATAAGTAACTATTTTTAAAAAGTGTTACAAACAAAAAAATGTGAGCATCAACTCACATTTTTTAAAATTTTACTTCAAGCGTTTTCTTTTTGCTTAAAATCCATCTTCATATTCTGGGTATAGAAAACTATTATATGGAAAACGTGTGATATGAATCTCTCTTACACGCTCATATACTTTTTTTCTGAAGGTTTCAAAATTATCTTTATTTAAAGCAGATATAAAAATAGAATCTCCATTGGTTCGAGCCATCCATGTTTGTTTCCATTCCTCTAGAGAGTAATGAACTGGAGCTCGCTCTATCATTAAATCTTCTTCATCATAATCTTCTGGTTGATATGCATCTATTTTATTAAATACCATCAAAATTGGTTTGTCAGCACTCTTGATCTCCCCAAGAATTTGATTTACCGAAGCAATGTGATCCTCAAACTGAGGATGTGAGATATCAACCACATGCAATAACAAATCGGCTTCTCGGACCTCATCTAGCGTACTCTTAAAAGAATCTACCAGTTGTGTTGGGAGTTTACGTATAAACCCTACCGTATCTGAAAGTAAAAATGGTAAATTGCCTATCACTACTTTACGCACCGTGGTATCTAAGGTGGCAAATAATTTATTTTCTGCAAACACTTCACTTTTACTCAACGCATTCATAAGCGTAGACTTTCCTACGTTGGTATATCCAACCAAAGCAACACGCACTAACGCCCCACGATTGCCACGTTGCGTCGCCATCTGCTTGTCTATGGTCTCCATCTTCCCTTTAAGAAGTGTGATACGATCTCTTACAATACGTCTATCTGTCTCAATCTCTGTCTCTCCAGGTCCTCTCATCCCAATACCTCCACGCTGACGCTCTAAATGCGTCCACAACCCTGTAAGTCTCGGTAATAAATATTGATATTGAGCAAGCTCTACTTGCGTACGCGCATAACTCGTTTGTGCTCTTTGTGCAAAAATATCGAGAATCAAATACGTACGATCTACAATCTTGCACTCTAACAATTTTTCTATATTACGCTGTTGCCCAGGAGAAAGCTCATCATCAAAAATGACTGTTCCTATATCATGCTGATCTACATACGCTTTGACATCTTCCATTTTTCCAGTTCCTAAAAATGTTTTAGGATTTGGCATATCTAGCTTTTGTGTAAATCTTTTAGCCACCTCACCACCAGCCGTATAGGTTAAGAATTCAAGCTCATCCAGATACTCATTCATTTTATCCTCACTCTGATGACGCGTCGTCAATCCTATGAGAACACATTTTTCATATTCTATTTGTTCAGTTTCTAGCATACCACAAAGGTAGGGAATACGTTGTAATCCTTTTTAGTAAATTAGTAACCCGATACAATATTTATGAAAGATCATTCCGCTTTCGCGAAAGCGTACTCAGACTCAAAAAAAATAAGCGTCGCATTTTATAACCTAGAAAACCTATTTGACACCGAAGATGATCCAAATACACTGGATGATGATTTTACCGCCGAAGGATTTAAAAACTGGAACAGCAAACGCTATGCTCACAAATTACAAAAGTTAAGTCGGGTCATCTCTCAGATTGGTCACACAGAAACTCAAAAAGCGCCTGTCTTAGTAGGCGTTGCAGAAGTTGAGAATATTGCCGTATTACAAAGCCTCATTACTACCAAAGAACTTAAAGACCTTGGATATGATATTGTACACTATGACTCTCCTGACGAAAGAGGCATTGATGTCGGATTATTATACCGTAAAGAAAGTTTTGAAGTATTGGGGAGCGAGACCGTCTCTGTGTATTTAGAATCGGAGTTTGGCGAACGGGATTATACTCGTGATATATTACACGTCACTGGAAACTTAGTCGGTGTGAGAACACACATATTGGTAAATCACTGGCCTTCTCGCCGAAGTGGTGTTGATGAATCTGAACCCAAACGAATTACAGCTGCTCAAAATAATCGAGTGATTATCGAGCGTATTCAGAAAGAAAATCCAGAAGCTCGTATTATAGTGATGGGTGATTTTAATGATGGACCACACAATGAGAGTATCAAAAATCATTTGGTCCAAAAGGATCTTTATAATCCTATGGTATTTTTAAACACACGATACGAAGGAAGTCTTAACCACGATTTTGAATGGTATCTTTTTGATCAAATCATCCTTTCTGCAAATTTTATGCGTTTGCACGAAAATACGCTCAGATACCATAAATCAGATATTTACAATGAGCATCATTTAACAGAGTTTAGAGGTCGTTTTAAAGGCAATCCTTTTAGAACTTATGCCGGAAGAAGATATTTAGGAGGATACAGTGATCACTTCCCTGTTTACTGTGTCTTTGAACACCACACATAAATATAAAATCCTGTGAAGTTAACTTCACAGGATTTTATTTAAATTACTTTTTAAGACAATTTATTGTTTGACAAACCTTCTGGTGACTGCCAGTCCTTCTTTAGAAACAAATCTTACAAAGTACACTCCTGATGCTAGTTTTGACACATCGACAGAAAGTGCATCTTCTTTTGGATTGATCTGTTGAACGATTGTTCCTGTAGAAGAGAATATGATAATCTCATCGTATTCTACATCCAGAATATCAATGGTTAACTGTGATCTCGTCGGGTTAGGATACAATTTGATATTGTCTTTGGAAGCCTCCGTAAATGAACGCAACGCTGTAATGGTTGGTGCTTCTTCTGGAGCGGCAAATGAACTTACATTATCTCCTGAGACAATCACTTGATCTACCCAGATTTGATCATTATTTGCACTTGCATCACAACGGATACGGAATCTATTAGACGCATTAAAGTTAAAAGTACTGCTATCTAAGGTAATCGTATCTGTAAAGAAAGAACCATTAGAAAAATCTGTTCCACTAGCGTATTGTCCTATCACTTGATACGAAGATCCGTTAAAAAATTCTACAAAATAATCTTCGCCGTTTTCCATGCTATTAGCAAACGTATGGAACTCAATAGTTACTTGATTGTTTCCAGAAAGATCTAAAGCTGGTGATACCATATTAGAAGAATTAGAATCATCTCTAAGTCTTACAGAAAAAGATCCTTCAAAAGAGTTTGCAGTCGCTTCTCTTGCACAATCATTACCACCATCAATCCATCCTTCTAATCCTGTTTCAAAGAAATATCCTGCAATCACACCTGGAGTACTGCCTCCACCTTCAAGCGTTGTAAATGATGTTGTAGCGTCACCTGAAACATTTCCAGCGACATCTTGTGCGCTTACAGAAGCGTTGTATGTGGTTAACTGAGAAAGACCATTAACATTAAATGTTGTCGTCGTAGAGGTTCCTACTACAGTACCATCTATAGAAATCGTATAGCTAGCCACACCTACATTATCAGTAGAGCCATTCCAACTTAATATAGCAGTGTTTGAAGTAATATTTGAAGCGACTAGGTTTGTAGGATCAGATGGTGCTTCGGTATCAGGAGTTCCTGCCTGCAATTGAAAAGATCCTACAACACCTCTTCTTCCGTTATTCATATACTCATTGATAAACCAAAAAGTCGAATCATCAGACGGATCTACATCCATTTTACTATAATCTCCGTAACGTGTACCTGGTATTCTTCCATCACCATTGGCGATTAAACCTTCCATAGCTGTCATGGTTCCTAATGGATCCCCGTTTAATCTTCCTGTAAAATAAGAACTTACAAATACCGTAGATGGCGTAGACGCACCAGACATAGACGTATATCCCATTCCTATATTTCCTTGACCATCCATCGCCATACTAGCATTCCAAGCATGTCTTCCATCTGGAGCTGTATACGTACCTTCTTGATACAAAGACCAAGGTTGATTATCTCCACTCTGACGGAACTCATACCAACGTACTGCTGCTTGTTCTTCAGAAGTTGCATCTGCATCTACTACAAAATTAAAAATTGCCGAATTATGTGTTGCAAACTTTCTAAACTGTGCTTGATTCATAATTGTTGCCTGTAAGGCATCTATGCTGATAGGTCTTCCGCCTCCTGGTTGCCTTAGATTTGAAAAGCTTCCATTATCAAATACACTTATAAAAGGAGTTGTGTTAATCTGTGATGGGTTTGATATTGTTGAACTTGAAGGGTTTGACCAGTTTACATTAGCTGTCCAAACTTTAATATGATCTACAGATACGCCATTCCAAGCATCATCCTGTAAATATACAATCGTAGCACCTCCTGGAGATGGCATATTACCATCTGTAACATTTAATGCTTGAGGACTAAAAAACCCACTAGTGACTATACCAGGGAGATTAAATCCTAAAATTTGTGCATTTGGATCACCTACTAACATCGCATCTCTTTCTAATGCCCATAATTTGTTTGTACCTCCAGTATTTTCTGTAATATAGTATCCATCACTCCAAACAGATAGTTTTTGATAATCCTGTATTCCTGAAATCGTATATACAAACCAACCTGCAGTAAGTGGGTTTGGTCCATCAGAAATAGCTACTTGTGCTCCAGACCCTAAGAAAGAAAGTACCCATCTATCTGCAGCCGTATCATAAGATGCTGTAAGGTCACAACATCCCCCTGAAGGAAAAATGGCTGGATTAGGAGCCGTTTGCCCTAATAACTGATTTCCAGATTTATCATAAATAGCAAATCCTGTGTTAAATACAACCATTACATGATTAGGTCCAACAGCAAGAGAAGGATCTGTGGGTTGCGATCCTGATGCATAAGCGTCAAAAACAAGACTTGCAGGCGCCATGCGGATACTCTGCTCCATTTCATGCTTATTTCTTACAAAATAATCGTTTTCTGTTTGAGGATCCTTTCCTTGAACTATTTGCGGTGCTAATGATCTTTTATCTTTTGCTTCTTTTCTAGAATTATCTGACGGAATAAGGTCATTAGGCCTTGAGGACAATGAAGAAACATACTCCACAGAAGAAATTTTGCCTTCGTAAAAAGGTTTTGTCTTATCATCTATTTGCCCATAGGACATCATAGAGTAAAAACACAACAGTAAAAGTAATGATTTAATTTTCATGAGATTTGGTTTAAGTTATTAATATGCTGTAATATACAAATAAATTCTTCAAAAAAAATAGATCATATTTCACTAAATATTTATGAAAACTAGAGGCTAAAAAAATCTTTTAACAAAGACACTAAAAATGGGATACTAAATAGTACATCTATCATTAAAAAAATAGCGTGCAAAAGTCTTAATAAGATGTAAAATTCATTTTTGAACAGCTTCATCTCTTTTAAAAGCATAAATAAAGGTAATAACACTTGTTAATCGTCGATGATTTTGTGCGTTATATCTAAAAAAAAAGTTAACGTTTTGTAAGATTCTTTTTTTGTTTAACCTTAGTGAGATTATAAAGACAAATATCTTCTTTTTGTAGGTGCTTTTGTTTTTGAGAAAAGATAAAATCCTACTAAATAAAAAAGATACCCGTCGAAACTATATCAATAGTATCGAATACAACAACTAATTTTCTATCAAATGAAAAAACAATTACTTTCGTTTTTATTCGCCAGCCTTCTTTCATTTCTGGGTTATGGACAAATCACCATAGATGAATCCTTAACTACACAGGAATTAGTAGAAGATATCTTAATAAACTCATCTTGTGCTGAGGTTTCAAATATTATATCTTCCACAGGAACTGACTTTGGTGACGTAAACGGTATTGCCGCGTTTTCTGCAAATGGATCAGATTTCCCTTTTGAAGAAGGGATTCTTTTAATGTCTGGAAATGTACAACAAGCGCCAGGACCAAATACAACAACACAAAGTAATGGTGGTTGGCCTGGAGATGCAGATTTAGAAGCAAATACTACGGCTATAAATACTAATAATGCCTCATTTATAGAATTTAATTTTACGCCATTTATTGAGCAAATTAGTTTTGACTTTATTATGGCGTCTGAAGAGTATGATCAAAATTTTGAATGTACTTTTTCTGATGCTTTTGCTTTTATACTTACAGACATAACAACTGGTACTGTACAAAATCTAGCTGTTTTACCAGGAACAACCATCCCTATAGAAGTGACTAATATCCGCCCAGAAGTTCCTGGACAATGTGCCGCTGTTAATGAAGAATTTTTTGACAGGTATAATTTTCAACCTTTTAATGATGAAAATACTGCTGCTACAAACTTTAATGGCCAAACAGTAGAGCTTACTGCAATGGCTGATGTAATATCAGGCAATCCATACAGTATAAAATTAGTAGTAGCAGATCAATCTGATAGTGCCTTTGATATTGGAGTATTCCTAGAGGCAGGTAGTTTTAATATTGGTGCTACAGATCTTGGAGATGATATCTTAGTCTCTAATGGAAATGCTGTTTGTGAAGGTGACACTGTTACTCTTAACGCAGAAGATCCTGACGCTGTATCATATACTTGGTTTATGGATAGTGTTGAGATTGTAGGGGAAACAAATCCTACGCTTGATGTAACAACTCCAGGGTTATACGGTGTAAGTGTAAGTCTTAATAATACAGATTGTACGATAGAAGATGAAGTTATTGTAGAATTTATAACAGCTAGTGATGTTGATCTTGGAGATGATATTGATGTTTGTGAGGGAGACACTATTCTATTGGATGTTAATATTCCCGAATCATCAGCTACGTTCTCTTGGTTTTTTAATAATGCGATCCTCATAAACGAAACAAATTCAACTCTCAATGTAACACAAGCGGGAGAATATGCAGTTATTGTTAACTTTAATTCAGGATGTTCTTTTTCTGATGTCATTACGGTAGCTATTACAACAGCCCCTATTATCGAGTTAGGAGATAATATCAATAGTTGTTTAGAAGATCCTATTATACTAGATGCAACACCGTCTAATGTGGATCCTTCATTGGTTACTTTTCAATGGTTTTTAAACAATGTTGTTCTTATAGGAGAAGAATCAGCAACATTAAATGTTACTCAACAAGGAACCTACAATGTGGTTGTTACTTTAGGTCCTTGTGTTATAACAGATAGCGTTACAGTTACTCCACTTACGATTCTTTTTGAGTTAGGAGATGATTTTAATACGTGTTTTAACGAAACGGTAACACTAGATGCTACACCAACAAACATAGATCCCGATGGCGCAACTTATGAGTGGTCTCTTAA